>NZ_JAOQJG010000005.1:5000-277053 GCF_025567365.1 Anaerostipes amylophilus | reverse complement strand
GCTCACTAGTCGAGAGTCCCTGCGCCGAAAATGTCCGGGGCTGAAACACGACACCGAAGCTTAGGAATGTGTAAACATTGGTAGAGGAGCATTGTTAGCGGGATGAAGCCATACCGTAAGGAGTGGTGGACTGCTAAGAAGAGAGAATGCCGGAATGAGTAGCGAGATGAAGGTGAGAATCCTTCAGGCCGAATATCTAAGGTTTCCAGAGTAAAGCTGATCTGCTCTGGGTAAGTCGGGACCTAAGGCGAGGTCGAAAGACGTAGTCGATGGATAACAGGTTGAAATTCCTGTACCGCATATAAACAGAACTGTGGGGACACAGACAGGGAATGGAATCCGGGAATGGATATCCCGGTGCAAGCGAGGTAGGAGTGCTGCTGGCAAATCCGCAGCATGATCTGAAGACGTGATGCGTACCGAACATAAGTAGGGAAGTCCAGGCCCCTGGCTGTCAAGAAAAGCCGCTATTGTTTTATATGTGCCCGTACCGCAAACCGACACAGGTGGATGAGGAGAGAATCCTAAGGCCGACGGGAGAAGTATTGTTAAGGAACTCGGCAAAATGACTCCGTAACTTCGGGAGAAGGAGTGCCATGAGAGTGGCCGCAGAGAAATGGCCCAAGCAACTGTTTAGCAAAAACACAGGTCTATGCAAAACCGCAAGGTGAAGTATATGGGCTGACGCCTGCCCGGTGCTGGAAGGTTAAGGGGAGAGGTTAGCGCAAGCGAAGCTTTGAACTTAAGCCCCAGTAAACGGCGGCCGTAACTATAACGGTCCTAAGGTAGCGAAATTCCTTGTCGGGTAAGTTCCGACCCGCACGAAAGGCGTAATGATTTGGGCACTGTCTCAACGATACACCCGGTGAAATTGAAATACCAGTGAAGATGCTGGTTACCTGCGCCAGGACGGAAAGACCCCATGGAGCTTTACTCCAGTTTGATACTGGGATTCGGCATGGTATGTACAGGATAGGTGGGAGACTGAGAAGGTATGACGTCAGTTGTACCGGAGTCGCTGTTGGGATACCACCCTTACCATGTTGGATTTCTAACCTGTGGCCGTGAACCGGTCAGGGGACAATGTCAGGCGGGGAGTTTGACTGGGGCGGTCGCCTCCGAAAGGGTATCGGAGGCGCTCAAAGGTTCCCTCAGAATGGTTGGAAACCATTCGAAGAGTGCAAAGGCAGAAGGGAGCTTGACTGTGACACCGACGGGTGGAGCAGGTACGAAAGTAGGACTTAGTGATCCGGTGGTATAAAGTGGGATTGCCATCGCTCAACGGATAAAAGCTACCCTGGGGATAACAGGCTTATCACTCCCAAGAGTTCACATCGACGGAGTGGTTTGGCACCTCGATGTCGGCTCATCGCATCCTGGAGCTGTAGCAGGTTCCAAGGGTTGGGCTGTTCGCCCATTAAAGCGGTACGCGAGCTGGGTTCAGAACGTCGTGAGACAGTTCGGTCCCTATCCGGCGCAGGCGGAGGAAATTTGATAGGAGCTGTCCTTAGTACGAGAGGACCGGGATGGACGGACCGCTGGTGTATCTGTTGTACTGCCAAGTGCATCGCAGAGTAGCCAAGTCTGGAAGGGATAAACGCTGAAGGCATCTAAGCGTGAAGCCCCCCTAAAGATAAGATTTCCCATACCGAAAGGTAGTAAGACCCCTTGAAGACGACGAGGTAGATAGGGCAGAGGTGGAAGTGTGGTAACGCATGGAGCTGACTGTTACTAATCGGTCGAGGCTTTAACCAAAGAAGGCAGAGTGGAAGAGATGTGAATAGTTCTTGTATGTTGTTTTGAAGGTATATCCTTTATTAAATAAGGCCCGGTGGCTCAGCTGGTTAGAGCGCCGCCCTGTCACGGCGGAGGTCGTGGGTTCGATTCCCATCCGGGTCGCTTTATTTTTTGAATAATTGGGATCATAGCTCAGCTGGGAGAGCATCTGCCTTACAAGCAGAGGGTCATAGGTTCGAGTCCTATTGGTCCCACTTTTAAATTTAATAACTATGCCGTTGTGGCTCAATTGGCAGAGCAGCTGATTTGTAATCAGCAGGTTACCGGTTCAAGTCCGGTCAACGGCTTCACACCTAGTCATGATTAAGTTCTGATTTAGGTGTTTAAATATATATGGTTGGATTCCCGAGTGGCCAAAGGGGGCAGACTGTAAATCTGTTGGCACCGCCTTCGAAGGTTCGAATCCTTCTCCAACCATTTGATCATTATCGCGGGATGGAGCAGTCTGGTAGCTCGTCGGGCTCATAACCCGAAGGTCGTTGGTTCAAATCCGGCTCCCGCAATTTTTTATTTTTAATAAGTATTATGCCCAGATAGCTCAGTCGGTAGAGCAGAGGACTGAAAATCCTCGTGTCGCTGGTTCGATTCCGGCTCTGGGCATCTTTTTTATTTTGCGGGAAAATTTATAAGAAGATCCAAGGAGTTAGCTTTTAGAAAGAATGAAAAATTCGAAAGTTTACTCTTTTTTTAATTCCTATTCAATAGGAATTAAGTATGATATAATGAAAATGAAAAAATATGTTTACAAAGGGATAAAAAATGACATCAATTTATGACAAGTTGAAACAATTACAATATGGAGAAGAATATCCTTTTCATATGCCGGGACATAAAAGAAATTTAAAAATAGATCCATTACTTGATGAGATTGCAAAGGTTGATATCACAGAGATTACAGGATTTGATGATCTGCATCATCCAGAAGAGATGATTCGTGACTTGATGGATAACTTAAAACAGATTTATGGAACAGAGGAAAGTTATCTTTTAGTTAATAGCAGTACAGCAGGAAATCTGTCAGCAATTGCAGCCTTGTGTAAGATTGGAGACAAGATATTAGTAGCAAGAAATTGCCATAAGTCAGTGTATCATGCGATTGAATTGTTAGGATTGGATCCAGTTTATATTTACCCAGAAGTTGATGAAGATGGAATTTGTGAAGGAATTACAAAAGAACAGGTAGAAGCAGTTATCAAAGAAGAGAAGATGATCAAGGCGATGGTACTAGTTTCTCCGACTTATGAAGGACGAGTATCCGATATTCGAGGAATTTCAGATGTTTTACATCAGTATGATATTCCATTGATCGTAGATGAAGCACATGGAGCTCATTTTATTTATCATGAGGCATTTCCGGAAAGTGCAGTAAGTACTGGAGCAGATATTGTAATCCAGAGTCTACATAAGACATTGCCAGCAATGACACAGACAGGATTATTGCATTTATGCACAGATTGTGTTTCAAAAGAAATGATGCAGAAGAAACTTTCTATCTTTCAAAGTAGCAGTCCCTCATATGTATTAATGAGCTCTATCGAACAATGTATCCACATTTGTGATGGAAATCGTGGATATTTTCAACAATATTGTGAGCGATTGTGGATACTTCGTGAAAAATTAGAAAAATTACAACATATCCAATTAGTTCGAACAGATGATATTGGAAAACTTGTATTTTCGGTAAAGAATACAATGATATCTGGAGAAAAATTATTTGAGATTTTGAGAGATCAGTATCACTTGGAAATGGAAATGTCTGAACTATATTATGTGATTGCAATGACAAGTATATGTGATACACAGGAAGGGTATGATAGGCTGTATGAAGCAATGACAGAGATTGATCAGATGATCGATCTGGAGAAAAAACAAAATAAAAATCATATACAAAATAATTTTAAGAAAATGAATTTTCACAAGAATCGAAAAGCAATGAAACCAGAGGAAGCAACGAGAAGAAAACGTTGTCAGATTGATTATAAGCAGGCAGAAGGTATGATCGCTGCGGAATTTGTTTTCTTATATCCACCAGGAATTCCGTTAGTTGTGCCAGGGGAAGTGATCGATGATCATGCGATTCATAAGATCAGCCAGTATGAACAAAATGATATGAAGGTTATTGGACTTGATAACCATAAAATTTACATAATAGATGAGAGGATATAAACATGGGATTATTTTTGACCGTTGAAGGACCAGATGGAGCTGGAAAAACAACACAAATTGAATTACTAAGAGACTACTTATCTGCTAAAGGTTATGATATAATAGTATGTAGGGAACCTGGCGGAACTCCCATCAGTGAAGCAGTAAGGAATGTGATCCTTAACAAAGAATTCACTGAGATGGGGCATATGACAGAATTACTGCTTTATGCAGCTGCCAGAGCTCAATTGATCGAAGAAGTCATTCGTCCGGCATTAGAAGATGGGAAGATTGTGATCTGTGATCGTTTTGTAGAATCTTCCGCAGTTTATCAGGGGATTGCCAGAGGAATGGGAATTGATCTTGTTTATGAAGTAAATCAGTTCGCAATTGGAGATACGATGCCAGATCTGACGATTATGATCGATCTGGATGCAGAAGCCGGTATTTCAAGGAAGAAAAAACAAGCAGAACTTGATCGAATGGAAAGCGAGACAATTGATTTTCACAAGAAGGTTGTTGAAGGATACAGACAGCTTGCAAGTCTGCATCCAGAGAGAATCTACACCGTTGACGGAAACCTGCCGATTGAAGAGATTCATCAGCAGATCGTTTCACAGGTCAACAAAAAATTTCATGGTAAAGGGTGATGTAGTATGAAGAGTTTTGATGCAATTATAGGACATAAAAAAATAATTTCTCATTTTGAAGAAGCAATCAAGACGGGAAAGGTTTCCCACGCTTATTTATTAAGTGGTGAAGATGGAAGCGGAAAGATGATGATCGCAAAGGCAGTTGCAAAGGCACTTCTGTGTGAACACAAAGATGGATGTGGTGAATGTGCAGCATGTAAGCAGGTAGATTCATTAAATCATCCAGATGTCATTTATATTACTCATGAAAAGTATGAAATTCGTGTTGATGACATTCGAAAAGGAATCAATGAAACAATCGATATCAAACCTTATAGTGGTGATTATAAGATTTATATCATTGATGATGCAGACCGTATGAATGCAGGAGCCCAGAATGCTTTATTAAAGACTTTGGAAGAACCACCTGCATATGCAGTAATCTTTTTGTTAACAAATAATAAAGACAGACTGTTAGATACGATTCTGTCAAGATGCGTATCCATGACACTTGGAAGTGTCCGAGAGAATGAGATTGAAGATTATCTGAAGGCAAATACAGGGGCAAGTCATGCAGATATCGCATTTGCAGCAGCATTTTCACTTGGAAATATTGGACGTGCACTTCATGTATTAGAGACAGAAGAATTTAAAGATATGTTAAATGATACGATGAATGTCATTACACATATGAAGAGTATGGAAATCTATGAAGTTGTATCTTATGCTAAGAGTCTGACAAAATATAAGAATGAGATTTATGATTTCCTTGATATAATTATGGTATGGTATCGTGATATGCTGATTCTTAAGACAACAGGATCACTAAATCAGCTGGTATTTAAAGATAAATACCGCCAGTTAAAAGATCAGGAGATTTATATTTCATTTGAAGGAATCAGTCATATTCTTGATGAAGTTGAGAAGGCTAGAAGACGACTAATCGCGAATGTTAATTTTGAAGTGGCAATTGAAATGTTGCTCGTGACGATAAAGGAGAATGGTAAAGTATGGTAGAAGTAGTTGGAGTGCGATTTCGTACTGCAGGAAAGATATATTTCTTTGATCCAAAAGAATTTCAGGTGAGGTCGGGAGATCATGTCATCGTGGAAACTGCCCGAGGAATTGAATTTGGATCCGTCGTTTCTGAGAGAAGACAGGTAAAGGAAAAATGCATTGGAGATGAATTAAAACCTGTTTTAAGAATCGCAACCAAAGAAGACGAAGAAAGAGCAGAGAAGAACAGGGAGAAAGAAAAAGAAGCATATCAGATTTGTTTAGAGAAGATCAAAGAACATAACCTTGATATGAAGTTGGTATCAACAGAATATACATTTGATAATAATAAAGTTCTGTTTTATTTTACAGCAGATGGACGAGTTGATTTCCGTGAACTTGTAAAGGATCTGGCAGCAGTGTTTAGAACAAGAATTGAATTAAGACAGATTGGTGTTAGAGATGAAGCTAAGATGCTCGGTGGAATGGGAATCTGTGGAAGAAAGTTATGCTGTAATACATTTTTATCAGAGTTTGCACCTGTTTCCATTAAAATGGCAAAAGAACAGAATCTTTCTTTGAATCCAACAAAGATTTCAGGAGTTTGTGGAAGATTAATGTGCTGTCTTAAGAATGAACAGGAAACTTACGAATATTTAAACAGTAAACTTCCAAATATTGGTGAGAAATTAAAGACAAAAGATGGCGTATTTGGGGAAGTGCAGAGAGTTGATGTCCTTCGACAAAAGGTAAAACTGATCGTTGAAGATGAGAATGGAGATAAAGAAATTCAGGAATATAAGATTGATGATCTTGTGATGAGAAAGAAGAAACCACAGGGATGTCAAGGCTGCAGCAAAGGATGCAATAATAAGAATCAAGGATGTAATAAAGGACATGGAAAAAGAAAGAATTGATAATCTTGGGATCAATGGTTATCAGATCATTCAGAAAGAACAAGGATTTTGTTTTGGAATGGATGCAGTTCTTTTATCTGATTTTGCACAAGTTAAGAATGGTGGGAGAGTTCTGGATCTTGGTACGGGGACTGGAATCCTTCCCATTTTGATGGAAGCAAAGAGTAATGCTGCTCATCTTACAGGGCTTGAGATACAGTCAGAGATGGCTGAGATGGCGGCAAGAAGTGTCAAATTAAATCATTTGGAAGATAAGATAGAGATCGTGGAGGGTGATATCAAAGAAGCTTCTGCGATTTTTTCACATGACAGTTTTGATACGATCACATCGAATCCGCCATATATGATTGGGCAGCATGGACTTAAGAATCCGTCCGAGACAAAAGCAATCGCAAGACATGAGATTTTGTGTACATTTGCGGATATTACGGCAGCAGCGAAGAAGCTTTTAAAGAATAAAGGAAAATTATTTCTGGTACACAGGACATTTCGTTTATCAGAAATTTTATGCCAGTTGTCAAAAGATGGATTGGAGCCTAAAAGAATTCGTTTTGTGCATCCATATATCGATAAAGAACCGAATATATTTCTGTTAGAAGCAGTAAAAGGTGGAAAGTCAAGAATGACGGTAGAGCCTCCATTGATCGTCTATGAAAAAGAAGGAAAATATACAGAAGAAATTTATAAGATTTATGGAATGAATCCGGAGGAATAAGTATGAGTGGAACATTATATCTGTGTGCGACACCGATTGGTAATCTCGAAGACATTACTTTTCGTGTGATCAATACATTAAAAGAAGTTGATCTGATCGCAGCAGAAGATACGAGACACAGCATCAAATTATTAAATCATTTTGAGATTAAGACGAAAATGACAAGTTATCATGAGTATAATCGTGTGGAGAAAGCAAAAGTGCTTGTAAAGCAATTGCAGGAAGGAAAAAATATTGCACTGATCACAGATGCAGGAACACCAGGAATCTCAGATCCGGGAGAAGAGTTGGTGAGACAGTGTCACGAAGCAGGAATCACAGTGACAGCCTTACCAGGGGCATGTGCATTGATCAATGCATTGATCATTTCTGGGCAGCCAACAAGAAGATTTTGTTTTGAAGCATTTCTTCCGGCAGATAAAAAAGAGAGAAAACAGATTCTTGATTCTCTGGAAAATGAGACAAGAACGATGATTATCTATGAAGCACCGCATCGTCTTGTAAGAACATTAGAAGAACTGTACGAAGTGCTTGGAGACAGAGCTATGACACTATGCCGAGAGCTCACGAAGAAGCATGAGAGCGTTTTTAAATCCACACTGAGTGAAATCCTTGCCTACCATAGAGAAAACCCACCAAAAGGCGAATGTGTGATGATCATAGAGGGAAAATCTTTCAAAGAATTAAAAGAAGAAAGTCAGGAAGAATTTTTAAAGATTCCATTGCAAGATCATATGAAACATTATATGGACCAGGGACATTCTAAGAAGGAAGCGATGAAATTGGTAGCAAAAGATCGGGGTGTTGGTAAAAGAGAAATCTATCAGCAGTTATTGGAAGAGGAATAAAAGAAAAATATCCCACATAAAAGTGGGCAGGATTTAAAATATATTTTTCGCGTAGCTCTTTGATCTTCTTTTTCATGGTAGGGCTCCTCCTTTATATGAGGATCATAGCCAAAAGAAGAAAGGATCGCAGTACGCCACCGGTTAAAACTACGGAAAGTAGTATTTTTAAATTTTTAAGTGTACTTTTATGTAGCAGCCAATTTATAGTAATTCCCATAAGAACACCTTCCTTTGTAAAAATAAGAGCATTACAATATGAATGAAAATAGGCTGTCGTATTAGTTGTTATTAATACGACAGCCTTTCTTATATTTATTGTTTGATTCAAAAATTATGCTTCAGTAATTTCGAATCCTGCAAGCTTAGCTAATTCGATAATAGATTTTCTTGAGACTTTCTTTCCTTTGTAGTCGATCAGATCATCCATATCTTCTCCAGTAAAAATATCTGCAGGATTATATTTTTTTAAAATAATCTTGTCATCATCTACAAATATTTCAAGAGGATCGCGCTCGTTCACATCAAAGTTACGACGTAATTCGATCGGTAAAGTAATTCTTCCAAGTTCGTCAAGCCTTCTTACAATGCCTGTACTTTTCATGTGTAAACCTCCTTAATTGTCTTCAATCATTTTATAACTAAACCATAGCATACCAAAATCTGGTTGTCAATTTATTTATTTATCTAAAATTTAATGAACAAGTAAGTAAAATTAACAAATTTCAGCACCTGCTGGCATATCTTTATCTGGTGTCACAAGGGCTAATTCACCCTTTTCATTTTCTGCGCAAAGAAGCATTCCTTCGGAAAGAACTCCTGCTAATTTGGCTGGTTTTAAGTTTACAAGTACCATAACTTTTTTACCAACCATATCTTCTGGTTTGTAGTAAGCTTTGATACCAGAAACGATCTGTTTTACCTGATTTCCAATCTTAACCTGAGAGCAAAGAAGTTTCTTTGATTTCTTTACTTCTTCACAGGCAATGATCTCACCAACCTGGAATTGCATCTTTGTGAAATCATCAAAAGTGATCTCATCTTTTGGTTCAATGTCAATAACAGTATCTTCTTCGATGGCAGCATTTGCAGCTTTCACAGAAGCAGCCTGTTTCTCCATTAAGACTTTGGCTTTCTCCATAACTTCTTTCTCGTCTAATCTTGCAAATAAGATCTGAGGTTTTTCCGTTACTTTTGTACCACTCTTGTAGTTTCCGAATGTTGCAAGGTTATCAAATTCAACCATAGATGTATTTAACTGAGCAAAGATCTTCTCAGATGTCTCTGGCATATATGATGATAATAAAGATGCACCAATTGTAATTCCCTCTACAAGGTTGTATAAAACAGTTGCAAGACGGTCTTTAGAAGCTTCGTCTTTTGCTAATACCCAAGGCATTGTTTCATCGATGTAACGGTTGCAGCGGCGGAATAGGTTAAAGATCTCAGTTATTGCATCTGCAACACGAAGGTCAGCCATCTTCTCAGCAACTTTATCTCTTGTACCTGTTACAACGGCTTTCAGATCATCATCATAATCTCCGACAACACCCTTGTCTTCTACGATTCCGCCAAAATATTTGTTGGACATAGAGATTGTACGATTGACAAGGTTACCAAGGATATTGGCAAGGTCAGAGTTCATACGCTCGATCATTAATTCCCATGAAATCACACCATCTCGTTCGAAAGGCATTTCATGAAGAACGAAGTAACGAACTGCGTCAACTCCGAAGAAGTCAACCAGATCATCAGCGTATAAAACATTACCTTTAGATTTACTCATCTTACCATCGCCCTGAAGTAACCAAGGATGTCCAAATACCTGTTTAGGAAGTGGAAGATCCAGTGCCATCAAGATGATTGGCCAGTAAATTGTATGGAAACGAATGATATCTTTACCGATCAGGTGAAGATCTGCAGGCCAGAACTTGTTAAATTTGTCTGAACTGTTTCCATCACAGTCATAACCAATACCTGTGATATAGTTTGTTAATGCATCTAACCATACATAAACGATGTGACCTTCATCAAAGTCTACTGGAATTCCCCATGAAAATGATGTTCTTGAAACACACAGATCCTGAAGTCCTGGAATAAGGAAGTTATTCATCATCTCATTCTTACGGGATTCTGGCTGAATAAATTCAGGATGTGTATTGATGTGTTCGATCAGACGGTCTGCATATTTGCTTAATTTTAAGAAATAAGCTTCTTCTTTTGCAGGCTGTACTGGACGTCCGCAGTCAGGACATTTACCATCGACTAACTGGCTCTCTGTAAAGAAAGATTCACAAGGTGTGCAGTATAAACCTTCATATTCACCTTTGTAGATATCTCCCTGTTCATATAATTTCTTGAAGATCTTCTGAACCTGTTTCTCATGATCTTCATCAGTAGTTCTGATAAAGCGGTCATAAGAAGTATTCATAAGATCCCAGATTCTCTTGATCTCTCCAGCAACATCATCAACAAATTCTTTTGGTGTTACACCTTTTTCTTCTGCTTTTAATTCTACTTTCTGACCATGTTCGTCTGTTCCTGTCTGGAAAAATACGTCATAGCCTTCCATTCTTTTATATCGAGCAATACTGTCTGCCAGGATAATCTCATATGTGTTACCAATATGAGGTTTTCCGGAAGTATAAGTAATTGCAGTCGTAATATAATATGGTTTCTTACTCATAGTGCTCCTCCGATTTCTTGATTCTATCCTTTTAATTATAGTACATCTTTAGCGGATAGTCTATTTCTTTTCTTTAAAAAATAAGATATTAACAGGCAGTGATATGGAGGGAGAAACGGAATTGGAAGGAAGATTAAAAAAGGTCAGAATAAAATTGATCATGATCGGAATTTGTCTGATATTTCTTGGAGTTTACAGCCTGATCAAAGAGAAAAAAGATCAGACAAAGAATACATCACAAGAAGCATTTAACCAGTATGTTACGACATTTTTTAGAGAAAGTGCATCGGAAAATGAAATTACAAAGCACTACCTTTTAGAAAATTCTGAAAAATATGGGGTAAAACAGTCCCAAGATCTCTACCCAGTGATGAATGAAAAAAATATATTGAATGAAAAGATTAGAATTTCAAGAGAACTTGAGAAATTAAAAAAAATCAAACAAAAGGAATTAACGAAAAAACAACAAAATACATATATGATTTTGTTGGATTACTTAAAAAGACAGAAAAATCTGTCCATGTATCCTTATTATGAGAGAATCCTTGGAAAAACGTCTGGGCAGCAGGTACAGATTCTATTGACATTAAGTGAATATCGTCTAAAAAACGAAAAAGATATCAAAAGTTATTTTCGATTATTACAAGGACTGGATGGATATTTTAATTCATTGATCCAATATAGTAAGGAACAGGTAAAGAGAAATTTATTTATATCAGATCAGTCACTAAGAGGAGTATTGCAACAGATTCAAAGCGTTATAAAACGAAATAAAAATAATATATTGGTTGCAACATTTAATTTAAGGATGGCAGAAATCAAAGGAATCAATGCATCACAGAAAAAGAAATACTGCAGGAAAAATAAGAAACTAGTAAGGACAAAAGTTATTCCAGCTTACGAAAAATTATATTCTCATTTACAAGCACTAAAAGGAAATGGGCAAAATAAAAATGGTCTGTATTACTACAAAAATGGAAAAGAATATTACAAAGCATTAGTTGCACAGAAGACAGGATCAGATAAAACAGTGGAAGAAATGATTGAGATCAGTGACCAATCCATTGAAAAATGTCTTCGAAAACTTATAAAATTACAAAAAAAGTATCCTAATATCATAAATAGATATAGAAAATCTAAAAAAAATATTAAAATTGTGCAAAATTCACAAAAGGTACTTAACAAACTAAGGCAAAAGATGGTAAAATATTATCCAAAGGCACCAAAAGTCAGCTGTAAAATAAAATATGTGCACAAAACCATGGAAGAATATACTAGTCCGGCGTTCTATATGGTGCCGGCAATCGATTCTTACAAGGAGAATGTGATTTATGTAAATCAGGCACAAACTGCAGAGTTGTATCCGACTTTAGCACATGAGGGATATCCGGGGCATTTATATCAGAATGTTTATTATGCGGCAAAAGGTGAGGATCCGATACGCTATATTCTTGATTATCCAGGATATTCAGAAGGATATGCAGCTTATGTGGAAGGTTTTAGTTACAGTATGATGAATGATGCCAAAGGATATGGCGATATTTATCAGCAGATGAATATGGAGATGTACGAGTACAATCTGGCACTTTGTTCAAGAGTCGATTTTGGAGTTCATTATGAAGGATGGAAGAAGAAAGATGTCAGAGCGTATTTAAGATCATTTGGGATGGAGAAGTCTCAGGCAGATGAACTATTTCAGATGATCATCGAGAATCCTGCAAATTATTTGTCTTATTACATTGGTTATCAGGAGTTTTGTGAGCTTTTGAAAGATTATAAGAACAAGGCAGGAAAACAATATAACTTGAAAGCATACCACACAGAGATTTTAGATGCAGGCCCATGTAGTTTTGACATTTTGAGAAAGCGCATCGAAAGCAACCTATGAATGGAGGAAGTAACTTATGTCAACAAAAGCTTATTACACACACGAAGAAATCGGAAAAGGAAAGCCTGGATTTTCAAAAACAAGATCCATTATCGAAGCAGCATTTTATGGGAACAACGTCGTAGAGGTAACAGATTTAAAACAGGCTTATGAATTAGCAAAGAATTCTCCTGGAACGATCGTTACAGATATGCCAGTATATAAACCAGAAGCAATTGGTTTAGATGAAGGTTCCAAAGTTCTGTTATTTAACGATGGCTCAGTGACTGGACGCTGCGCGGCTGCAAGAAGAATTTCCAGTGAACCTGGTGTTGATACAAATGATCTGGATCTGAAACTGATGGATGCGATCTATGATACAAGATGGACGACATTATATCATGCGCAGGTATATATCGGATTAGATCCTGAATTTATGGTAAAAGCACATCTTTTAATTCCAGAAGGAGAAGAAAATATCTTATATTCATGG
The DNA here is from genome assembly GCF_025567365.1 of Anaerostipes amylophilus. Lineage (NCBI taxonomy): Bacteria > Bacillati > Bacillota > Clostridia > Lachnospirales > Lachnospiraceae > Anaerostipes > Anaerostipes amylophilus. Next base: position 263,960 of record NZ_JAOQJG010000005.1, on the reverse strand, counting down.
ATGTTAAACTTCCAGTATATGAATCCTAAATACAATGAAATGTATAAGAATTCACAGCCAATTGCTGATGAGACAGATATCTATATTTTCTCAGACCCACAGTGGACACATGAAGAACATCCTTTAGGATTAACATATTTTAATACAGATACAAACTGTGCTGCACTTCTTGGTATGAAATACTTTGGAGAACATAAGAAAGGTACATTAACAATCGCATGGGCGATCGCAAACCGTAACGGATATGCTTCCTGCCATGGTGGACAGAAAGAATTCAAATTAGATAACGGAGAAAAATTTGTAGCATCTTTCTTCGGATTATCAGGATCCGGAAAATCCACATTAACACATGCAACACATAATAACAAATACGAAGAAATTCAGGTTCTGCATGACGATGCATTTATCATCAACACAGAAACAGGTGCATCTATCGCAATGGAACCAACATATTTTGATAAGACAGCAGACTATCCAACAGGATGCCCAGATAATAAATATCTGTTAACAGCACAGAACTGCTCAGCAACAAGAGACAGCGAAGGAAAAGTCGTTCTTGTCACAGAAGATATCCGTAACGGAAATGGTCGTGCGATTAAGTCCAAATTATGGTCACCAAACCGTGTAGATAAGATCAATGATCCAGTAAATGCAATCTTCTGGATCATGAAAGACCCAACAATCCCACCAATCGTTAAGATCAAGGGAGCATCCTTAGCATCTGTTATGGGAGCAACACTTGCAACAAAACGAAGCAGTGCAGAACGTTTAGCTCCTGGAGTTGATCCAAACCGTCTGGTTGTAGAACCATACGCAAACCCATTTAGAACATATCCTCTTGTAAATGACTATAAGAAATTTAGAAAACTTGTAAAAGAAAGAAATGTGGACTGCTATATCATCAATACAGGCGATTTCATGGGTAAAGATATCAAACCTGCAACAACAATTTCTGCTATTGAACAGGTTGTAGAAGGAACTGGAGAATTCAAACAGTGGGGACCATTTACAGATATTGAAGTGCTTGAGATGGAAGGATATGTTTCAGACTTCAGCGATATGAATTATGTAGAGACATTAAAAGCAAGAATGACAGACAGATTAAATTTTGTCTTCGAGAAAGACGTAGAAGATGGTGGATACAATGCACTGCCAACACAGGCGAAAGAAGCATTAGCAAAAGTAATCGGTGAAGCACACAATTTAGAAGTGGAAAATTCCAACAATTAAAGGTATAATACTCTTAAATCGTTGTTTTTAGGAGGTGGATTAATTGGATAAGGATCGTTTAAATAATATGGTGGTAGACTTATTCCACGGAATTTCGTATGAAGAAGAGAAAGCCGTGATCACGGATGAGTTTAAGGATATTTCAAATAAAGATCTGCATATTATTGATGCGATCGGGATTAAGAAACCTAAGAATATGTCAACGATTGCTAGAGATTTAAATATTACGGTTGGGACACTTACAACCGCTATCAGTAATCTTTTGAAGAAAGGATATGTGATCCGCAAACGTGGGGAGAGAGACCGAAGGGTTGTTTATATATCACTTTCTGAGAAAGGGAGAAAAGCATACAATCATCATAGAGAATTTCATAAACAGATGATCCAGAGACTGCTTGATACGTTAAATGAGCAGGAACAGGATCTGTTGGTGAAGGTTATGCAGTATTTTCATGACTATTTTCGGGAACATATGTAAACTATAAGTATAGTTTTTAGGAGATAAGCATAATAAAAGATTCAGAGAATGGTACTCTCTGGATCTTTTTTGATTAAAGTATATGCGTTATCTTAAAAATAAAGCAGGGGGGGAAGGAATATGCTGCAACTAAATTACAAATTAACAGACGAAGACTACATAGAATTCAACGAATTTCATCAGTTAATTCATTCAGAGGTAGGAAAGAGAAATCTGTTTTTTCTAAAACTAGCAGGACCAATGATCAGTGTTCTTGCGATAGTAATTTTCATTTTGGCAAGAGCAGAAAAAATGTTGATCATTACAGAAGTAATTGTATTATGCATTTTTTCAATTGTATGTGTAGCACAGGCTAAAAAGATTATGAAAAGAGGTATTCGCAAGACAATTCTTAAAATGATAGAAACAGAAGGACTACCATTTGCAGAAGAAATAACATTAACTTTTACGGAAGATCAGATTATAGAGATAACAAAAGGCCAGGAAGTGAAAGTAGATTATCAAAAGGTAGAAAATGTTTGTGAAACAGAGACGGCTTTTTACATTTATATTAGTTCCATAGAAGCACTTATTATTCCTAAGAGAGTTTTAAATCAGGATATGGAAAAGAAATTAATACGAATAGTCACAGAGAATTTTGCACATCTTATTTCTATTAACAAATAAAAAAGGAGAGAAATAAGATGCCAGATATATTTTGTTTTCAATGCCAGCAGACAGCAGGCAATAAAGGATGTGTGGTAACAGGTGTCTGTGGAAAGCAGTTACAAATACACACCGGACCAAAGAAGCCGACCGATTGGTAATGGATGGATTATTTACAACAAACTGTATCATGCCGCCAAGAGAGAGTTATCAAGATCGCGTGTATACAACATCAGTTGTTGGATATGAAGGATTAAAATATATTGAACGAAAGAAAGATATAACGGCAAAGCAGTCGAAAGGCTGTGACGCAAAGCTATAGGGCCTTTGACATGGCAGCCAGTTGCACATTGTATAATAAGAGTGCAGGGGACACTGTAGATATATTTATCTATAGTGTTTTTTACATGTTTGAAGATATCAAGAAAGTATTTGACATAGATAAAAAGAGTATGAATAAGGAATAGGAAATAATGAATAAGGAGTTATTTAGGGAAGAAATAATATATTCTGTGGGTGATTCAAACTTGGAGGAGAATAGTTATGAGATGATCAAAGACGTGATCCGTAATAATCATGCAGTTGGATTTATGACAGGACATTATGATGAGAATCTGACAATTACGAATGTCAGTGGATTTTTACTTTATAATCTTGGATATGATTACAAGGAGTTTATGGAAATTACCAAAGGTTCACTTAAAAATTTATTTTATGGGGAAAATAGAAGTTTTTTGGAAATGATGTGACGATCATTATCTTATCGGCATATGATTATTCGGAGATCGAAGCAGAGGCAAGAGAGGCTGGAGTTGATGAATTTATAGCAAAATCATTATTCAGATCAAGGCTTACAGCAACACTAAAAAATATCATTGAAGGGAAATCCAATAAAGAGGCTAACATTGAGACTGCAGAAAATGGAAAAGAAGCCGTTGAAAAATTTGCAAATGCACCAAGTGGTTTTTATGACTTGATCTTTATGGATATTCATATGCCTGTAATGAATGGATACGAAGCAACGGCAGCAATCCGTTCCCACAGAAAATATAGAGAAAAACAAATACCGATCATAGCAATGACTGCCAATGCATTTGCAGAAGATGTTGTAATGGCGAAAAATGCAGGAATGAAGGAGCATATTGCAAAACCTTGGGAGATGAATCGTTTGTGCGAGATCATGCAGAGATATCTGTAATTTGACCAATTTTCTTTCCAGTGCTAAAATAACAAAAATAACCAAACAGCTTTTAGGGAGGATTTGCAATCAATGAACAAAAAAGAATTAGCATTAGAAGTAATTGAACGTTTGAAAAATGAATATCCAGATGCGGATTGTACACTGGAATATGATCAGGCATGGAAATTATTAGTCAGTGTAAGACTTGCAGCCCAGTGTACAGATGCAAGAGTTAATGTTGTAGTCAAAGGATTGTTTGAAAAATATCCAACTGTAGAAGCATTAGCGGCAGCAGATGTCGCAGATATTGAGGAAATTGTACGTCCATGCGGACTTGGAAAAAGCAAAGCGAGAGATATCAGTAAATGCATGAAAGTTTTAAGAGATGAATATGATTGTAACATCCCAACAGATTTCAAATCTATTTTAAGTCTGCCAGGTGTTGGAAGAAAAAGTGCCAATCTGATCATGGGAGATGTGTTTGGAAAACCTGCGATCGTAACAGATACGCATTGTATCCGTCTTGTGAATAGAATTGGTTTGGTTGATGGAATTAAAGACCCAAAGAAAGTGGAGATGGCATTATGGGAGATCATTCCTCCAGAAGAAGGTAGTGATTTTTGTCACAGACTTGTATGGCATGGAAGAGATGTCTGCACGGCAAGAACGAAACCACATTGTGAGAGATGTTGTTTGAATGATATCTGTCATCAGATCATTTAGAAGATTACTTAGCATTTATAATAAAAGAGTATGATAAAAAACCGTAATCACTAATAGTTTTTGTAGTGATTACGGTTTTTTACTGCATATTATTGTATATTGTTAAAGTTAAAAATTATGCCTGAAATCCTAAGTAAGCATTGATTCTTTTGTGGAACAGTGAAGAAAATACATTTGTAATATTTCCGCTTAAGAAAGCAGCGATCACAGTTCCGATTCCAACAGATGGTAATTCTGGAAGTAAAACAAAAGAAGCGACAGCAGAACATACTGTAAATAAAACTTCCAGACAAACTCTCACGGCACCAAAGCTTACATTTTTCTTCTCAGCGATACTCTTAACAAGACCTTCCATTGGCATAACAGCAAATCCAGAACTAATTGTAAATCCAACACCTGTAGATAAAACTGCACATGCAATAACAGATAATAAGATCTTTGCTGCAAGACCATGAGGCTCGATAAAGAATAAACCATAAGAAGTAAATTCAATAAATAAAGAATAAACAAATGTCAACCCAAGTTGAATAAACTGTATTTTCCCGAATTCACGGAGAACCACTGCTTCACAGATCAAAAATGTTGAGTTGATCAGAAAATTAAATAAAGCATAGCTGTGAACAGGGGAGAGATAACTTAAAGTTAAAGCCATTGTACAGCTTGGGGCAACTCCAAGAGTTGCTTTTAAAAATAAATTAGAACCAACAGACATGATCAGCAGTCCTAAAATATAAAACAATAATCTATGGTAGAAAAAAGTTTTTTCGTTTTTCATATTTTTATCCATCCTTTCTATCAAAATTCTATATTTTCATAAATTTATTTCCCTTTTGTGTTCTTATTATATAGAGGTAGAAGTAAGTATTGCAATTCCAGTTAAGACTTGATATATTCCATGTAGGAATATATACAGAAAATAGCAGCTAAAAGTGATTGAGTATGATGAAAAATGAGAATAAAAAGTGTAAAATGAAATATATGAAAATAAAAGAGGATTATAAAAATGGAAATACAACAGCTATATTATTATATGGAATTATGCAGACAAAAGAATTTCACAGAGGCTGGGTATTCTTGTAATATGACACAAGGTGCATTGTCAAAGCAGATCAGAAAGCTGGAAAATGAATTAGGAACAACATTGATCCGTAGGAATACCCGGAGATTTGAGTTATCCAAAGAAGGGGAAATCTTTTTGTCTTATGCAAAAGAAATGACATCAATGTATGAAGAAATGCTAAAAAACATACAAAAAAATAAAGAGATCAAAATTGGATGTATGCCAGTACTTGCACCATATCATTTTGCAAGAATGGTAGCAGATTTCAAAAAACAATATCCGGATATAAAAATGGTGATAGACGAAAGGATTGCAAGTGAGATTCAGGAAAATTCAGATAGTTATGACTTTTTGATCTTAAGAGAAAATACAATGGAAGATGAGAAAAAATATCGATTTACGCCATTATATGATGACCGGCTATGTGCAGTTATTCATAAGAAACATCCATTATATGGGAGGAAAAAAATCCAGCTAAAAGAACTTTGTAATGATAATTTTATTTTCCCAGAAAAGGGAAGCGGAAGTTACGAAGTATTTTCTAAGGCTTGTGAAAAAGCAGGATTTAAGCCAAATATAATTTTTGAATTTCCACAGGCGAATACGATTATGAGTTTTGTAAGTGAAGGAGTTGGGATCACGATCACATTTCCAACAGTATATAACGAAGCAAAATGTGATGGGATAAAAATGATACCGTTAGAAGAAGAATTTCACTCAATGATTTCGTTATTTTATAAGAAAAATAAGCCTTTAGATTATGCACAGAAGCAGTTTCTAAATTATATGAGGGAACATTTAAATTAGAAAGAAGGAATGGAAGAATGACATTAGGACATACAATGAAGAATTACAAAAAAGGAAACCTGATGCATGATGTGATCACGGGAATTATCATTATGGCAGTATCTATACCGATTTCTATGGGATATTCACAGATTGCAGGACTTCCAGCGGTTTATGGATTATATGGATCTGTGTTTCCGATCATCTTATTTGCACTATTTTCTACATCACCTCAATTTATCTTTGGGGTAGATGCAGCACCTGCAGCGTTGGTAGGGTCAGCACTTTTAGGAATGAATATCCAAAGTGGTTCCAAGGAAGCACTTGCAGTCGTTCCAGTCATCACGTTTTTTGTGGCAGTATGGTTGATCGCATTTTATCTGATGCATGCAGGGAAACTTGTGAATTATATTTCGGCACCAGTTATGGGTGGATTTATTACAGGAATTTGTTCAACGATCATTTTGATGCAAGTACCAAAACTTATGGGTGGAACTGCGGGAACGGGAGAATTATTAGAACTTTTGGAACATATAGAAAAAACAGTAGAACAGATCAATCTTCCGTCACTGATCTTAGGGATTGTTTCACTTGTTATCTTATTGGGAGCCAAAAAGATAATGCCAAAATTTCCAATGGCAGTAGTGATGATGGCAGCAGGAGCAGTCATGACACAGGTTTTGCCGATGAAAGAATGGGGAATCAAGACATTGGATGCAGTATCACCAGGACTTCCAAGATGGAGTTTTCCTGATCTTACGTTAGTTCCGATGGACGAAGTAGTGACGATCAGCTTGTCAGTAGCAGTTGTTATTATGGCAGAAACACTTCTTGCAGAGAATAATTTTGCACAGAAAAATGGATACCGTATCAACGATAATCAGGAATTGTTTGCATTTGCAGCGGGAAATTTTGTGGCGGCATTGACTGGATGCTGTCCGATCAATGGATCTGTTTCAAGAACAGCAATGGGAGAGCAGTATCAAGGGAAAACGCAGTTAATGAGTATTGTGGCAGGATTATCAATGATCATTTTACTGCTTTTTGGAACAGGATTTATAGGATATCTGCCGATACCAGTGTTGACAGCAATCGTAATTTCAGCACTTCTTGGTGCAACAGAATTTGAACTTGCAGTGAAACTTTGGAAAGTCAGTCGTACAGAATGTTTCATTTTCTGGGGAGCGTTTATTGGTGTACTGCTACTTGGAACGATCAATGGTGTACTGATCGGAATTATTTTATCATTTGCGGAAATGGTAATTCGCTCATCAAAACCAGCAAGTTGTTTCTTAGGAATTCAGCCGGGACATAAACATTTTCGTGATCTGGCAGAGAGTAGGCAGATTCATGAGATCGAAGGAATTGTGATCTATCGATTTAGCAGTAATCTATTTTTTGCAAATGCAGGGGTGCTGCAGCAGGATATTGAGCAGGAGATTGAACGTAGAGGAAATATTAAAGCGGTAATTCTTGATGCAAGCGGAATCGGAAGTATCGATATCACGGCAGCAGATCGACTTGAGATTCTTTATAAGTCATTCAAAGAACAAGGAATCAAGTTTTACATCACAGAGCATATTGCTGGTTTAAATGAGCAGATGAGAAAGCTTGGGATTGGTTATCTGATTGAAGAGGGATGTGTTAGAAGAACAATCCATATTGCATTAAAAGATATGGGAATCAAACGTCCATATCCATTAGAAGGCGGAGTCGATAATGAAGAAAGAAGTGCTTCAAGAAAGCGTGTGGACAATCGGATGCAGGAGTTTGTCTGGGCATTTGGTTCAGAGACAGAAGATCAGATTGAGAAACAGATCACACGCCAGATCGAGCAGCTAAAGCAAAATGGAAATGTAGAAAATCTGTTGCATGGAAGATGGTCACATATGGAAGCGTTTGATGAAGATGAATGGTTAGAACATTTGGAAGAACATTTAAAAGAGATTGTAAATATTTCCGGAAAAGATGAAAGGACGCTGGCGGCACGTTTTGAGGAACATCGAAGAGAAATTCATGAACGAATCATGAAAGAACATCCAGAACTTGCACAGAGATTTAAAGAGAGAAGGCATCGTCTGGATGAACATTTGAAAGAGAAAAGACCAGAAGTTTATGATCTGGTTGTCAGTTTCCGAGAGATGGAAAATAAAAAAGATTTGGAATAATAAAATTCTTTTGGAAAGAGAGATTTTGATAGGCTATAAATAACACAGTACAATAGAAATCAGGGTTCCTGTAAACACAGCAAGTAATGCACCAGTCAGAGTATAACGGATTTTTTTAATTCCAACCACAGAATAATATACAGATAATGTATAAAAACAGGTCTCTGTAGAGCTGAGGATCACAGAGGACATAAATCCCGCTAAAGAATCCGGACCAGAAGTTTTATAAATATCCAATAAAAATCCAGTTGCAGCAGAAGAAGAAAAAAGTTTTGCAAAAATCACAGGAAGAACTTCTTGAGGAATCTTAAGCAGACTCCCGACAGGGGTCAGAAAACGAACAATCAGGTCAAGAGCACCAGAAGAACGAAAGATCTGAATTGCAAAAAATAAAGCAATCAAAGTTGGAGCAATCTCAAATACGATCTTAAAGCCGTCCATAACGCCTTCAAGAAATGGTGTATAGATATCCTTCCTCTTTAATGTTCCATATAAAATAAGAGTAAATATAAACATTGGAATTACAAGATTTGCAAGAAATGTGATCATCGTTTTCGGTCCTTCCATTTGATATAGATAACAGCCATGATCGTGGAAGCAAAAGTTGCGATCAGTCCAGGAATCAGTACTTTCGTTGGGTTTACGGAACCATATTGGCTGCGGTAAGCAATGATATTGATCGGAATCAGCTGCAAGGATGAGATATTTAAAATAAGAAAAGAACACATTTCATTGGTTGCGGTATCTTTATGAGGATTATTTTTTTGTAATTCTTCCATAGCTTTTAATCCAGAAGGAGTTGCAGCCCAGCCAAGCCCTAGCATATTTGCAATAATATTAGTGCTGATGTATTCTTTTGCTTTTTTGTTTTTTAAATTAGGGAAAAGAAAGGAAAGGAAGGGAGATAACATTTGCTGAAGTTTTGTAGTGATTCCAAGAGATAAGGCAATGCTCATGAGTCCAGACCACAGACCAACAATTCCAAACATAAGGATGCAGAGTTCTACAGCTTCTTTGGAGGAAGAAAGAATTGTATCGGAAAGTACAGCAATCTTCCCATTAAAGCTTCCAACGATCAAGCCAAATAAGATCATAAAACACCAGATAGAATTCATCATAAAATATACTCCAAGAAGCCTTTACAATAATTTATTCAAAAAAATAAAAAAAATTCAAAAAAACACTTGCAATTTATAAAAAGTGATGGTATAGTATTATTTGTCGCTGGGGAAAACAAATAACAGCGAACAAGATATGCGGGTGTAGTTCAATGGTAGAACTCCAGCCTTCCAAGCTGATCACGTGGGTTCGATTCCCATCACCCGCTTGGTATTTACTTAAGGATATATTCGAGAGGATATATCCTTTTTTCATTTTATAAACAATTTTAGATATGAGGGAAAATATGGTAGAAGAAGAAAAGAATCAGTTTGCAGTTCTGATCGATGCAGATAATATCAGTCCCAAGTATGCACCTATTATTTTTCAGGAACTTGAAGCATATGGATTTCCATCTTGCCGAAGAATCTATGGAAACTGGTCAAAGGCAAATGGGTGGAATGAAGAGTTATTATTAGAGTATTCCATTATTCCTGTACAGCAGTTCGCTTACACTTCAGGTAAGAATGCAACAGATATGGCAATGGTTATTGATGCAATGGACTTATTATATGGGAAGAAAGTGGATGGATTTTGCCTGGTAACTAGTGACAGTGATTTTACAAGGCTTGCGATGAGACTTCGAGAAGAGCATATGTACGTTATTGGTATGGGAGAATCCAAGACGCCGGTTGCATTGACAAGAGCATGTAATAAATTTATACATCTAAATCTTCTGTATGAAGCAGACAGGGATAAAGAAGATGAGATTGAAAATAATGAGATTGAAAATGTAACATCATTAGACGAAATTTCTTGCACAATTGCGGATATCATCAGTGAAAATGGAAATGCACCAGTTGATTTAGGGAGAATTGGAAACCGACTGAATGAGAAATATTCAGATTTTGATGTGCGAAATTATGGATATACAAAATTAAGTGTGTTGATCGATGAAGAGATGGATAATTTTGTGATCGTTCAGGAAGATACCAATTGTTATGTGGAATTTAAAGAATTGACAAGCAGAGAAACGATTGAAGAAGAAGTGATTCTTTTTGTAAAGAAAAATGGAGGTTCACTGGAGAATTTATCAGCCATAACATTAGAATTGAAAGATAAACACAGCGGATTTAATATAAAAGACTATGGGTACAGCCGTATGTCAAGTTTTTTACGAAGTATTCACTGCCTTGCAGTTAACGGAAATACAGTTAGATTAAAGAGACGAAGAGAGAAAGGGGAGAAACGATGATATTTGATACACATGCACATTACGATGATAAGCAGTTTGATCAGGATAGAGAAGAACTGTTGGTTTCTATGAAAGATAATGGGATCGGAACGATTGTTGATGTAGGATCTAATATGGAAACATCTGCATGGATCGTAGATGCAGTGAATCGATATCCGATGATGTATGGAGCTGTTGGAGTTCATCCAAGTGATACAGCTGATCTTACAGAGTCAGATATGGATACATTAAAGGAATACGCAGGCAAAGATAAGATTCTTGCAATCGGTGAAATTGGACTAGATTATTACTGGGATGAACCAGAACGTGAGATTCAGAAAAAATGGTTTGAAGCACAGATTGAGCTTGCCAGGGAAGTGAGATTACCAATTATTATTCACAGCAGGGATGCAGCAAAGGACACATATGATATAATGAAATCATTACATGCAGAAGACATCGGAGGAGTGGTTCATTGTTTTTCATATTCCAAAGAAATGGCAAGACAATTCCTTGATATGGGATTTTATATTGGAATTGGCGGGGTTGTGACATTTAAAAATGCAAAGACATTAAAAGAAGTTGCAGCGTATACACCATTAGACAGAATCGTATTAGAGACAGATTGTCCATATCTGTCACCAGAACCAAACAGAGGCAAGAGAAATTCTTCTCTGAACTTGAATTATGTAGCAGAAGCGCTCAGTCAGATCAAAGGGATTGATAAAGAGGAACTGATCGCAGTCACAGAAGAAAATGCAAGAAAATTGTATCGTATGAAAGAGGTATAAGAGTGAAACTTGGGAATCCAAAAAATACAATAGAAGTAATCCAAAAATATGACTTTGATTTTCAGAAGAAATTTGGGCAGAATTTCCTGATCGATGAACGTGTACTTGAGAAGATTATTTCCGCTGCCGAAGTAAATAAAGAAGATTTTGTATTGGAAATCGGACCAGGAATTGGAACTATGACACAGTATCTTGCTGAAAATGCAAGAGAAGTCATGGCAGTCGAGATTGATAAGAATCTGATTCCAATCTTATCAGATACATTAAGTGCATATGACAACGTGTCCATTTTAAATGCGGATATTTTGAAAGTTGATATCGCAAAGATTGTAGAAGAAAAGAACGGCGGTAAGCCTGTAAAAGTGGTTGCCAATCTTCCATATTACATTACAACACCGATCATTATGGGATTGTTTGAAAGTCATGTGCCAATCGACAGCATCACAGTTATGGTACAGAAAGAAGTTGCAGACCGCATGCAGTCAGGCCCTGGAACAAAGGACTATGGGGCATTATCGCTGGCAGTTCAGTATTATGCAGAACCATATGTGGTAGCAAATGTACCGCCAAACTGTTTTATGCCAAGACCGAAAGTAGGTTCAGCAGTTATTCGTCTGACAAAATATAAAGATGCACCGATCAAAGTTACAAATGAAAAGCTGTTATTCCAATTGATCCGTGCGTCTTTTAACCAGAGAAGAAAAACACTTCAGAACGGAATTAAGAATTTTGGTGGGCTAAACTTCTCCAAAGAACAGGTAGCACAGGCATTAGAAGAGATGGGATTACCAGCATCTGTCCGAGGAGAAGCCTTAACTTTGGAACAGTTTGCAACACTTGCAAACATATTAGATCGGTAAGATAAAATAGCCGAAATTACCAGTTTTATGAGGCTTTAAAGGAACTGTGATAAATGTTTTAAATCCAAATAAACGAGAGATAAAAGCTTTTTCGTTATCAAAGATTCCAGGAATTCCGAGATAACGCTGGCCGCTGTCAGCATCTTTTGCAAGCATCAGATGGCCGAAATTTCCATAATTTAAAAGAAGGAATCCATTTGCTTTTACGTTGTCATCAAGGTCAGGAATCTGATCAAGATCTTTTAGTGTGATCTTAATGCTAGGATCAAGGCTGTAAGAAAGAGGCATTGGCAAGGTGGGATACTCCTTCCAGTCAAAACCTTTAACAGGATCAGGATGCCGGATATTTTTGGCATCCTTTTCTAATTGAAGAGCTTCAATATACTCAGAAAGTCCGGAAGTTTTTGTCTCCGCGATCTCTTCTGTCTCTTCTGTCTCTTCTATCTCTTCTGTTTCTTTAGTTTCCTCTGTTTTTTCTATCGTTTCTACTATTTCTGGTTTGGCATCCGGAATTTCCAAGGGCTTAAAACTCCGGATAATGATCGGAAGTTCTTTCCATTGTGACCCAAAGAAATGTTCATTTGAGTGATAGATCAGAAAACCATCCATTTCTTCAAAATTTTCAATTACAGGATAATTCTTTTTAAATTCGATGATTGCATCACTTCGTCTGATCGTATCAAGAAAAATTCCCTCCATTGTACCTTCATGAAAATGATAAAAATAAATTTTATATTCCAATGCCTGATCATTTGTCTTTACATGGAAATATACCCGCAGTTGATTCTGGCGCTTTTCTATTTTGGCAAAACCAACATTAGAACCTTTAATTCCATGGTGATATTCATACAGATAGGATACAATACGCTGATAATCTGACAATCGTCTACTCTCTTTTTGATTCATTCTATGTTATAATAGAAAAAAATATGACATAGATATAAGGGGAACAGACGTGACACAAGAAGAAAAATATATGAAAGAAGCAATCCGGCAGGCAAAAAAAGCAGCAGCAGTCGGTGATGTACCAATTGGGTGTGTGATTGTTCATGAAGATAAAATCATAGCCAGAGCTTATAATCAGAGAAATAAAAAGAAAACAACGTTAGCACATGCAGAATTACTTGCAATCCAGAAAGCCAGCAAGAAGTTAGAGGATTGGAGACTTGAGGAATGTACAATGTATATTACACTTGAACCATGTCAGATGTGTGCAGGAGCGATTGTTCAGGCGAGAATTCCAAAGGTTGTTATTGGAGCAATGAATCCCAAGGCGGGATGTGCGGGATCTGTTTTGAACATTTTGCAGGTAGAACGGTTTAATCATCAGACAGAGATTGAACATGGAATTTTAGAAGAAGAATGCAGCCAGATGTTATCAGATTTTTTCAGAGAATTAAGAAGGAAGAAAAAGGAGGAAAAAAATGCACAGAATTAAGAAATTAACAGCAATACTGTTATGTGCAGGAATAATGTGTTTATCTTCAATTGAGGGAGTATTTGCAGCACAGAAACCAACAGGATATCATTCTATTCATTTAAATATAGAGTCACCGAAGGAAAGTCAGCAGAATAAAACTTATGCAAGATCATATGCCGGATATTATAATGCAGCAGAACAAGGTCTTGTCACATTAGTAAAGAATCAGGGGAATACAGAACTTTGTTGGGCATTTGGTTTGGCATCGCTGGGTGAAACATCATTAATTAAACAAAAGAAAGTAAAAAAGAATGTTGATTATTCAGAAAAACATTTAGGATATTTTATGTATAATCGAACAAATGATGCGCTGAATAACACAAAAGGAGATGCAACAAAAGTATCAGGAAACTGGAAATATTCAGGTGGAAATGCACAGCTTGCGATGATCACATTAACAGGATGGTATGGGCTGGCCAACGAGAGTACAGCTCCATTTAATACCAATAAATGGACATTATCAAGCAAGCTTGGGCAAAAAGATGCTGCGATTTTAAAAAATGGATTTTTCCTTGGAAATAATCCATCAATCAATGTAGTAAAATCTTACATAAAAAAATATGGATCAGTTGTTGTAGCATATCATGCACCAGAAACGACAGAGGAAGATGAAAAATTCTACGATAGATCACATAAATCTTATAATTGTACATTATCAGAGGATGCAGCAAATCATATCGTAACAATTGTTGGGTGGAATGATAATTACAGTAGAGATAAGTTTGGGGAGGCATCAAAACCAAAGAGAAATGGTGCATGGATCATAAAAAACAGCTGGGGAAACAAGGAAGAAGACAAGGGATATACCTATATATCTTATGAAGATAGATCTATGTGTGAATTCTTGTCAGGTCAGTTTGTAAAGTCATCTACATATAAATACAACTATTTTTATGATGGATCAGCAAATCCATCTGCATACCGATTGAAGAAAGGTCAGCAGATCGCTAATATATACACAGCGAAAAAAGGAACAAAGAAGAAAAAAGAGACGCTAAAAGCAGTCAATGTAGTTACAATGAATCCAAATGTAAAATACAGCATTCAAATATATAAAAACCCGAAGAAAGGAAAACCGACATCAGGAAAGAAGCTGTTAAAACGTGCTATGACAGGAACGATCAAAGAAGCGGGAACACATACGATCGATCTGAAGCAGAAAGTCAGACTGGTCAAAGGAGAAAAGTTCTCTATAGTTATTAAGATAGGTTCAACAGCACTCATCGGATGCGATCACAGTGACAATTTTGGCTGGATCAGATTTGTGAATAAAACAGCGAAAGGACAGAGTTATGTCTGCTTGAAGGGAAATAAATGGTATGATCTGTATTCTGCAAGACTTACAATGAGGATTAAAGCATACACAACAACATAACAGAAAAATAATAGAATTTATTAAAAAAGATAATAACTATTGACCTTGAGATAACTATTTAGTATAATCAAATATGCATCTTAAATCTAAGATGCCAAAGATAATCAAGTCATAAAGCTTCCGTGCTAGCCGGGGAGGTAGCGGCACCCTTTTTCTGCAATCCGCTATAGCAGAGGTGATGGTCTTGTTTCGGGTTGTCTTCTGTAGAGCTGCCCTCTACAAGTGGCGTTGATATCTGGGTCTCACGCAATAGGAATCCACGAACCGTGTCAGGTTGGGAACAAAGCAGCACTAAGTGGAACCTTCTATGTGCCGTGAGGGTGCCTGGGTTGAGTTAACTATAGAGGTAACGTCTGTGGAAGGCGACACAAGGCAGGCCGCACGGATTTTTTTATTATCATAGAAATTAAACTTATCATTTTTCATTTCATTTAACCTCAGTTTATAATTGAGAAGTCTAAGAAATTTCAGCAGATTGTACACTATTGAATACAAATCCAAACAGTGTTAAAATAGAAACAGCAAACAAGGTAAGGAGTGAGTAGACATGAGAGAATTAGAATTACCTGATGTACAAGATGTAATGCTTGAATATCGAAAGATTAAATTATTATATCGTTCTGCATTAAAAGAGATTAGAACAAAGTTAGAGATATTAAATGATGAGTTCCGTTTAGTACATCAGTACAATCCAATTGAACATATAGAATCAAGACTTAAGACAGATGAAAGCATCACTCGTAAGCTGATGAGAAAAGGAAAAGAGATTACCGTAGAGAATATTCAGAAATATATCGATGATATTGCAGGAGTAAGAGTTATCTGTTCATTTACACCCGATATTTATAGAATTGTTGATATGATCGCATCACAGGATGATATAGAAGTATTGAAGACAAAGGATTATATGCTGAATCCAAAGATCAATGGATACAGAAGTTATCATCTGATCGTAAGAGTGCCGATCTTTTTGTCTGATAAAGTTGTTCGTACGAAAGTAGAGATTCAGATCAGAACCGTAGCGATGGATTTCTGGGCATCTCTGGAACATAAGATTTATTATAAGTACGAAGGTAATACACCAGAGTACATTAAGCAGGAATTAAAAGAATGTGCAGATCTTGTGGCATTCTTAGACAGCAAGATGTTAGCAATCAATGAAGAAGTGAGAAGTATCAGAAAAGAAAATGGTGAATAAGACATGCATTTTTTCCTCAAGAATATCATAAGATATGATTGATAGAGAAAAAGGAGCATAAAGATGGCGGATAGAGAAGGATTAGGGAATCTTCCAATATTTGATACAGAAATAAGAACAAGCAGAGAGCTGATAGCACAGGAACAGAGGCAGGAAGATGATTATCAATATATCATTCGGATGTATTCTGCACTGGCGAGAGAGATTCTAGATCAGATTGAGGATGCTTGTGATCAGATGGAATATGATGGAAGCAGAATGTTTGACGAATATATGGATCGGACAATGCTTCTTTCAATGGCAGATAAGATTTATGATAAGATGAATTACCAGGAGAAAGAAGACTGTCCTAAGCAGGAACGCAAGCTACATCAGATGATCGTAATTCTGATCGGAGGAGAGATCTATCACAGACGCTGTCGCTACCGTACAAAGAAAAATATGTTTCGATCATAGATTAATAAGGCCGGGAGAAATCCCGGCAATTGTTTTATTTACAGGATAAAAAGTCCTTTGCACATCTTAAACATTTCTTAAAATGGTTGTATAAATGTACAAAAAAAGATAAAATGAACAATAGAAAGCTTCACGGAATGAAAAAGGAGAATATAATGAAGCAAAATAAAGTGATACAGATTGCAATATTTGGGGTCATTTTTCTGATCTCATTATTTATATGGAATTATACATTAGTAGGAAGAAATAATCAGGGAGTGACAGAAACACAACAGCCGACATTCCCTTTATTAACAATATCTGTAGATGGAAAAGATATCAATGAATTACATGGTTATCAGGGAGATGTAGATGCATCACTGATCCGTGATAGTATCACACCGGTATATGAAAATCAGGTAAAAGTAATCCTAAAGGATGCAACAGAAGATATCAGTGTTGTATCATATAAGCTTTATGATACAGATAATAAGACTGTTTTGGGAAATGGTGATACAGCTTTTCATAAGGGAAAAGAAAAAAGTACTGCCAATATACAGATCAAAGAACGCTTGGAAAATGGAAAGACATATTTGATGGAGTTATCTGTAAAGCAGGATAATAAAACGATCCGTTACTTTACAAGAATTATCTATGGAACAAGTTTCCATCTTAAGGAATGTCTGAATTTTGCAGAGAAATTCCACAATGCGGCATTGACAGAAGGAAATACTGAATTTATCAGTCAGTATTTGGAAACAGCAGAAGGTACAACATCCAATAACCTTTCGAACGTAACATTGAAATCAACACAGGAAGCAGTTTCATACGCAACATTAAAACCTCAGGTAGAGAGTATTTATCCGGCAACAGTAAAAGAAATTTCAGATAATGTAACATCTGTTGAATTAAGATATATTCTTTCAGCTGAGAACAGTGACGGGACAAAACAGTATTATCAAGCAACAGAATATTTTAGGATTCGTTATGCAAAGGACAGAATGTATTTGTTAAATTATGAGCGCAATATGGAAGCTTATATGAGATATGATACGATTGACAGAAGTAATAATAGAATCTTACTCGGAATCGGAAGCAACCAGAAGCAGGTTGTCAGCAAAAAAGGCGGAAAGAAAGACGCTTTTGTTGTACAGGACGAGCTTTGGTATTATGATTATCAGAAGTCTAATATGTACAAGGTATTTTCTTTTGAAGGAGAAGATTATCGAGACAGCCGTAATAATTATCAGAAGCATGATGTTCAGATCATGAAGATGAAATCTAATGGAGATATTTCGTTTGTGGTATACGGATATATGAATCGTGGAAAGCATGAAGGTAATAATGGTATTGCGGTATATCAGTTTAGTGCTTCAGACCAGAGGATAGAAGAATTAGCATTCATTCCAACAAAGATACAGTATGATATGATGAAGAATGATATCAAGAAAGGTGCGTTCTTAAGTGATGATGGAGATTTCTATTTCTATCTGGATGGTGCTGTATATCAAGTTGATGTTGAATCAGGAAAGAGTAAGATTCTCGCAAAAAATATTACAGATGATATGACAGTTATTTCTGACAATGGAATGCTGGCATTAAACCAGTTCAAAAATAAAATCAAGATCATAGATCTTGCAACACAAAAAACAGATAACATTTCTTGTGGCAAGAATGAAGTTTTAAGACCAATAGGATTTATAGGCAAAGATTTTATCTATGGAATTGGAGAAAAATCAGAAATCGTAAGACAAAAAGATGGTTCTTATCTGTATCCTTTAACAAAGGTATTTATCAGAAGTAATAAGAAGAATGTTAAGACATATGGAGAAGACGGAACTTATATTACGGATGCCAACGTAGATAGTACAACAATCTCATTGACACATTCACGAAAGAGTGGAAAAGGATATAAGAAAGTGAATGAAAGTTATATCCGTTACAAGGATAAGAAAGAAAATAAAGTTGTCTTGGAATATGGATATACAGGGACAAGATTAAATCAGCTTTACCTTGGATTCCCAGAGGATGTATATATTCAGACAAGACCAGATTATCTGTCCACAAATGTTGAAGAAGCAGACAATGATACAGAGATTACATTTGCAGAGAATGATAATAAATATAACGATGCATATGTATATACAGGTGGCAAGCTTTCAGGAATCTATAGCAATATGAAAGATGCTATTAAAGTTGCCGAACAAGGTGGCGGAGTTGTTGTAAATTATAATCAGATGTATTTATGGGAAAAAGGTATTGCACAGAATTATGGAAAAGCTTCTAATATTCCGATGATCAAAGCAGAGAATAAAGACGAAACAGATATTGCATGTATTCTGATGATGGCAAAGGCAGATGGAATTGATATCTCCTACAATAAGATTAAGAAGATGTCAGGAAGCACATATGACAAGTTAAATAAGGTATTTAAGCATAGAGCAGTAAACTATTCTGATTGCAGTATTGATGATATTGTTTATGTGATCAGTAAGGGTCGTTCATTTATGGCACAGAGAAAGGATGGAACATTCATCGTTGTTATGAGTTATAATCAAACAGACCTAAGATACTATGATCCATTGACAGGAAAATCTGTAAAGACAAACCGTAAGAAGCTTGAGAATGAATTTAAACAGGCAGGAAGTGTTTATTACGGATATGCGAATTAGTATATTTTGTCTTTAAAGTGCAAACTATGTCGAGACAAAAGTTTTAGTTATGATATATTTTATGTTAAAATTAAGATATATATCCGGAGATATTCCGGAACAAATGTAAGCAGTAAAAACAAACGAAAGGTGAAAGGAATATGGCTGAAGAAACAAAGGAAACAAAAAAGATTATTCCCGAAAGCAAGAAAAAGAAGAAACGTAAAAAGAAAAAAGTTCTTTTAAAAGTTTCAGTGGTCTTTTTGTTGTTGGTCGTAATCGGCTGGTTTACTTTTGGGGCAAAGGTTATGAAGCTTAGAAGTGAGGCCAAAGAACTCGTCGCACAGTCGAGTGAGGATACATTCAAGGCATCACAGACAAGTATTGTATATGACACCAACGGAAAGCAGTTACTGAAGTTTAAAGGTGAGAAAGATGTATATTACCTGAAATACAAAGAACTTCCGGTTTATGTCATAGCTGCTGTAATTTCTGTGGAAGATAGGAATTTCTACAAACACAGTGGTGTAGACTATAAAGGAATTTCACGAGCTGCGGTAAGTTATGTTGTACACAAAGGAGCAATCACACAGGGTGGAAGTACCCTTACACAGCAGCTTGCAAAGACTGTATTTTTGAATCGACAGAAAACATGGAAGAGAAAAGTAAAAGAAATTTTCATGGCAGTAGAACTGGAGAAGAAATATTCAAAAGAACAGATTTTGGAATTTTATTTGAATAATGTTTATTATTCAAATGGATATTATGGAATTCAGGCAGCAAGTCAGGGATATTTCAGAAAAGATGCGAAGAATCTGACAATGTCAGAAGCAGCATTTTTATCTGCAATTCCAAACAATCCAACAATTTATGATCCACGTACAAATAAAGAAAATACGATCAAACGTAGAAATAAGATTTTGAAAGATATGTACGAACAGAATCTGATCAAAAAAGATCAGTATGAAGAAGCGTTAAATGAAGACATTGATGTGAAGAAAGCACAGAAAACTAAGACAGAGAAGAAGAACTATATAGAGACCTATGTCATTCACTGTGCAACAAAAGAGATCATGAAACAGAAGGGATTTGAATTCAAGGATGATTTCAGTTCTAACTCTGAGAAGAAAAAGTATCAGGAAGAATATGATAAGATGTATGCAGAGTGTAAGAGAACATTATACAGTGCTGGATATCATATTTACACATCCATTGATCCTGATGTTCAGAAACAGCTGCAAAAAAGTGTAAATAATGCGTTATCTGGATATACGGAGAAAGATAAGAATGGTATTTATAAAGCACAGGCATCTGGTACATGTATTGACAATGATACTGGAAAAGTAGTTGCAATCGTTGGTGGACGTGAACAGAAGAATATCGGTTATACGTTAAACCGTGCATATCAGAGTCCTAGACAGCCAGGTAGTGCGATCAAACCATTACTTGTATATGCACCAGCATTAGAGCATGGATGGTCTGCTGGATCAACAGTAAATGATTCTCCGATGGCATCAAATGATAAGCATCGAGTAAGAAACTCACATGGTTCTTACTCTGGACAGATCTCTCTTAGAAGAGCAGTTCAGAAATCAAGTAACGTTGCAACTATGCGTATATATGAACAGTTGACACCGAAGACATGTTTAAAATATCTGGAAGAGATGAATTTTAAATATTTGGAACCTTCAGATTATAAATATTATACGACATGTATTGGTGGTTTCAGAAAAGGAACAACTGCTGAAGAAATGGCAGCAGGGTATGCAACTTTGAAGAACAATGGTGTATACAGAGAACCAACATGTATTACAAAAATTACAACTTCTGATGGAGATGAAGTAATGTCATCTTCTACAAAGAAGAGAAGAGTTTATTCAACAAGTGCAGCAAAACAGATGACAGATGTATTAGAGAGTGTAGTAAAAGGCGGAACTGGAGTGGGAGCTAAAGTACCGAATGTTGATACCGCAGGTAAGACCGGTACAACAAATGATAACCGAGATGGGTGGTTCTGTGGATACACACCTTATTATACAACTGCAATCTGGGTAGGTAGAGATGATTATAAAATCATGCCAGCATTAAGCGGAGCATCTTATCCAAAAACTATATGGAGCAACTTTATGAATATGATACATTCAGAGTATTCATCTTCAGATGCATCAGGTACAATCACAGAAGATTATTCAAATTATGATGGAGGAGACTATCAGGTGACAACATCAACACAGGCTACAAGCACTGGAAGGGTAGAGACAACAACAGAAGCGCCAACAACGGCAGCACCAACAACGGCAGCACCAACAACAGAAGCGCCAACGACAGCTTCACAGTCTCAGGATAATAATTCGTCAAAGGAACAATAATATTGTACAATAAAGAAGCGTACGGGAAATCTTAATGATTCCTGTACGCTTTTTGTTTTTTTGATTCTTTTCATGTTATGAACAAAAGAAATTTAAATATAATAAAAAAGGATCTGCTGATAATAACAGATCCTTCTATATTACAAATTAAAGATTTTTCTTTTCAAGATATTCTTTGATACGTTCTGTTGGATTTAACAGATCACTGATTGATGCGTCATGATTTAATGTATCAATTAACAGTGCAACGTATTTAGATACATCAGAAGATGCATACCAGTCACGAGATAATAATTCAGGTGTCTGATAAGTAAGGTTTGTAGTGATAACCTTTTCAATGATACCTTCTTCAACAGCACGATCAAATACTTCTAATCCATTTGTGAATAAACCAAATGTAGATAAGCAGAAGACACGACGTGCATTTCTGCGTTTTAATTCTTTCGCTACATCGATCATACTTTCTCCAGAAGAGATCATATCATCAATGATCAGTACATCTTTACCATCTAATGAATCACCAAGGAATTCATGGGCAACGATTGGGTTACGGCCATCAATAACTGTAGAATAGTCACGACGTTTGTAGAACATACCAACATCAACACCAACAACGTTTGCCATGTAGATTGCACGTTGCATAGCTCCTTCATCTGGACTGATAACCATTAAGTGGTCTTTGTCGAAGTGAACGTCTTTACACTGTTCAACTAATGATTTTACAAACTGATAAGTAGGCTGAATATTATCGAATCCGCTGATAGGAATCGCATTCTGTACACGAGGATCATGTGCATCAAATGTCAGAATGTTATCAACACCAAGGTTTAATAATTCCTGAAGCATAACTGCACAGTCAAGGGATTCACGAGTACTTCTCTTATGCTGGCGGCTTTCATATAAGAAAGGCATGATAACATTTATGCTCTTAGCTTTACCAGCGGCAGCACTGATGATACGTTTTAAGTCAGCATAATGATCATCTGGAGACATATGGTTCACACGTCCACTTAAAGAGTAAGTAACGCTGTAATTTAATACGTCAACGATGATGTATAAATCCATGTCACGAACAGATTCGCGAATGATACCTTTGGCTTCTCCAGAACCAAAGCGAGGGCAACTAGCATCTAAAAGATAAGTATCTCTTAAATATCCATCACAAGCAACAGAGTCTTTGAAATCTTTGAAAGTTTCAGATCTCCACTGAATGATATAGTTGTCAATTGTTTTTCCAAGTTCTTTGCATCCTTCAAGGGCAATGATTCCAAGTTTACCGTCTGGAATCTTAGTAAAGTTACGGTCAGATCGTCTCATGATACTATCTCCTTCGTATATTGTTCTTTATATTTTTTTATAACATTATAAATAAGTTACGTCAAGTTCGATTTTTTGAAACGGATATCATCTCCATAGATTTTCTGCCAGGAATAATTCTCTATAATTCTTGAGAAGATTCGTTCCGAGTAGGTATTTCGAAATTCCTGAAGAGATAAATTGGTAGAAATAATTGTGGATTTCTCTTGGATCAATCGTTCATTCAAACATTGAAACAACTGTGAAATCACAAATTTGTTAATCATCTCTGTACCAAGGTCATCAATGATCAGTAGATCGCATTGAAAGATCAGGTTAGCAGAAGCCTCCTGTTGAGCATTCTTTTCTCTGCCAAAGGTATGTTTGGCAAGTGTATCGAAAAGTTGAAAAGCTGTCATATAGACACAGGTAAATCCGCGGTTCATGATCTCCTTTGCAATACAATGACTTAAAAAAGTCTTCCCAACACCAGTGGAACCCTGAAATAAAATGTTGTCGTGATTTGGAAATCTGGAAATAAAGGTTTTGCAGTGTTCCACAACTTTCTGGATGTTGCGTCTTGGACTTGGAAGACCTTGTTTGGTCATCTGATCGGAGTAATAATCTTCTCTGAAGGTCCGAAAATTCTCCCGGGCTAAAATCTTAGCCATATTAGAACCGGAATACAGGTGATCGATCATCGCCTGATGAAAACAGGAACATGGTTCCTGCCCAATATATCCGGTGTCTTTACACTTCTTACAATGATAGATGGGTTCCAGATAATCAGATGAATATCCGGCCTCGTGTAAGAGAGCCTGCTTCTTCTCGATCAAAACATGATTCTTCTTACGGTAGTTTTCTCGTAAAGCAGGATCATCACTGACGATAAGCTGCTTTCCAAGAGAAATTGAATTGGAAGTAATCTGTCGGTCAAGATCTCTGATCTCTGGAATGGTTGTATATATATCTTTCTTGCGCTGTTCATGAAGACGGTAATTAGAAAGCCGCCTTGCTTCATATTGGCGCATGATATCCTGATAATCGTTATTTGATAATGACATAAGTTAGTTCTCCATGAGTTCGTTTGCGAACTGTTTCTGTAAAAGCTGCTGCTCTAACGCATCAAAATCATAATCACGCTGAGTAAAATTATGCATAGTATTCTGGTTATTATTGTTAGCAAAAGTCTTAGGAGCCTTCTGCTGTACATGGAAGTTCTTAGCATCTTCCAAGGTTACAATATGGTTATCTTTCCAATGTTTTAGGATGGTATCTGCATATGGAAAACTTGGTTTATTGATCGCATTGATTGTTCGGTTACATGCTTCGATGATCAATGGAAGATCAAAACCATCTGTCTCAAGCCATCGTTTCATATATTCTTCCTGAACAGGTGCAGGATTCTGGTTTAATCCGAAAGCACGCATAATAGAATAATATTCCTTACGGAAATTTTTGCTGTATGCTTTCGCTTCATCTGGAGTCTGAATATTGGCTTCATACCAGTTGATCGCTACAGACTGCATATAACGGAAACTCTTCTTGCCATTGGAAACACAATGCTCTACAAGATATTCAACTAATTCGCAGGACATCTTAAGATCCTCGATCATATAAAGTAATGTGTTCATATCTGTGCAGGTAAGAGGTTTTCCTAAAAACATTTCACATACATAAAGAAGATATGAGAAACGTTCGTCTTCACTCTTACGCTGTAATTCAGCAGGGGACAAAGTCTTCATTGCTGGGATTGCTTCAGCACCAATAGAAGCCTGTTTTTTTGCTGTAAACTGTTCTGTCTGGGAAGAGACAGTGGATGAAGCTGTTATAGACTGTGCCTGTGAATCTGGCTGTGCAGTCTGTGCATTGGAAATCTGTTCAGGAGAATGTGGATTGCCACTGACAGGGAGAAGTTCAATAAAACTGATCTCACCATCTTTTAATTCCATGCGCAGAAGTGATTCTTTCTCCCAGTACTTTAACGCACGAGTAACATCACGCTCCGTAAGTTCCAGTACGTCTGCCAGACAAGGGATGCTGAAGTTCGCACCATCAGAAACCATACGCAGAAGATAGATATACACTTTGATATATTCACCATTCGCACGGATCATGTAATTATCAACAAAAGCGTTTGGAAGCAGCGTTCCACCGGTTGGATATGTGGTTGTTACTTTAATGTAATTCATGGCAATTTCTCCTTCTTTTATTATTGTTAATCTGACTATAACGCAGATTGGAGAAATTGTAAATACCAGGGAAATCCACAGCCCAATTGTGTACAAGTATGTGGATAATGTGGATAATGTGGACAAAAATCGTAGAATTATGGAAATAAGCCATTTACAAAGATTTTACAAATGTGGAAAAGGATAAAAGAAATCCACAGATTTGTTTATCAACAATTGTGTACAAACCTGTGGATAATGTGGATAACTATCTATTTACGAGAGAATTTCCGATAGAATCGACGTTTCCTGCGCCCATAGTTATCAACAGATCATTTTTTTTGCAATTTTTTAAAATAAATTCTTCAATGTCATCAAATTCCTTAATATAATGCACATCTACATCATAATCTGCCATACGATCTACGATATCTTTGGAACTTACGATACCAGTATCTTTCTCTCTGGCTGCATAGATATCAGTTAAGATCACATGATCACAGAGACTTAATGCCTTAGCAAAATCATCAAGGAATGCGATCGTTCTGGAATAAGTATGTGGCTGGAATACACACCATAATTCATTATGTGGATAATTCTTTGCAGATTCCAGAGTTGCACGGATTTCTGTTGGGTGATGAGCATAATCATCAACAACAGTGAAGCCGTTGCATGTACCTTTTAATTCAAAACGACGTTTTGCACCAGTGAATCCAAGAAGCCCTTTCTTTATCGTATCAATATCGATACCGATACGTTTTGCAGCAGCGATGGCAGCCAGTGCGTTCTTTACATTATGCTCTCCATTGACATTTAACTGGATATGGTCAACATATTCTCCTTTAAAGTAATAATCAAAATGTGCATGTCCAAATGCATCATATCCAATATTCTTTGCACAATAGTCGTAAGAATCATTTTCCAGTCCAAATGTTGCATATTCTGCTTTTAATCCGTCCACAATATAATCGATGTTCTCAATTTCACCATTGATGATCAGGTAACCATAATCAGGAAGTTTGTGAGCAAATTCACGGAAAGAATGGCGGATATCATCAAGATCCTTGAAGAAATCCATATGATCTTCTTCGATATTAAGGATAATACTGATCTTAGGGAAAAACTCTAGGAAACTGTTTGTATATTCACATGCCTCTGTTACGAATGTTTCAGAATGTCCAACACGGATATTTCCATTGATCGCATCAAGGATTCCACCGACACTGATCGTAGGGTCTGTGTTACCAGCAAGTAAAATATAAGATAACATAGAAGTAGTCGTTGTTTTACCATGAGTTCCAGATACAGCGATCGCATTCTGGTAATTGTGCATCATCTGGCCAAGCAGTGTGGCACGTTTCATAACTGGAATGTTACGGCGTACGGCTTCTTTATATTCTTCGTTTGTATCGAAGTTGATGGCAGCTGTATATACAACAAGATCAATATCATCTGTAATATTATCAGCAGTCTGGCTTAAGTAAACTTTGGCACCTTTATCTTCCAAGTGTTTGATGATATCAGAAGTATGGACATCGGATCCAGAAATAGTAAATCCTTCTTTGATAAGAATTTCAGCAAGACCACTCATGCTGATACCTCCGATTCCCATAAAATGAATATGAATTGGTTTGTTAAAATCTATTTGATACATTTTCATGTGTCCTTTCTTTCTATTTTGATATAGTTTCATTGTTTTCCTTATTATAAGTCACTGCAACTAAACTTGCAAGACGGAGATTGAATTGGAAAATATTATAAGTATCATAAAAATATGGATAAAAAAGTAGTAAAATGTTATAATAAAAAAGGAAATAAAAAACAAGTTTTTGTTCACAATTGCTGAAAATAGTGTTATAATAGAAACTAGCATATACGGTCGAAGAGAGAGAAGAAGTTACCAGAGCCTGACCGGAGAGCGAATTTTAGCTAAATTATTAGAAACTAGGAGGATGACAACATGCAAATAACTGATGTACGAATTAGAAAAGTGGCCAAAGAAGGTAAGATGAAAGCTGTTGTGTCTATCACGATCGACAACGAATTTGTGGTACATGATATTAAAGTAATCGAAGGGGAAAAAGGTCTGTTTATTGCAATGCCAAGTCGTAAAGCGGCAGACGGTGAATATAGAGACATTGCACATCCGATCAATTCTGATACAAGAAATATGATCCAGACTTTAATTTTAGAACAATACGAAGCAATGAATCTGGGGGATATTGACGCAACAGCGCCAGAAGTCTAAGAGAATAACTTCTTCTTTAATTTACGCAGGAAGAGAATCAGGGTTGACCGCCTGGTTCTCTTTTCTGCTATAATAAGGTATCATGATTTACGAAGCTAAGATACGAAAGAGATATTATTAAGAATAAGGAGGTTTGACCGATGGAATTTCAGATAGGAGATATTGTCAAATTAAAGAAAGCACACCCATGTGGAACGAATGAGTGGGAAATACTCAGAGTAGGAATGGATTTTCGCTTAAAATGTGTTGGATGCAGCCGACAGGTTATGGTACCAAGAAAGATGATTGAAAAAAATTTTAGAGGATTTATAAAAAAAGCTTGCCAAGATTAGATTTTTATGATAGAGTAAATATTCGTGGTATATAAAAATATCCTTGCTCTTTCACGAAGAAAGAGCCACTAGACCAAAAGGAGGTGCAAGTAATGATGAAATATGAATTAGCATTAGTTTTAAGTGCAAAGATCGAAGACGAAGAACGTGCAGCTATGGTTGAAAAAGTTCAGGCAATGATTACTACAGCAGGTGCAACGATCACTAACGTCGATGAATGGGGTAAGAAACAGTTAGCTTACGAAATTCAGAAGATGAAAGAAGGATACTACTATTTCATCCAGTTCGAAGGCGAAACTACAGTTCCAGCAGAACTTGAAGAAAGACTTCGTATTGAGGAAACTGTATTACGTTTCTTATGCGTTAAACAGGATGCGTAATTAACAGGAGGGATCCGAATAATGAATAAAGTAGTATTAATGGGAAGATTGACAAGGGACCCTGACGTAAGATATTCACAGGGTGAAACACCTTTGGCAATTGCCAGATATACGTTAGCAGTAGACAGAAGATTCAAGAGAAACGGTGAACAGGATGCAGATTTTATTAACTGTGTGGCATTCGGACGCACAGCTGAGTTTGCAGAGAAGTACCTGAAACAGGGTACAAAGATGGTCGTTTCTGGAAGAATCCAGACAGGTAGTTACACAAACCGTGACGGAGTTAAAGTTTACACAACAGAAGTTGTGATCGAAGAGCAGGATTTTGCGGAAAGCAAGGCAGCTGCAGCCCAGAACAGTAGTATGGGAGTTCCACAGCCAAGCGCGCCACAGCCTAGTGCCGCAGCAAGCGATGGTTTTATGAATATTCCAGATGGTTTGGAAGAAGAATTACCATTTAGTTAAATAGGAGGTAGAAATCATGGCTTATACAAAAGGCGATTCTCCAATGAGAAGAAGAGGCGGACGTAGAAGAAGAAAAGTATGTACATTCTGTACAGAAGCCGACGCTGTAATCGATTATAAAGATGTAGCAACATTAAAGAAATATGTATCTGAAAGAGGAAAAATCCTTCCAAGACGTATTACTGGAACATGTGCTAAACATCAGAGAGCTGTTACAGGAGCTATTAAGAGAGCTAGACATTTAGCTTTAATGCCATATACAGCTGAATAATTTTAAGCAGATAATGAAGAGCTATATTGTGACGAATGTTGCGATATAGCTCTTTTTTCTTTATATTAAAATATATTGTTTTGTAGAAAAAACATGTCGTAATGATTAAGAAAATTGCAGAAATTGAACAAATATCTCGCTTTCGTTAAATACAATGTACAAATTCATACAATTGAGTTATAATAAAGGATAATTGTAATAACTGAATCAGGAGAAAAAAATGGACATTATGAAGAAAACAAAGATAGAACAGTATCTTCAAAGACCATTATGGGTATTGCTCATTTTGGTTTTTATAGATGTAGAGTTCTTTTTCTTGGATATTCGATGTGCAGTAATCTTAGCTGTCGTTATCATTGCATTTGCAATTTTTCAAATGGTCATTTATTCCAGAAGTAAGCAAGCAATCGTGAAAGAATGTATGAACTTTATGTTTGAACAGAGTCAGGTGCAGAATTATCTGCTTCAGCAGCTTCCAGTGCCATATGCTTTGCTTGATGGGAATGGGATGATCATTTGGTCGAACGAGGCATTTCAAAAAATTGCAGGAGATAACAGAGGAAAGTCGATTCAGCAGATTTTTAATAATCTGAATCGTAATCTGATTCCATCTGATGTCAGCCATGCGATTTCACATATTGAATACCAGAAGAAATACAAAGATGGTGACCAAGAAAAGGAACAGACGCTGTTCTATAAGGTAGAGATGAATCGTATTCGTGTGGAAGATTTCTCAGATGAGAATGATAACAGCTGTTCCAGACAGATGCTGAAAGATAATGACCTGATCGCAGCTTATTTCTTTGATCAGACACTGCTTAAGAAATATATGGAGCAGAATGAGAACCAGAGAATGGTTATTGGATTGATTTATATTGATAATTACGATGAGATCCTTGATGATATTGATGCAGTGAAACGTTCAATGTTGATCGCAGTTGCAGATCGAAAGATCAATAAATTTATCCAGAATGTTTCTGGTGTTGTGAAGAGAACAGAGAGAGATAAATATTTTGTTGTGTTTGAACAAAAATATCTGGATAAGATCAAAGAAAACAAGTTTTCAATTCTTGATGAAATCAAGACGATCAACCTTGGAAATTCTATGCATATGACATTAAGTATCAGTTTTGGAATTAATGGAAACACGTATCAGGAAAGCTACGAAGCAGCTTGTGCTGGTATGGATCTTGCTTTGGGACGTGGTGGTGATCAGGCAGTTATCAAAGATGGAGAAGATATCTCTTATTATGGTGGTAACTGTGAGGTTATGGAACGTACAACAAGAGTCAAAGCACGAGTGAAGGCACATGCATTAAAAGAATTGTTGGAATCTAAAGAGAATGTTGTGATCATGGCTCATAAGATCCCAGATCCAGATGCGATCGGTGCAGCTGTTGGGTTATACAGACTGGGACTTTCTCTGGGAAGAAAGGCACACATCGTTATGAACGAAGTGACGATTTCTGTCAGAGCAATGGTTGATGAACTGAATAAGAGCGGTATTTACGATGAAGATATGTTTATTGATAATGAACAGGCCATTGATATCACAGATGAGAATACACTTTTGATCGTTGTAGATGTAAATCATGCGAATTATACAGAATGTGAAGAATTGCTAAATCGGACTAAAACGATCGTGATCTTAGATCACCATAGAAAGAATAAAGATATGATCAGAAATCCAGTTCTTTCTTATGTAGAACCATATGCTTCTTCTACTTGTGAGTTAGTTGCAGAGATTCTTCAATATGTAGATTCTAAGCCAAAGCTGGAACCAATGGAAGCGAATGCTATGTATTATGGTATGCTTGTTGATACCGATAATTTTGTGAATAAAACAGGAGTCAGAACATTTGAGGCAGCGGCATATTTGAAACGTAATGGGGCGGATCTTACAAAGGTAAGAAAGATGTCAAGAGAGAGTATAGAAACCTACAGGATCAGAGCCAAAGCAATCAGCGAGGCAGAGATTTTGTATGGAAGATTTGCAATTGCAACACTTGTAGGAATCGGAGTGGACAGCCCTACAGTCATTGGTGCGCAAGTATCGAATGAATTGCTAGATATAGATGGAATAGAAGCGTCATTTGTTTTAACAAGTGTTCATGAGAGAGTTTATATCAGTGCAAGATCGATCGATGAAGTAAATGTCCAGAAGATCATGGAAGAATTCGGTGGTGGTGGCCATTTGACAGTTGCAGGAGCACAGCTTGTCGATGTATCATTAGATGAAGCAAAAAATATTATCCGTGAGACATTAAAATATTTGGAATCAAAAGGAGATATATAAACAATGAAAGTTATTTTATTAGAAGATGTAAAATCAGTTGGAAAAAAAGACGAAGTAGTAGAAGTTAACAACGGATATGCAAGAAATGTATTATTCCGCAAAAATTTAGGAATCGAAGCTACAAAGAAAGCTTTAAATGACTTGAAATTAAGAAAAGCAAATGATGACAAACTGGCAGCAGAAGCATTAGCAGAAGCGAAAGTTTTAGCAAAAGAGATTGAAGAAAAACAGTTAGTATTAAAGATGAAAGTCGGAGAAGGTGGAAGAACATTTGGATCTATTTCCACAAAAGAGATCGCAGCAGAAGCAAAGAAACAGTTAGGGTATGACTTAGATAAGAAGAAAATGCACTGCGAACCGATCAAGAATCTTGGATTCCATGATGTTACAATTAAAGTTCATCCACAGGTAACAGCAACATTAAGAGTCAAAGTAGAAGAAAAATAAGAGGGCATATTTATGGATGAAGCATTTATCAAGAAAGTGCAGCCAAACAGCCCAGAGGCAGAACAGTCTGTGATCGGTGCAATGATCATGGATAGAGACGCGATCGCTGATGTTATTGATATTGTAAGTGCGGATGATTTCTATCAGAAGCAGAATGGCATTTTATTTGAAGCGATGACAGAATTATATCGGGAAGGAAAGCCGGTGGATCTGGTAACGCTTCAGAATAAATTAAAGAAAAAAGATGTGCCGGAATCTATGAAATCTCTTGAATTTATCAGAGATCTTCTAGAAGCAGTCCCAACGTCTGCGAATGCGAAACAATATGCAAAGATTGTCAGTGAAAAGGCAACACTTCGTAAACTGATCAAAGTCACAGAGGACATCACAACGGAATGTTATCTCGGCAAAGATGATGTGACAGAGATTCTTGACCATACAGAGAAGAATGTGTTTGGACTTCTTCAGCAGGCAAGTGGAAGAGAAGATTTTGTACCGATTGATAAAGTCGTGTTAAATACGCTGGACGCGATCGAGGAGGCAGCAAGCTCTGAGGGACGAGTGACGGGTATTGCAACAGGATTTACAGATCTGGATTACAAATTATCTGGATTACATCCATCCGAGCTTATCATCGTGGCAGCACGTCCTGCTATGGGTAAGACAGCATTCGTATTGAATATTGCACAGAGAGCGGCAGTCAGAGATCATGTTCCAACTGCGATCTTTAGTCTGGAGATGTCAAAGGAACAGCTTGTAACCCGTATGATGGCGATGGAAGCGATGGTTGATTCTCAGTCCATCCGTACTGGTGATCTTCAGGAAACGGACTGGGAGAAGATCATGGAAAGTGCCGGAACGATCGGACGTTCTCCATTGATCATTGACGATACACCGGGTATTACAATTGCGGAGTTGCGATCTAAGTGTCGAAGATACAAACAGACACACGGACTTGATCTGATCATTATTGACTATCTGCAGCTGATGTCAGGAGGAAAACGTTCCGAATCAAGACAGCAAGAGATTTCTGAGATTTCCAGATCGTTAAAAGCACTGGCAAGAGAGATGAATGCGCCAGTGATCGCATTATCTCAGTTAAGTCGAAGAGTAGAAGAGCGAAAACCAGCCAAACCAATGTTATCTGACCTTCGTGAGTCAGGATCGATCGAGCAGGATGCCGACGTTGTAATGTTTATTTACCGTGATGAATACTATAACGAAGATTCTGAGAAGAAAGGAATCGCAGAGATCATCGTGGATAAACAGAGAAATGGTTCAACGGGTAGTGTAGAGCTTGTATGGCTAGGACAATACACTAAATTTGGAAATAAAGAAAGAGCACCACATTAATGTCTGGTGCTTTTTCTTACGCATACAACTGGATAAAATATACAATTTAAATAAAATAATACAATTCAATAAAAAGGGGGTATCTTATGTTATCATTTCTATTTCCTCCAATTTGTCCATTATGTGCAAAAGAATTGTTGGACAAAGGAGAGCATATCTGTAAATCTTGCAGTAAAAAGCAGATCTTTATCAAAGAACCGACCTGCTATTCCTGCGGAAAACCAATGAAAAATCACGAAAAAGAATACTGCAGTGACTGCAGACAACACCCGAAAAACTTTGAACGTGGAATGGGATTATGTATTTATCAGAAACCAGTCACGAATTCTTTGGCTGCGATCAAATATAAGAATGAAAGGAAATTTGCAAAATATTATCTTGAAGAGATTCAAAAAAGAAAATACAGAGATTTGTTACAGTTAAAAATAGATGTCATCATTCCTGTGCCGATCCATAGAAAAAAGAGAAGAAAAAGGGGCTTTAATCAGGCAGAAATTTTTGCAAATGGAATTGCAGAAATGTTAAACAAACCTATGTATACAAAGATTGTAGAAAGAATTCATGATACGAAACCGCAGAAACAATTAAACCCAGGAGAGAGAAAAAGCAATTTAAAGAAAGCATTTCGTGGAAATTTAAAAGAATATCAGAGAGCAGGAATGCCAAAAAGAGTGTTATTAGTAGATGATATTTATACAACAGGATCAACCGCAGAAGCGGTAACAGTAGCTTTGAAACAACTAGGAATCAGAGAGGTTTATGTATTTTGTATAGCGATCGGAAAAGGATTTTCCTGATATTTCCGTCATGGTATTTTGTAGAAAGGTCTGTTATAATGAGGTCTGGCTGATCCATGAAGATTTGAAAAAGATATGGATCAGAGGGAAGAAGATAGAGTTAGAAAGAGGCAAATAGATGGAAAATCGATATGACTTAAGTGGATCTCTGCTTCACTGGTATGATTATAATAAACGTCTGTTACCATGGAGAGAAAATAAAGATCCTTATAGAATCTGGATTTCAGAGATTATGCTGCAACAGACAAGAGTAGAAGCAGTGAAACCGTATTTTGACCGTTTTATGGAGGCATTGCCAACGGTTTATGATCTAGCCGAAGTAGAAGATGATCGACTGATGAAACTATGGGAAGGCCTTGGCTATTACAATCGTGCAAGGAATCTAAAAGCAGCAGCCCAGACGATCGTTCAAGAATATGGTGGACAACTGCCTGCAGATTATGATAAATTATTATCGCTGAAGGGCATTGGAATGTATACAGCAGGGGCGATCGGATCGATCGCATTCGAACTACAGGTTCCTGCAGTTGATGGAAATGTTCTTCGTGTGCTGGCTAGATTATGGGGAGATGACTCTGATATTCTCAAAGATAAAACAAAGAAAGATATGGGAAGAAGGATCATGGAATTTATGCCGGAAGACCGACCGGGAGATTTTAATCAGGCATTGATCGAACTGGGTGCGACAGTTTGTGTGCCAAATGGGAAACCATTATGTGATCAGTGTCCATGGGATACGGTTTGTAGAGCTTACAAAGAAGATCTTATAGACAAATTACCGGTCAAAACGCCGAAGAAGGCAAGAAAGATCGAGCATAAGACTGTATTTTTATTAGAATGCAACGATCAGATCGCAATCCATAAACGAGGAGACAAAGGATTGCTTGCCGGATTATGGGAGTTCCCGAATGAAGATAAGAAAATGGATGCCGAAGATATCAAGGAATGGATGACTGCGCATCATATGGAAGATGCCAAGGTAGAAGCAGCAGGGAAAGGAAAACATATCTTCAGTCATGTGGAATGGCACATGGAAGGAGTAAAAATTTCCTTAAAAACACCGATAGAAAGCAAAGATTACGTTTGGGTACTAAAAAAAGAACTAGAAAATACGTATGCATTGCCGTCAGCATTTGAAATATTTCGTAAGATATTGTAAAATAGAAGTTATGTATATAATTACAAACTTATAAAATCCCGTAAAGGGCAAATTCATTTTTAAAAGGAGAAAAGATTATGAAAAAGTTTTTAACAGTCGCATTAGCCGGTGTACTGGCAGCTTCTATGCTGTTCACAGGATGCAGTAAAAAAGCAGAAAGTAAAGTTCCAGATAAACTGATCGTAGGAACAAACGCAGAGTTCCCACCATTTGAATACATGAACGATAAAAAACAGCCAGAAGGTTTTGATATCGCTATGATCAAAGAAATCGGAAAACGTATGGGTAAAAAAGTTGAGATTAAAAACATGGAATTCAAATCTCTGATCGGTGCTATGGAATCTGATTCTATCAATGCGATCATTGCTGGAATGACAAAGACAGAGAAACGTGAAAAAGCTGTAGATTTCTCTGACAGCTACTATACAACAAATCAGGCGATCATCTTAAAGAAGGATAGCAAGATCACAAAATTAGCTCAGCTTGATGGAAAGAAGATTGGTGTTCAGGAAGGAACAACAGGAGATTTAATTTCATCTGGAGATAAATTTGGAGATGGTAAGAAAGCGAAAGTCCTTGTCAAAGGTGCAAAGGTAAAACGTTTTAAGAAGGGCGTTGATGCTGTCATGGATCTGAAAAATGGATCAGTTGATGCAGTAGTCATCGATGAATTAACAGCAAATGAATTTGTGAAAAAGAATGCGAAGAAGTTAAAAATAGTGATCGATTCTGCAGGATCTGAATACTATTGTATCGCACTTACAAAAGGTAATACAGCTTACAAAGAAGAGGTCAATAAACAGATTAAAGCAATTAAAGAAGATGGAACATATGATAAGCTGAAAGCTAAATATATTGATTCCAAAAACTAGAAAATAGGAAGGTAAGGTTTCAAAAATGTTAGATTCATTTTATACCGCATTTATTGAAGAACAACGTTACCTGCTATACCTCGATGGACTAAAGATGACAATTCTTGTGTCAGTCATTGCGATCATCATAGGTGTGGTACTTGGTACATTGTTAGCATTAATGCGTTTGACAGCAGAGCAGAAAGGAAAGAGTACACTTTTATCAAAAATCGCATACGTGTACATTGATATCATTCGTGGAACACCAACGTTGACACAGTTGATGATCATGTATTTCGTTATTTTAAAAGGTCAAAGTGGACTGCTTGTAGGTTCCTTAACCTTTGGTCTAAACAGTGCAGCTTATGTTGCGGAGATCATCCGTGCAGGAATTCAGGCTGTTGATCAGGGACAGATGGAAGGTGGACGTTCTCTTGGATTATCCTATGTACAGACAATGAAAGATATTATCCTGCCTCAGGCGATTAAGAACATTCTTCCTGCCCTTGGAAATGAATTTATCGTACTGGTAAAAGAAACTTCTATTTTAGGATATGTAGCGATCGTCGATCTGACAAAGGTATCAGATTTCGTAATTTCAAGAATCTTCGAAGCACTGGCACCATTGCTTGGAACAGCACTGATCTACTATGTGATCGTTAAGTTCCTGACATTAGGATTAAACGCATTAGAAAGGAGACTGAGACAAAGTGATAGACGTTAAAAATTTGCATAAATATTTCGGATCTCTGGAAGTGTTAAAAGGCATTGACTGTCATATTGACAAAGGAGAATGCGTTTGTGTGATCGGACCATCTGGATCTGGAAAGAGTACATTTTTAAGATGCTTAAACTTATTAGAGACTCCTACAAAGGGAGATATTGTCATTGATGATATGCATTTAACAGAGAAGAATTTCGATGTTGATGCAATGAGAAAACGAGTTGGAATGGTATTTCAGCATTTTAACTTATTCCCACATCTGACAATCCTTGAGAATGTTACATTAGCTCCGATCCGTCATAAGATGATGACAGAAGAACAGGCAAAAGAAAAAGCCATGGAATTGTTAAATCGTGTCGGTGTCGGTGACAAAGCTGACAATTATCCAGCACAGTTATCTGGTGGACAGAAACAGCGTGTAGCGATTGCAAGATCTCTGGCATTGTCACCAGAAGTCATGTTGTTTGACGAACCAACTTCCGCACTTGATCCAGAGATGGTTGGAGAAGTATTAGAAGTTATGAAACAGCTTGCCAAAGAAGGTATGACCATGGTTGTTGTAACTCACGAGATGGGATTTGCGAGAGAAGTGGCCAATCGTGTATTTTTCATGGATGGCGGAGGAATCCTTGAAGAAGGAACACCAGAACAGATTTTTGACCATCCACAGGAAGAACGAACAAAGACATTTTTAAGTAAAGTGTTATAAGAAGATGATGAAGGAGCAGATACTGCGATATTGTAGGATCTGCTCCTTTTTTGGTACTACCAAAGAAAAAGATTGTAAAAATCAGCATTCTCGATGGAAAACGACAAAAGTATGTGATATCATGAAAATATATGTTAATAAAGTGTATTGTTAACATAAAGGGAGTATAGATAGGGTGACGCAAGTAAAATGTATAAAAAAATAAAAGTTATTATGAATTAGGGGTGAAAGTTGTACGTGAATACAAATGTTAAGATGACCAGACAAGAGGTAGAAGAAGAGATAAAAGTACTAGAGAAAATTTTTGATGTTGTTAGAATTTTGGATGGAGAATTTTTATCTAAGATGCAAGAGAATCCCTGTGTGAGAGTACAGCTTGGAATGTGTAAATGTTATGAATTTTGGAAGAAGAATAAGCCATGTGAGAATTGCATATCAGTAAAAGCGTATACAGAGAAACGGCAGAAGACAAAACTAGAGTTTCTTGATACAGACATATATCTTGTGATCTCAAGATATATGGAAATTGATGATGAACCATGTGTTATGGAACTTGTCAGATATCTTGCGGATGATACATTAATTGATATGGATGGAAGAGATAAACTTGTCGGCAAATTAAAAGGTTATCAGGATAAATTATACAGTGATCCTTTGACGGGAATCTATAATCGAAGATATTTTGAGGATGAGATTAGAGATATGCAGAATCCTGCTGGGGTTGCAATGATCGATCTGGATGATTTTAAATTATATAATGATATTTATGGACATGATATGGGAGATCGTGTATTAAAAACCGTAGCCGATGCAATCAACCACTGCATACGAAAGACGGATAAACTGGTTCGTTATGGAGGAGATGAGTTTTTACTGATCCTTCCGAATATGGTCAGAGGCACTTTGCGTGGGAAATTACTGCAGATTCAGGAAGCAATTCAGAATGCGAAAATTCCAGAATGTTCAAGACTAAGACTGACAGCAAGTATCGGTGGTGTTTTGTCTGAGAATGAAACCATCGATGAAGCAATCGCAAGGGCAGACCATTTGATGTATAAGGCAAAAGATTATAAAGCGATAGTAGTGACCGAATGTGATAAAAAGATGCCGGATGATGAAGAAACTAAGAATAAACCAAGAATTATGATCGTAGATGATTCAGAATTTAATCGGGAAATTCTGTCAGAGATCCTGCAGGAAGACTATGAGATCGTAGAAGCGGAAAGTGGAAGAGAAGCTCTTCATAAACTGGGTGAGTATGGACTGGGAATTTCTCTGGTACTGTTAGATATTATTATGCCAGAGATGGACGGTTTTGAGGTTTTAAAACATATGACAGAAGAAGATTGGATATCAAATGTTCCAGTCATCATGATCTCAAGCGAGGATTCAGAGAATTATATCAGACGTGCCTATGAGATGGGTGTTACCGATTATATTAACCGTCCATTTGATGCAAATATCGTCTATCAGCGTGTATCAAATACAGTAAAATTATATGCAAAACAAAGAAGACTAATGGCACTGGTTACATGAACCGTGCAGAGGGAGCGTTAAACACAGAATAGATAAATGGTGAGAAAATATGAAAAAAGAATACGATGCAGACATTTTAAAGGCTTTTAGCCAAAGCTATTTTGCAGGAATTTTAGTAAATGTCGGAGAAGACCGTTATGAGGTATTGCATCTTGCTTCTTGGATGAGACATATTTCAAAGGAAGGAAGTTATACAGAATTTTTAGAAGAGATTCTGAATGATTCGATCATGCAGGATTATCAAGGACAATTAAGAGAAAAATTGGATCCTTCTTATATCAAAAAAACTTTGAATGAGGATGAACTTACAGAAATCGATCGAAGCTATTATATAGATTATAAAGTAATCAGGGAAGAACAACGCAGATGGTGTCGTGCTTCGGTTGTGATCGTGGATCTTTGCGACGATGGAAGTCCAAATCATGTACTTGTATTATTCAAAGATATTACAAAGCAAAAAGAAAAAGACATGGAATATCAGAGAACATTAAAAGAAGCTTATCAGCTGGCAGAACGTGCGAATCAAGCCAAGACGACATTTTTAAACAATATGTCACATGATATCCGAACACCAATGAATGCGATCATAGGATTTACATCACTTGCAGCAACACATATCGATGAAAAAGAACGATTGAAAGATTATTTAAGCAAGATCATGACATCAAGTAATCATTTGCTGTCATTGATCAATGATGTTCTGGATATGAGCCGGATTGAAAGTGGGAAAGTTAAAATTGAAGAAAGCCCATGTAGTATTCCTATAGTTATACACGATCTTAGGAATATTCTGCAGACAGATATCAAGGCAAAACGTCTTGATTTCTTTATAGATACAGTTGATGTGGTCGATGAGAATGTCATCTGTGACAAATTAAGACTAAATCAGATTTTATTAAATTGTATGAGTAATGCGATGAAATATACAAAGGCAGGGGGAACAGTAGGCTTTCGCATTATTCAGAAAGGGCATGCACCAGAAGGCTTTGCAGATTACGATTTTGTTGTAAAAGACAATGGAATTGGAATGAGTGAGAAATTTGCAGAACATATTTTTGAACCATTTACGAGAGAAGAAACTTCTACAGTCAGCCGAATTCCAGGTACAGGACTTGGAATGGCGATTACAAAGAATATTGTAGATATGATGGGTGGAACTATCAAAGTAAAAAGTGAATTAGGAGTGGGATCGGAGTTTACGATCTCTCTTAGATTTAAGACAACCCAGCAAAACAGCAAGAGAGGAGTTATCAAGGAATTAAATGGTTTTCGTGCATTAGTAGCAGATGACAGTATGGATAGTTGTGCTAGTGTTGAGAAGATGCTGAGAACGATCGGACTTCGTTCAGAATGGACAACGTCTGGTAAAGAAGCGATATTCAGAGCCAAATATGCATCCCAGGAAAAAGATCCATTTCAAGTTTATATCATCGACTGGCTGATGCCAGATATGAATGGGATTGAAGTGGTACGGAGAATCCGTATGGAGATCGGGGATGAAGTACCGATCATTATCTTGACAGCATATGACTGGGCAGATATCGAGCAGGAAGCAAGAGAAGCTGGAGTTACAGCATTTTGTGCGAAACCGTTGTTTGTATCAGAATTATACGATGTACTGCAGAACGCAAGCCGTCCTGTGAAGACAAAAGATAAAACCATTTTAGAAGTTGAAGCATTCAAAGGAAAAGAGATTCTGCTCGTAGAAGATGTAGAATTAAACAGGGAGATTGCTGAGACGATTCTTACAGAAGCAGGATTCCATGTTAATAGTGTCGAAGATGGAAAACAGGCAGTAGATTATATGGAATCAGAGAAAGGAAATATGATCGACCTGATTCTGATGGATGTTATGATGCCGGTCATGGATGGATACGAAGCTACACAAAAGATAAGGCAATTAGAGGATAAGACAAAAGCAGACATTCCGATCATTGCAATGACAGCGAATGCATTTGAGGAAGATGCAAAGGCTGCAATCGAAGCTGGAATGAATGCACATATGGCGAAACCTATCCGAATTGAAAGTTTGTATGAGATTATAGAACGATACTTATAGACAAATCATACGAGGTGAACTATGCATTTAAAGAAACTTATGACTGGAGTCATGGTCTTTTTTCTGTTAGGATGCTTTCTTTGCGCATGTGGAAAGACAAAAGATCAGACTAGAAAAATAATAAAGGATACGAACAAGAAGATTATTATCGGTGGAGATAACTACCCTCCATTTAACTATACGGATGAGAATGGCAATCCGGCAGGGATCGATGTAGAACTTGCCAAGGAAGCTTTTTCTCGTATGGGTTACAAACCAGTCTTTGTAAATATTGATTGGGAGAATAAGAAAAATCTTGTAGAACAAGGGAAAATAGACTGCATATGGGCGTGTTTTTCAGTGACTGGAAGAGAAAATGATTATCACTGGGCAGGGCCTTATATGCTGAGCCATGAGGTTGTCGCAGTGAACAACAGCAGCAAGATCTATAAGCTGTCCGATCTTAAGAATAAAGTCATTGCGGTTCAGTCTACAACCAAACCAGAAGAACTATTTCTAAAACAAACAGACCCCCAAATACCGAAAGTAAAACAAGTCTACAGCATGGAAAACAGAGAACTGATCTACACTTCTCTGGGCAAAGGATATGTAGACGCTATTGCAGCACATGAAATTTCAATCAGACAGTATATGTCCGATTATGAAGCAAAATACAGGATCCTTGATGAAGACATTCTTGAGACAGGGATTGGCGTTGCATTTGCAAAAAATGATCAAAGAGGAATTGAGAAAGAATTGTCAAAGACATTAAAAGCAATGGTCAAAGACGGAAGTGCCAAGAAGATTCTGAAAAAGTATGTTTCTGATGCAGAGAAATATCTGGAGGTGAGCAGCCTTGAGAAATAAAGCAGATAAAAGATTATGGACATTGAGTATCGTTGGCTGTGTGATCGTTGTTCTGACAGTTCTTTTCGTGTCTATAAAAGTGGAGACAAACAATGTCAAAAACAGAATTCATTCAACGATAGAGTACATTAGGGATCAATATTCCATGTATAACAGCTTCAATGATGCGGTTGAAGCAAAAAGCCTTGTAAGAATGGTTGAAAAAGTCCAGCAGACCGCAAGAAATTTTAAAGCAGATGATCAGGCGTTGGAAAAAGAGCATTTAAAACAATATGCAGGGGAACAAAAACTTACAGGTATCATTGTATTAAATGATAAAGATCAGCAGATTGCACAATATCATATGGGATCAAGATTTCAAAAAGTGATGGACTATGTCATGGAAAAAGAAACACTTCGTGATGTAAAAAAATATCCACAAAAATCATATATGGCAAGAATTGATCTGAAAAATGGAGGTTACATTGATCTGGCATCTTATGGAAGGATTGATGCAAAAGGAACGATCATAGGATATCAGTATATAAAAGCTGAGTATGCCAAAAACAGTGAACTCACAATCAAAAATGTGCTTGCCGGATATAAGCAGGAAAATGATGGAACGATCGTGATTACAAATGGAAATGACATCATAGCATCAAATGACAAGAAACTGATCAATACAAAGGCACAGAATAATCCTGTCGTCAATGAGATACGCAAAAGCGTGAAATCAGGACAATTTGCGGTCATCCAAAATGGCATCAAACGATATTTTACAAGTCTGGATAAGGGACGAAATTATTACATTTATATGTATGCAGAGGACAAGGATCTTGTAAAAACATTGATGAGTAACATAGGGATCGCACTTATTTTATATGGAATTTTTGTAACCATTTTAATGACGATCAAGGCAAAATCAAACCAGCAGTATGAACTCATTCAAAAACAGCGGGAAGAAGAGTATAAGAAAGAGCTGGAAAAATCAGCAAGAGAAGCAAAGAAAGCAAATATTGCAAAAACAGAGTTTTTACAGAGAATGAGTCATGATATCAGAACTCCGATCAATGGAATCCGGGGAATGGTGGAAGTCGGTGATTATTACAAAGATAATCTGGTAAAACAGGCAGAATGCCGTAAAAAGATATGGGAAGCATCTGGATTCTTGCTGGAATTGATCAATGAAGTTTTGGATATGGGAAAATTAGAATCAGAAGAAGTAATCTTAGAGGAAAGAAGTTTTAATTTTTTTGGATTATTTAAAGAGATTCGGATGGTCATTGAAAAGCAGGCAAAAGAAAGAGGAATTCAGATCGTTGTACATAAATACAGAGTGATTCACGAAAATTTGATCGGAAGTCCTTTACATGTGAAAAGAGTTGTAATGAATATTCTGACGAATGCAATTAAATATAATAAAGATAATGGAAAGATTATCATGGAATTTCAGGAGGTACAAGAAGATCAGGATACAGTTAGGATTCAATTCAAATGC
This sequence comes from Anaerostipes amylophilus, assembly GCF_025567365.1. Lineage (NCBI taxonomy): Bacteria > Bacillati > Bacillota > Clostridia > Lachnospirales > Lachnospiraceae > Anaerostipes > Anaerostipes amylophilus. Next base: position 220,782 of record NZ_JAOQJG010000005.1, on the reverse strand, counting down.
AAAGATACAGGAATCGGAATGAGTGAATCCTTCCAGAAGAAGATTTACGAGCCATTTGCACAGGAAAAGGCATGGGCAAGAACCGTTTACGGCGGAACAGGGCTTGGAATGCCGATTACGAAAAGTCTTGTAGAGAAAATGGGCGGAACGATTTCATTTGAAAGTGAACAAGATGTAGGAACAACATTTGATATTGAGATTCCATTCCAGATTGATCATAATAAACAGTGTGAAGAACATAAGAAAAAAGAAGTAAAGGAAACATCAATCAAAGGTGTTAATGTATTGCTTGCAGAAGACAATGAATTAAATATGGAGATCGCAGAATTCGTGTTGGAAAGTGCAGGGGCGAAAGTGATTAAGGCATTTAATGGGAAAGAAGCGTTGGAAATCTTTAAAGCATCCGAACAGGGAGAAATTGATGTGATTTTAATGGATGTGATGATGCCGGTTATGGATGGATTAGAAGCTGCGAGATATATCAGGCGGAGCAATAAAGAAAATGCTAGAGATATTCCAATCATTGCGATGACTGCCAATGCATTTACGGAAGATCGGCGAAGAGTTTTGGAAGCAGGGATGAATGAGCATTTGGCGAAGCCGTTGGAATCTGAGGTGTTGATTGAGATGATTGCGAAGTATTGTGGGAAGTAGTAGATTACAAATAGAAAGGAGGGAAGAGCAATGACAGCCTTGAATTTGCAGTGATCACAGGGTGCCTAAGAGTCAGCAAAGAAAGCATTTTTACAGGACTTAACAATTTAGAAATCATATCAATTCTAAATGAGAATTATGCAAGATATTTTGGATTTACACAACCAGAAGTAGAAGAAATGCTGTATTATTACGGAATATCAGAGAAAAAAGAAGAATTAAAACGATGGTATGATGGCTACTTGTTTGGAAATACAGAAGTTTACAATTCATGGAGTGTCGTAAATTATATCAAAACAGCGATCACAAACCAGATTGCATTTCCAAAGCCATACTGGTCCAATACATCATCAAATAGTATTATAAAAGAACTAATTGAAACAGCAGATTCTAGTGTCAGAAAAGAAATTGAAGAATTGATCGCAGGCAAAGAAATAAAAAAACCAGCGCATGAAGATATTACCTATGCTGATATCAAAGAATCACAAGATAATTTATGGAACTTTTTATTCTTTACAGGATATCTAAAAATGACAGGTTAGCTGCTTGAAGGAAATACAGTTTATCTGAAACTGGTAATTCCAAATGAAGAAGTGAGATATATCTATCAGAATACGATACAGGAATGGTTTAAAAAGAGTGTAAGATCAAAAGATTTAAGCAGTTTGGAAGACTATGAGATTCTTTCAAACAGAGAAAGCGGAAATGGAAGACCAGATATTTTATTAAAACCTTATGATGAAAAGAAACCGGCAGTGATTCTGGAACTTAAGTATGCTGAGAAATTTACGCAGATGGAAGAGAAATGTAAAGAGGCATTAAATCAGATCGATGAAAAAGGATATGCAGATGGTTTGACCAATGAGGGATATGAAAAGATATTGAAATATGGAATCTGCTTTTGCCAGAAAAGCTGCCGTGTGTTTATATAATGATGAGAGTGTTAAAGGTATAAATTAAAAATTAAAACGAGAAAAGAGACAAGTGTGAAAAATATCAAAATCACAACTTGTCTCTTTTTAACATATTAAAAAATACATGGTATAACTCTTGCTTATTCATAAGGGGATAGAGGCGATGGGAGCATCGCCTCTTGTAAGTATTCAGATTAATGTACTACAAAAATCTATTACCAGTATACAATATTTTCGGGGGGGGTGCAAGCTTTTTTTCTGGCTATAGGAAAATTCTATAAAGCAGAAATATTTGTTGAGAGAATAAAATTTCAAGAAATGAGAGAGGCTATAACACACAACAGATCATGAAAAATTGTCGGAAAATTGTGAATAATTGCTAAATTAATGAAAAAAATCAGATAAAATACTGGTAAAAATAAACGCAAAGGACTACAATGGTTGGTATGAAAGGAGGTTTAACTGATGGAGAGAATTGCAGAGAAACTTTCAGAGATCGAAATGACAGCGCGTTCGATCGTAGATGGCGCGCAGGAACAAAAGCATCAGATGGAAATGAAAATGCAAAAGCAGCGGGATACATTTGATGCGGATATGGAAAAGGACACAAATGAGAAGATATTAAAGATTCAGTCGGATCTTGCAACAAACATGGAAAATCTTCTAAAGAAACAGGAAGAACAAAATAACAATGAAATAGAAGTTTTAAAACAAGACTTCAAAGAACATCGCAGCGAGTATGCAAGGCAGATACTAGAGCGGGTGATCAAAGTATAGGAGGCGGTGTCATTGAGAGATGTGATGCGCTACAGCGGAATTGTGACGAAAGTCGCAGCAATGCGTGCAAAGCTTTTAAAGCCGCAGGATTATGAACGGCTGGCTTCCATGAATACAGTGACAGATATTATCGAATATCTGAAACAGACGAAATCGTACGGAAAATTTATCAATCAGATGGATGAATCACTGTATCACAGAGGAAATATCGAAAAAGTTCTGATCCAGTCATTGTATGATGATTATACAAGACTTTACCGTTTCGCAGATATGCAGCAAAAAGAGTTTTTAAAGATTTTTATGAAACGCTATGAAGTTGACTTGATTCGATATTGTTTAAGGATTGTATTTAATCACAGCAATGTACCATTTGATCTAAATTACAAAAAGCCGTTTTTTGATAAGTATTCAAAGATTCGAATCGATCAGCTGGTAACGGCAAAGAATATCGACCATCTGGTTGATTATCTGAAGAATACAGAATATTACGCTCCACTTTCAAGGATCAGGGAATCAGGAGCATCGACATTAGCGGATTATGAGCTGGCATTGGATTTATATTATTTTTCCATGATGTGGAAAGCACGCAAAGGAAACTGGAACAAAAAAGATCAGGAGATGCTCACAAAAGAATTAGGAGCCAAGATCGATCTATTAAATCTTCAATGGATTTACAGGGCAAAGAAATATTACCATATGCTCGCACCAGACATTTATACATTGTTAATTCCGATTCAACATAAACTAAGCAATCAGGAATTTAAAGATCTGGTTGAAGCACCATCGGTGGAAGAATTCACAAGAAGATTAAATGAAACTTATTACGGAAAGAAATATGAGTTCGGAGAACAGGTGCAGATGGAAAGCGTGGTAAATGAATGTGTAGAACATATCCTAACGATCGCTTACAGAAACCATCCATATTCTCTGGCGAGTATACAACAATATTTATTTTTAAAGGAGGAAGAGACTTATAAGATCACCACGGCACTGGAATGTATCCGCTACGGATTATCACAACGAGAGACATTACAGTATTTGGTGAGACAACAACGACGTCAAGGAGGTAATGCATCATGATCGTAAAGATGAAATTCTTAAGCATTTCCGGTCCGAGAACTGATATTGACAGGGTAAGTGCATCTTATCTTTCCAAATACGAAATGCAGCTGGAAAATGCGATCACAGAATTGAAGACGACAGATAACCTCATGCCGTTTATGGATGTGAATCCTTACAAAGAACCGCTTTCCAAAGCGGAACAATATGTAGCGATGCTTGCACAGCCAAAAGGGGAGATGGATACCTCTCTTACGGCAGATGAGATCCTTACAATGATCCGGGATCTCAATCATGATTATCTGGATCTTAAGGCGAGAGAAGACCGGTTAAAGAAGCAGAAAGAAGAATTCTTAGAAAGGCTTCATGAACTTGAACCGTTTCAGCCTTTAGAGTTAAATTTAAAAGAAGTTTACGGTTACCAGTATATGAAAGTCAGATTTGGACGGGTAAACGTAGAGTATTATCAGAAACTTGAAAAATATTTATTTGATGATCTCAATGCGATCTTTTTGGAGGGAGTCCGGAATGAAAATTATGTGTACGGATGCTATTTTGCAGCACATAAAGAAATGGGAAAAATCGATTCAACGTTTAAATCTCTGCATTTTGAAACGATATCACTCCCAGATGATTACGAGGGAATGCCAGCAGAAATCTGCAGGAATCTAAGAAATCAGATCGATGAGATTGAAAAAGAAATTAAAAATGTCCAGAAACAGATGAAAGATTTCTTATCTGTGAAGGCAAAGAAGATCCGAGGTGCCAGATATAAGTTAGAGGAATTATCCAACAACTTTGATGTTCGTAAAATGGCAGCCTGCATGGAAAATGAAGAACAGGAAGATTACTACATTCTCTGTGGCTGGATGAGTGAAAAAGATACGCAGGCATTTATCGAAGAGACAAAAGATGATGATCGAATCACGATCATCGTCGAAGAAGGCCGAGAAAAATTCTTCGGTGATCCACCGACAAAATTACAGAACCCAAAATTCTTTAAACCGTTTGAAATGTTTATCAGAATGTATGGACTGCCATCCCATGATGAGATGGACCCAACCATTTTTGTGGCACTGACTTATACCTTTATTTTTGGAGCCATGTTTGGTGATGTTGGTCAGGGATTGTGTTTGTTTATCGGTGGGGGATTACTATATAAGATCAAGAAATGGAATCTTGCAGGAATCATTTCGATAGCTGGAATCTTCTCTACATTCTTTGGATTTATGTTCGGAAGTTTCTTTGGATTTGAAGGAACGATTATCAAGCCGATGTGGTTATCGCCAATGCATGCAATGATGAAATTACCATTTGTCGGACAGTTAAATACCGTATTTATCGTGGCGGTTGCATTTGGTATGGCACTGATCCTGCTTGCGATGGTATTTCAGATCATCAATGCAAAGAAACGAGGGGATAAAGAAAATTTATTTTTTAGTCCAAATGGAGTTGCAGGACTTGTATTTTATGGATTCCTTGTCTTAACGATCGTGCTTTATATGACAGGACACAAAACACCAGGAAATATCATGATGGTCATTTTCCTTGGAATTCCAGTCATACTGTTTTTGTTAAAGGAACCATTAGGACAGCTGGTCGAAGGAAAGAAACCAAAAGCAGAAGGCGGTGTCGGAATGTTTTTGGTACAGGGATTTTTTGAACTGTTTGAGACGATGTTAAGTTTCTTCTCCAACACAATCTCATTTGTGCGTATCGGAGCATTTGCAGTGAGCCATGCGGCAATGATGGAAGTTGTTTTGATGCTTGGAGGCATCACAGACGGGGCAGGAAATCCAAACTGGATCATCATTGTTCTTGGAAATATTATCGTGTGCGGACTGGAAGGTCTGGTTGTCGGAATTCAGGTATTACGTCTGGAATATTATGAGATGTTCAGCCGTTTCTACACGGGATCAGGAAGAGAATTCCATCCATATGACAATCATGCAGGCAAGGAAAATTAGGAGGTATCGGTTATGGTTATGACATTAGCAATCAAATTAGTGATCATCGCAGCATTAATTTTAAGTATATTTATTCCTTTTGGTTATTTTCTTCATGGAGAGAGAACAAAGAAACGTTATAAACGAAGCATTGCATTTAACGCATTTTTCTTCTTCGGAATCATTGTAATCGCCGGAGTGATGATGTTTATCACAGATCCGGTACAGGCAGCGCAGGCAAGCTCTGATGCTGGAATGAGTACAGGATTAGGATATCTGGCAGCAGCATTATCAACTGGACTTTCCTGCGTTGGTGGGGGTATCGCCGTAGCGAGTGCTGCAAGTGCAGCCTTAGGTGCGATCAGCGAAGATCCAAGTGCATTAGGTAAATCCTTGATCTTCGTAGGTCTGGCAGAAGGTGTGTGTCTGTATGGATTGATCATTTCATTTATGATCATCGGTAAACTTGGATAGATCAGGAAGTGATATTTATGAAAATGTATTTGATCAGTGATAACGTAGATACATTGACAGGAATGCGGTTAGCCGGAGTTGATGGAGTCGTGGTTCATGAGAGGGATGAACTAAAAGAAGTGATTGAAAAAGCTATGAGCGATCCAGAGATTGGGATCGTGCTTTTGACAGAGAAGTTTGGAAGAGAATTTCCAGAACTGATCGATGAGATCAAACTGGAACGCAAGATGCCGCTTCTGATCGAGATTCCTGACCGGCACGGAACTGGGCGGAAGAAAGATTTTATCACGTCTTATGTCAATGAGGCGATCGGATTGAAATTATAAGCCGGCTGTAGAAGGAAGGTGACGAATGTGACAGTAGAAGAAAAGATTTCACATATCAGGGAAGCTGCCATGGAAGAGGCGAGAGCCAGAGGAAATGAAATCATAGACCAGCATCAGAAGGCTTTGGAAAGCGTGTTCAAGACACATAAACAAGAAGCTGTGATGCAGGCAGATACGAGAATTAAGACCGAAACAGCATCGGCAAGGCAGCAGTTAAATACAGCAACATCCAAAGGACAATTAAAACTTCGAAGGCAGTTAAGCCGTGTTCAAAATGAACTGAAAAACAAGCTGTTTGAGGAGGTCCGTGAGATGACCGATGAATATATGAAAACGGAAGAATACAAAGAATTGCTCGTATCCTATATTGCCAAAGCAGCAAGATTTGCAGATGGGAATCCACTGACGATCTATATTAACAGCTCCGATCAGGATAAGAAAGAATTTCTTGAAAAACGGACAGGAATGACAGTCACAGTTAGTGAGGAAGATTTTATCGGAGGAATCCGTTCAGTCATTCCGGGAAGAAATATTTTGATCGATCACTCATTTTCGGGAGCCTTGGAGAAAGAATACGAAGAATTTACCTTTAAAGGGGGTGTGACAGGTGAGTAAGACTGGAACAATTTATGGAATCAACGGACCTGTCATTTATCTGGCTGGAAATACTGGATTTAAGATGTCAGAAATGGTTTATGTCGGCAAAGAAAAGTTAGTCGGAGAAGTCATTTCGCTGGATAAAGACCGAACAACGATACAGGTCTATGAGGAAACATCTGGGTTAAGACCGGGAGAGATCGTGGAAGCAAGCGGAGAAGCAGTATCTGTTACATTGGCTCCCGGAATCTTAGATAATATTTTTGATGGAATTGAACGCCCGCTTGAGAGAATTGCTGAAAATGCAGGTGCATTTATCACAAGAGGTATCAGTGTAGATTCGCTTGATATACAGAAGTTGTGGGATACAAAACTGGTTGTCAATGAAGGAGATGTTCTTCATGGAGGAGACATCTATGCCGAAGTGCAGGAGACAAGAGCGATCGTACACAAATGCATGGTACCTCCAGATCTTACAGGAACGGTTACCTTTGTGGCATCTGATGGAGAACATACGATCAAAGATCATATGATCACATTAAGATTAGATGATGGAACAGAGAAGATTTTAACAATGATCCAGAGATGGCCAATTAGGGTTCCAAGGCCAGTATACGATCGAATTCCGGCATGTGTGCCATTGGTCACAGGACAGAGAATACTGGATACCATGTTTCCAATCGCAAAAGGTGGAACAGCAGCGATCCCAGGCGGGTTTGGTACTGGAAAGACAATGACCCAGCACCAGATCGCCAAATGGTCCGATGCGGATATCATTATTTATATCGGATGCGGGGAACGTGGAAATGAAATGACGCAGGTATTGGAAGAATTCTCAGAATTAGTCGATCCAAAGAGTGGAAATCCATTGATGGACCGAACAACACTGATCGCTAATACGTCTAATATGCCAGTGGCAGCACGTGAAGCGTCTATTTATACAGGGCTTACACTGGCAGAATATTACCGCGATATGGGTTATGATGTCGCGATCATGGCGGATTCTACCTCAAGGTGGGCAGAAGCATTAAGAGAATTATCTGGTCGTCTGGAAGAAATGCCAGCAGAAGAAGGATTCCCGGCATATTTGGCATCGAGATTATCTGCTTTTTATGAGCGAGCTGGGATGATGCATAACTTAAATGGAACCGACGGTTCCGTAACGATCATCGGTGCGGTATCACCACAGGGAGGAGATTTTTCTGAGCCAGTAACGCAGAATACAAAGCGATTTGTCCGCTGTTTCTGGGGATTGGATAAATCGTTAGCCTACGCAAGACATTTCCCAGCGATCCACTGGCTGACAAGCTACAGTGAATATCTTACAGATCTTGGAGGCTGGTACAGAGATCATGTATCACCGAACTTTGTGGACTATCGAAACCGGCTGATGGCAATCCTGAATCAGGAAAGCAGTCTGATGGAGATCGTAAAACTGATCGGTGGAGATGTTCTCCCAGATGATCAGAAATTAACGTTAGAGATTGCAAGGGTAATTCGATTAGGATTTCTGCAGCAAAATGCATTCCACAAAGACGACACCTGCGTATCTATGGAGAAGCAATATAAAATGATGGAAGTCATTTTATATCTATACCAAAAGAGCAGAGAATTAGTGGCAAGAGGAATGCCGATGAGTGTGTTAAAAGCAGAAGGAATCTTTGAGAAAGTCATTGCGATCAAATATGATGTTCCAAATGATAATCTGCAATTACTGGATCTTTACCATAAACAGATTGATGATTTTTATGACGCAGTACTGGAAAAGAATGCATAAGGAGGCGGATAGATTATGGGAATTGAATATTTAGGCTTAAGCAGCATCAATGGTCCGCTTGTCATTCTGGAAGGGGTACAAGACGCATTTTTTGATGAGATCGTGGAATTTACGGTCGATGGAAAGACAAAGAAAATTGGAAGGATCATTGAATTATACGAAGATAAAGCAGTCATTCAGGTATTTGAGGGAACCGAAAATATGTCCCTTGACAATACAAGAACGAAACTGACCGGACATCCGATGGAAGTTTCTCTTGCACCAGATATGCTTGGAAGAACATTCAACGGGATCGGAAAACCAATTGATGGATTAGGCCCATTGATCACGGATGTAAAACGAGATGTCAATGGACTTCCGTTAAATCCAGTCCGAAGAAAATATCCAAGAAACTATATCCGCACAGGTATTTCAGCCATTGATGGATTAACAACGCTGATTCGTGGACAGAAGCTTCCTATCTTCTCAGGAAACGGATTGCCACACGATCAGTTGGCAGCACAGATCGTAAAACAGGCATCCTTAGGAGATGGTTCTGATGAGCCATTTGCGGTAGTTTTTGGAGCAATGGGTGTCAAACATGATGTTGCGGATTTCTTTCAGAAAACATTTGAGGAAAGCGGTGTTGCAGATCATGTATGTATGTTCTTAAATCTTGCAAATGACCCAGTTGTCGAACGACTGATCACACCGAAAGTAGCCTTAACGGCAGCAGAATATCTGGCATTTGACTGCAACATGCATATCTTGGTAATTCTGACCGATATGACATCATTTGCAGAAGCGATGCGTGAGGTATCTTCATCCAAAGGAGAAATTCCATCCAGAAAAGGATACCCAGGATATTTATACAGCGAACTTGCGACACTTTACGAACGTGCAGGAATTATTGAAGGAGCGGAAGGTTCTGTAACACAGCTTCCAATCCTTACAATGCCCAATGACGATATCACACATCCGATTCCTGACTTAACTGGATATATTACCGAAGGACAGATCGTACTGGATCGTAACTTAAATGGACAGTCTATTTATCCGCCGATCAGTGTCTTGCCGTCACTTTCACGTCTGATGAAAGATGGAATTGGTGAAGGATACACAAGAGAAGACCATCAGGATCTTGCAAACCAGTTATTTTCTGCCTATGCAAAGGTGGGAGAGGCAAGGAACTTAGCCTCTGTCATCGGTGAAGATGAATTATCACCGATCGATAAAAAATATCTGGAATTCGGAAAGGAATTTGAAGAACGATATATCGGTCAGGGATCAGAAGAAAATCGTTCTATGATTGAGACTTTGGATTTTGGATGGGAATTATTAAAGATTCTGCCAAGGGAAGAATTAGACCGAATCGACACGAAGATCATCGATAAATACCTGCCGAAAAAGCAGGAAAGCTAAAAAGGTGGTGAGATTATGGACCCACGAGAATTCCCAACCAAAGGAAATCTGATCGCAGCCAAGAACTCGCTTGCATTAGCAAAACAAGGCTATGATCTGATGGATAAAAAAAGGAATATTCTGATCCGTGAGCTGATGGATCTGATCGATGAGGCAAAAGATATTCAGGAAGAGATCGATACGACATTTACAAGAGCATATGCATGTCTTCAGAGAGCAAATATCCAGCATGGGATTAGTAAGGTCGAAGAACTTGCCTATACGGTTCCAATCGAGGATTCGATTCAGATTCAGACCAGAAGCATCATGGGAACGGAGATACCACATGTAAAATATGATGCACATGAAAACCAGCTGACTTATGCGATGGATGGGACATTTGAGTCAATTGATGTTGCAAGAGAAGCGTTTCGACAAGTGAAAGATCTGACAATCAAATTGTCGATGGTCGAAAATGCAGCTTATCGGCTGGCGACGAGTATTAAGAAAACACAGAAGAGAGCGAATGCGCTGAAAAATATTACGATTCCGACTTATACTGGGTTTGTTTATAAGATTTCAAATGAGTTGGAAGAGAAGGAGAGGGAGGAATTTACGAGGCTTAAGGTTATTAAGAGGATGAAGCAGAAAGGATGAGATGTATAAAATAAATAAACTAAACTAAGGGGTGAAAAACTGGGGGGGGGTGTGTACTATAATTAGTACAAAGAATAAAAAAATTTATCAATCTTGGCATAAAATAACAAAAAATCACGTATAGGTAACACAGCCTGTGTTAACGTTTTTACAAAGAAAGCAAGCGGGGGTGCTTTATATTTGGAGAGCCAAAGGAGGAAAAATGAGAGATTCTGAAAAAGTGTACTCCAAAGAAGAGTTACTAAATTATTTGTATAAATATGGAAATATCCCTGTTATATTATTTGCAAAAGATAAAGAAGGGAAATGCAGACAAAGACGATCGATGGAATCAAGTATATTGGAGTTTTGGAAGTACCGGAATTATCACTGCAGCTTCCAGTAATGTCACACTGGAGCCTGGCTGGATTAAAAATTGCACCAGGAAGATACAAAGGAAGTGTCTACAAAAGAAATATCATCATTGCAGGTCATAATTACCGAAGTCATTTCAGTCGATTAAAGACGTTGGACATCGGAAGCAAGATCTGGTTTATTGATGTAGAAGGGAATCGATTTGAATACAAAGTTTCTGATATAGAGATCATTAAAGGAACCAATGTAAAACAAATGGAAAAAGGCAAATGGGATATGACACTATTTACCTGTACCTATGGTGGCCAAAACAGAATGGCACTGCGTTGTACACTTATAAATGCAGTGGCTGGTGAAAATTGACACGATCAAAAAGATATGATATCTTAACAAAATAAGCTGATGACATCTGTGTAATGGACACAGGGGTTATCAGCTTTTTATTTTACTCTATAGAAGAAAGGAATTTATAAAAAATGGACAAGAAAAGCTATATTTTGCAGTTGTTGAAATATTTTGTTATGGCAGTGATCGTGGGGATCATCGTAGGAGCAATTGATGCCCTGTTTGGAAGAGTACTGATCGCAATCTCTGATTTTAGAACCATACATTATCAATACTTACTTCCATTCCTGCCAATTGCCGGATTAGTGATTACGGCAATGTATTATGCATTCAGTAAAGCAAGCTTAAAAGGAATGAAACTTGTCTTTGAAGCTGGACAGCAAAAAACAGATGCTATCCCATTATTATTAATTCCATTGGTAATGATCGGGACATGGTTGACGCATTTATTCGGAGGAAGTGCAGGAAGAGAAGGGGTTGCTGTCCAGATTGGAGCGACATTATCTCATGCAATCGGAAGAAAATTCAAATTTCCAGAGAATGGAAGATTAATGTTAGTGATCGGTATGGCAGCAGGATTCGGAGGTCTGTTTCAGACACCACTAAGTGCAACTTTTTTTGCCATTGAAGTGATTGTCATAGGGAAAATGGATTATGAAGCGTTACTTCCAGCGTTAGCATCCGCATATACAGCAGCATTTACATCACATAGTCTTGGATTGGAAAAGTTTTCAGTTGTAATGAAAGATACAGTAAATCTGTCAGGAACAAAGACGATTGCAGCTGTGATCTGCCTTGGGATTATTTTTGGACTGACAGGACGATTATTTTCATTCTCACTAAGCAAATTAAAAGCATTTATGGGTGAAAAGATTATGAATCAGTTTTTGAGAATCGGATTTATGGCGATTCCATTGGCGGTATTATTATTTGCTGTTCATGGATCAAGATACAGCGGACTCGGAACAAACCTGATCTCAGCAGGATTTACAGGACAGACGATCTACGGGTATGACTGGATCCTAAAATTGCTATTTACGATCTTTACATTAGCAATTGGATTTCAGGGCGGAGAAGTTACACCATTATTCTCAATCGGAACATCTCTTGGAGTAATTCTAGGTGGACTATTCGGACTGCCACCAATGTTATGTGCAGCATTAGGATATGCAGCAGTTTTTGGAAGTGCCACAAATACACTGATCGCACCGATCATGATCGGACTGGAAGTATTTGGAGGAGCTAATATGGTACTATTTGTGATTGTTTGTGCGATTGCTTATGGAGTGAATGGGGATTTGTCTATTTATGCACAGGAGAAATTATAATATTCAATAATTTCAGTTATCCAAACCACTGGGGTGCGTATAATGTCCTAATGAAATATTTCACGCTATATAAGTAACATTTTTCAACAAAATTATATTTTTATACTAAGAATACTTATCTATCAGCTTATCAATAAATAATAAATTATATGTAAAGACAGTACAAAAAGGAACTGCAAACAACTAAGCAATTCCTTTTAAAATCCAGCTATTTTTTCTTCAATTCATCTCTTCGCTTCTTCAAAATCCGGCACAACTGTCCAAATTCTCTTACATGCTCACGAGGCATCATCTTAGGGAATGCACGCAAGATACGACGAGATGTGAATGTAGGAAGCTTTGCCATGTTTTCATATCTAGTGCGAAGTTCAAATGCACGTTGCTTCATAGAATCCATACGAGCTTTGACTTCTTCAGTATTTTCCTGTTTCACTTCATCTACTTTCTCACGAATAACATCCGCACGAGCTTTCATTCGATCCTGAGCTTCCAAGCCATCCATCATACTGTCATAAATATTCTCACCGATCTGATCAGAAATATTACGCAATTCTTTCGCAATATCCTCCATAAGAGCCAGACGTTTGTTGAACTTTAAAATACCCTGAACAGTAATACAAACATCAACGAAAATCGTGATCGTTAATAATACAAGCAGGAATTTACCAAACCATACTGGAAGAAATGAAACCAGTTTATCCGTAAAAGGATAAATAAGCTTCACGATCAACACACAAGCGACACCCCAGATCGCAGAAAATAAAGGACATACATAACCGCCAATATTCAAAGGCAGCTCAGAATAATCCCACCATCTATGATGAAATAACTTCTCAAGCAGAAATCCAGTCAGCCATTCAAGAAATGTAACAAGAATGGTAGAAGTAATATAAAGTAAGATCAGATTCCCAACATAAGGTTGCAACAAAGCAACGACAACGGTCACGCCAATCCCATAGATCGGACAGATTGGACCATTTAAGAATCCACGGTTTACAAAAGAATGTTGTTTAAAAGCAGCATATGCAACTTCGGTACACCAACCAAGAAAACCATAGATAAAGAAACTAAATAAAATATCATAATAAGTCATAGAAATCTCCTTCTAAATCTTTTCAGATTAAAAGTGGTATCCAAATCATTTTAACAAATTATCATATAAAAGACCAGATATACATGAGGAGATCAGAAAAATCTTGACTTAAACCCTGCTCCAAGGATTAAAATAAACTCAGAAATAAGTAGAAAGGAGCAAGCAATACTATGACGATTAAAGAAGTAGCAGAAAAATATGATATCTCTGCAGATACCTTAAGATATTACGAAAGAGTCGGAATGATCCCAAAAGTAACGAGAAGGCCAAATGGAATCAGAGACTATCAGGAATCAGACCTGGGATGGGTAGAATTAGCCATTTGTATGAGAAGTGCAGGACTTCCAATAGAGGTTATGATCGAGTATGTAAAATTATATAAAGAAGGAGATAATACGATTCCTGCAAGATTAGAGTTATTGCAGGAGCAGATGAATGTTTTGAAAGAACAAAAAGCACAGATTGAAAGTACGGTGGAGAGATTAGCTTATAAGATATCGAAGTATGAAGAAGCCATGGAGACTGGGGTATTGGTTTGGGATGAAAGTGGAGATTGTCATGATTAGATTTTAACTTGTAAAAACAGAGGTGTATTGAGTATAAATAGAAAATTTCTATCTGTCCGAAAGATGACCAAAATTCAGAAAAATATTTAATATACTCAAAGTCTATGTTTGACCAATTACTGTCCACGGATTGCAGACAAAGCTTTCTTAAATTGAACAGAAAATAAGATTGCTGTAAATGTCACCGCAATAAAATCAGCAACTGGTTCTGCCATGTAAACAGCCGTTGTCTGATCAGCTGTGAAAATATGTGGCATGATATAAATGAGTGGAATCAAAAGCACAAACTTTCTCATAACCGCAACAACAATAGAAGAAATTGCTTTTCCAAGAGAGTTAAATGCCATCTGGCATGAAATCTGAATTCCGAACATGAACATGACTGCCATATAAACACGAAGTGCATTTTTGGTAAATGCAACTAATGCAGGATTGGAAGTAAAGATACCTGCAAATACCTGAGGAAATACCATGACAAGTACCCATAAGATCACAGAATAAGTCAAACTTGCCTTTAATAAAAGGAAGAAAGTGCTCTTTACACGATCTGCATTTTTGGCACCATAATTATAACTCATGATTGGCTGTGCACCCTGTCCAAGTCCCTGAAGAGGAAGCATTGCAAACTGCATGACACTTGTAAGGATCGTCATTGCACCAACTGCAACATCTCCACCATATCTTAATAAGGAAGAATTAAAACATACAGAGATAATGCTTTCACTTGCCTGCATGATAAATAGGGAAAGCCCAAGAGCCAGACAAGGCAGGATCACCGGAGCACTCAAAGGCATATGCTGTTTCTTGATACGAAGTGTAGATTTTGGCCCAAATAAGAAACTCAACACCCAGATACAAGAACAAGCCTGAGAAATGATCGTAGCCAGTGCAGCACCACGAACACCCATATGGCATGCAAAGATAAAAATTGGATCTAGAATAATATTGATCACAGCCCCGATCAAAACAGAATACATTCCAGTCTTTGCAAATCCCTGTGCCGTGATAAACGCATTCATTCCAAGTGTTAACTGCACAAAGATCGTACCAAGTGAATAAATATTCATATAACTAACCGCATATTCGATCGTATTTTCACTAGCTCCAAATGCCATCAAAAATGTACGGTTTCCAAAGAACATGATCAAAGTCAGGATCACAGAGATAATGATCTGCATCGTAAAACAATTTCCAAGAATATTTTCCGCAGAATCAAGATCTTTCTTACCCATCAAGATCGAAGCACGAGGGGCACCACCATTTCCAACAAGAGCGGCAAATGCCGAAATGATCATGATCAGCGGCATACAAACTCCAACTCCAGTCAGAGCTAAAGCGCCACTTCCAGGAATATGTCCAATATAAATACGGTCAATAATATTGTAAAGCATATTGATCATCTGAGCGGCCAAAGTCGGAATTGCCAGTCTTAAAAGCAGTTTCTCAATGGGTTCCGTTGCTAAAAATTCTTTATCATTATTCATAATAAAATTACCAAATCCTTTCTTAAGCATAAAAGTTCATTTTATCACAAAAATCCGTAAAATGTATACATATATATGTATTGTGCCAAATTTAATCGTTGATTTTTTGAAAAATAACAAGTAATATAGTTCTTTAGAACAAAAAAAGGACGTGAAATAAATATGCAGATCATAGAGACATACGGAAAATATATCGAGAAATGGGCAAATACAAATCCAGACAGAGCAAGAGTATTATTAAAACTTGGATGGGAAGCTCAGAACTTAAAATATAAATTTACACCAGACAAACGATTACTGCCAGCAGATAGATATCTCGCACATCTGATGATGAACACGATGCTGATGCCACTTAAGAATCCTCAGGAATGTGCGATCGTCAGTATCTTTACACCATGTGAGATCTTACACGAAGCAGGATTACATCCATATAATGTAGAAGCATTTTCCTGCTATCTTTCCGCATCAAATGCAGAACGAGCATTTTTACAGCAGGCAGAGAACACAGGAATTTCAGAAACACTATGCAGCTATCATAAGACATTTTTGGGAGCGGCACAGAAGAAGATCCTTCCAAAGCCCAAATGTATCGTATACACAAACCTTACTTGCGATGCAAATCTGCTAACATTCAAAACATTAGCAAAACTATATGATGTACCAGCATTTGCGATCGATGTACCGATGCAGCAAAATGAAGATAACGTCAAATATGTCGCAGATCAGATCAGAGATCTGAAAGTATTTTTGGAAAAATGTACTGGAAAGACGATTACAGAAGATGGACTAAAAGAACGAATGAGACGAAGCAAACGTACGATGGATAAGTTCATTGAATGTCAGAAAAAATCCGCAGATAAAGATATCAAAACAGATCTTGTCACACCGCTTTTTGCAGGAATGACAAATAATATTTTGTTGGGAACAAAAGAAGAAGAGAAATATGTGGATCAGTTATTAAAAGATATCGAAAAAGCACCAAAGAAAAAAGGAAAGAAGATCTACTGGATGCACACGATCCCATTCTGGTCAGGTGCAGTACAGGAAGCACTGGCATTTAATGAGAATGCACAGATCGCAGGATGCGAGTTAAGTCGTACATTCGAACCTGATTTTGATCCAGAAGATCCATACGATGCGATGGCGAGAAGAATGGTCTATCATGGATTAAATGGAAGTGCGGTAAGAAGAATTGAAGCCGGAATCCGCCATGCAAAAGATGTGAAAGCAGATGGAGCTGTCTGGTTTGGACACTGGGGATGTAAACATACACTTGGAGCAGCACAGCTTGCCAAGAAGAAGTTTGAAGAAGCAAGAATTCCAATGCTGTTATTAGACGGAGATGGATGTGACCGAAGCCACGGCGGAGAAGGACAGACTTCAACAAGACTAGGAGCATTTTTAGAGATGCTTGGAGCTGAAGAAATGGAAGGTGGACAAGATGAGTAAGACATATTACGTTTGTAAATATACACCAATTGAATTATTGCAGGCATTTGGCGGGGAATGTGAGAATTTAAACCAGATGCCGGAAGGATTTGATCTCGCAGATCAGATCGCACATCCAAATATCTGTGGATTTGGAAAAGCTGTCTTAGAAGCAGTTATGACTGGGAAAGTAAAAGAACTGGTTTTAGTAAACTGCTGTGATACGATCCGAAGTGTCTATGATATTCTGGAAGACAGTGGAAAACTTGATTTTTTATATATGATCGATATGCTGCACTGTGACGGAGAATGCAGCAGGGAACGAACTGTTTTACAGTTAAAAGGACTTGCAAGAGCCTATGGAGCCTACAAAGGATCTGAATTTGATCAAAAAAAATTTGTTGAAGCATTTAAAGAACCAGAAAAGCAGAAAGAACCATATATCAGTGTTCTTGGGGCAAGAATGGGAAATGAATTATATGAAATGGTCAAAGAATCCATGCCATATTCAGTGGAGAATGATACTTGTGTCAATAACCGAAGCGTCGGTGAAGTAAAGCCACCAAAGACAGATGATTTTAATGAATTAATGGAATGGTATGCGGCAGAACTTTTAGGACAGACACCTTGTATGCGTATGATGGATAACAGCGGAAGAAAACGTTTGTATAATGATCCAAACTTAAAAGGGATCATTTACCATACGGTCAAATTTTGTGATTTCTACAGTTTTGAGTATGCACAGGTAAAACAAAACATTACAGTGCCATTATTAAAGATCGAGTCAGACTATACAGTGCAGAGCAGCGGACAGTTACTGACAAGATTAGAAGCATTTGCAGAAAGCATGAATATGGACAATTTAGAAAGTGGTGAGAAGAAAAT
Source organism: Anaerostipes amylophilus (assembly GCF_025567365.1). Lineage (NCBI taxonomy): Bacteria > Bacillati > Bacillota > Clostridia > Lachnospirales > Lachnospiraceae > Anaerostipes > Anaerostipes amylophilus. The sequence continues at coordinate 202,738 of NZ_JAOQJG010000005.1, read as the reverse complement.
GGGAAAAGGATATTTTGCAGGAATCGACAGCGGATCTACAAGTACAGACGTTGTTATTTTGAATAAAGATGGAGAAATCGTGACAGGAATCATTCTGCCAACAGGTGCTGGAGCAGCGATGGGAGCAGAACGAGCTTTGGAAGAGGCCCTAAAACAGGCAAAACTTCAGAGAGAAGATATCGATGCTATGGTAACAACAGGATATGGAAGAACGGCAATCACCGATGGAGATAAAAGTATCACAGAGATCACATGCCATGCAAGAGGAGCACATTTCTTAAATCCAGAAGTGAGAACGGTCATTGATATCGGTGGACAGGACAGCAAGGTCATTCGTCTTGACGAAAATGGAGCGGTTGCAAACTTTGTTATGAATGATAAATGTGCAGCTGGAACCGGACGATTTTTAGAGATGATGGCAAGAACAATGGAAATGGATTTGGACCAGATGAGTGAAGCAGGACTTACATACAAAGAAGATATCACAATCTCCAGTATGTGCACGGTATTTGCAGAATCAGAAGTCGTATCCTTGATCGCGCAGAACAAAGAAACCGATGACATTGTTCACGGATTAAATAAAGCCGTTGCATCCAAAACAGCAGCTCTTGCAAAACGAGTTGGAGGAGAAGAACGCTATATGATGACAGGTGGTGTATCTAAGAATAAAGGTCTGGTAAAGACACTGGAAGAAAAACTTGGAACAACTCTTGTGATCAGTGATAAAGCTCAGTTATGCGGGGCACTTGGAGCAGCTTTATTTGCAATGGATATGGTTCAGAAGTAACAAAAGTATGCTATGATAAAGAAAAATAGCTTTGAGAGAAAAGAGTGAATCATAGATGAAAGAATACTACCGAATCGGTGAGACGGCAAGTCTGGTTTGGAAAACAGTCTGCATTATCTTTCGAAGAATATGCATATAGCTACATGAAAGCAGGAGCAAGTGCAGTCGGAGGATGCTGTACGACGGTTGCGAAACATGTGGAAGAAGTTGTGAGAGCAAAAGAGGAGACTTACAAATGCAATCGGCATATATACATTTATATCTGATCATTATAAATATTATAACATTTGCCTTATACGGCCTAGATAAATGGAGAGCGATGACAAGACAATGGCGCATCAGAGAGAAAAAACTGATCGGTTTAGTACTGATCGGCGGTTCGATAGGAGCCATGATCGGGATGACAGTCTTTCATCATAAGACAAGAAAATGGTATTTTAAATTAGGGATTCCTGGAATCTTCGTATTACAGATCATGTTTGCCATACATTTTATATTGAAATCATGATTCCCCTATGTATTTTAGAATGATATACTAAAATACATAGGGGAAAACATAAAATTTCAAGGGGAATATTAGAATTGGAGTTATAAGGCTGCCATATGTGTCTGTTGGTTATGCAAGATTTGACCCGAAGGAAACTATCATAAAAAGCAAGAAGAGAAGAAAGAGTGGGGGAAATGATTCAATATAATATGGACTTTTTGATCGCAGGATTGATATTTCTCTTGATCCTTTTTGTTCATTTTGTAAGATACAAACAATTAACAGGAATTAGTGGAAAGCTTTTCTGGATCTTTATCGTTGGAGCTGTGCTATGCAGTATTTCAGATCTGGTCAGCTGTATGTTGATCCAGAAGAGGAATCCAGCATATAATTCGCTGATCATTGGGGTTACGACATTTTTATATCTGATGGAAGTATTGATCCCATATGTGTTTTATGGGTTGATACAAATCTTGAGATATTGTGAGCATAAGATGAAAAAAAGAAATATCATGCTTGGTATGATTCCAGTCATTTTTATGGAGTCTCTTGTGATCCTTAATATCTTTCATGGGCAGTTTTTTTATTGTAATACAAATGGAGAATATTTATATGGGCCATGGTATTTGATGATATATATCTATACGTTCTTTTTTGTTGTGATAGCAATGTATAATTTCATTTTCCATCAAGATGAGTATGGGAAAAATGAACTTCGTGCTGTTTGGGAATTTGTTGTAGTTGGATTCGTATGTACAGCGATCGAGGCTGTTTATTCACAATATTTGTTGACGGAATTTGGTCTGATCATTGGTATTTTTATTATATTTTGGACACTTTATAATCCACAGACAGTTGTTGATAGTCTAACGGGCGTATTTGCCAAAGGATATTTAAATCAGTGGATTCCAGAACAGATGAAACGAGGACAGAAATTCCATGTATTACAGATCAGTATATGGAAGTTAAAACAAGTGAATAAATTATATGGAAACAGTGTAGGAGACAAGTTGCTGCTCGATGTTGCAGATGAATTAAATCAGATTACAGAGGGAAATTATATTTTTCGAATTCATGGGAATCAGTTTTTGATCTTTTCTATGAGTCAAGCAGATTATGAAAAAACAAAACAAGAAGTAATGGAGCTGTTTCAGACACCATTTGATATTGGAGATGAGATGATTGATTTTCCAGCAACGATCTGTGGAATAACAGATGCTGAAGAACTTGTGGACAATGATATGATGTTGGCATACCTTGAATATCTGATCTTGTTAAAACCAAAATCAGATAAGACAACGTTGATAGAGAATAGCGAAACAACAAGACAGGGATTCTTATATGAACAGCGTGTGAAGAAATATATGAATACTGCGATTGAGGATGATCTGTTCGAAGTATATTATCAGCCATTATATTCGGTAAAAGATGGCCATTATGTGACAATGGAGGCATTAAGTCGTTTAAAACATCCAACCTTGGGAATGATCCCGCCAGATATCTTTATTAATCTTGCAGAGAAGAATGGACAGATCATTGAACTTGGAAAACTGCAATTTCGAAGAATCTGTCGCTTTATGAAGAGTCATACGGCACTTATGAAACAGATTGGAAGCATCAAGATCAATCTTTCACCATTAGAGTTGTTGAAAACTGGATATAGTCAGGAACTGTTTAAGATCATCAATGAATTAGAACTTCCATACAGCTGGTTTCAGTTTGAAGTGACAGAAACAGTTGCAACAGAGTACAGTGAGGAATTATACAAGACAATTTCAGATTTTCGAGAAGTTGGAATCGAAATCTGTCTGGACGATTTCGGATCAGGGTATGCGAATTTGAATACTATTTTGAAATTGCCATTTTCAACAGTGAAACTTGATCGTTCTATGTTAGATGGTATTTGTGAAGACCAGCAGATCGCATTATTATACAAGAATATGGTATCGATCTTGCAGAATCTTGGGCATAAAGTTGTTGCAGAAGGTGTAGAGACACAAAAAGAAGTTGCACTATTAGAAGAATGGGGTGTAGACTTGATTCAAGGATATTATTATACAAGACCGTTAAGTAGAGATGATCTTCTTTCATTTAAAGTAAGTTAAAAAGAAGTTTTATCATGCTTTCCAAGTATAAATATATTGATTTCACAAGATGATTATGATAAAATCATCAAGGAAAAATGCAAAAAATAAGGCATTGCAATGGAGCAGTGCCTTATTTTTGAGCCTATTAAATTTTTGAGTTTAGAAAGAGAGATACTATGAAAGAAAAGAAAAAAATGTCTTTGGCAATGCAGATTTTCATTGCGTTAGTCTTAGCTATCGCAGCAGGACTTCTGATGCAGAATCATGCAACATTTGCAAACACGTATATCAAACCATTTGGAACAATCTTCCTGAATCTTGTAAAATTCATCGTCGTTCCAATCGTATTATTCTCTATTATGTGTGGAATCATTTCTATGCGTGATATCAAGAAGGTTGGATCTATCGGATTAAAAACAGTTGTATATTATATGTGTACAACAGCATTTGCGATCACGATCGGTCTGATCGGGGGAAACCTTTTTAAAGGAATGTTCCCAGTTATCGCAACAACAAACTTGTCTTATAAAATGGGAGAAACAACATCTTTAATGGATACACTTGTAAATATCTTCCCATCAAACTTTGTATCACCAATGGTTGAAGCCAATATGTTACAGGTTATCGTTATGGCGGTTTTACTTGGATTCGGAATCATCCTGATCGGAGAAGAACAGAACCATCGTCTGGTTACAGCATTTAACGATCTGAATGCAGTCTTCATGAAATGTATGGAAATGATCTTAAAATTATCACCAATCGGTGTATTTTGCTTATTATGTCCAGTAATCGCTGAAAACGGAGCAATGATCATCGGATCTTTAGCAATGGTATTATTAGCAGCATATATCTGCTATATTGTACATGCAGTTGTTGTTTACTCTATGGCAGTCAAAACAATGGGTGGATTAAGTCCATTACAGTTCTTCAAAGGAATGTTACCAGCAATCATGTTCGCATTTTCCAGTGCATCATCTGTAGGAACACTTCCGATCAACTTAGAATGTGTAGAAGAATTAGGATCAGATCGTGAGATCGCATCTTTTGTACTTCCATTAGGAGCAACGATCAATATGGACGGAACAGCCATTTATCAGGGCGTTTGTGCAATTTTCATTGCATCTTGTTACGGAATTAACTTAACGCTATCTCAGATGTTAACAGTCATTTTAACAGCAACTTTAGCATCCATCGGAACAGCAGGAGTTCCAGGAGCTGGAATGGTCATGCTGGCTATGGTATTAACATCTGTAGGACTTCCAGTAGATGGTATTGCGTTAGTTGCAGGAGTTGACCGTATTTTTGATATGGGACGTACTACTGTTAATATTACTGGAGATGCTAGTTGTAGTATTATTGTTTCTAATTTAGAGAAGCGACGTGAAGCTAAATTAGCTAAGAAATTATAATTTGTATCTTGGTCAACTGAAGTTTTTCAGTATATGATAAAAAATAAATGATCGTCTGGAAAGACAGCTAGAGAATTTTCTAATGCTGTTTTTCTAGACGATCATTTTTTATTTCATAGGAAATTTTGATGAAATCCCCTATGAAATAAAAAATTTTAAAAAAATTAGCACTCACCTCTTGACAGTGCTAATAATAGGTGTTATATTACAACTAGAGCAAGAGGGAAGGGCTTAAGAGAGAAGCCAAAGAACCGAAGGCCCAACAAGATACAACAAGTCGTATTGAGAACTTCTCAATACGCTTCACATAAAAGGCAAGTGTCAGGAATCCAAACCTGACACGCCAAAACATTATTATAAAGAAAAAGGAGAGATGACTTATGATGATGATGCCTAGTATTTTTGGAGGAAACTTATTTAATGACGACTGGATGGATTTTTCTTTCCCAGATATTGATAAAGAACTGTATGGTAAACACGCAAAGAACCTGATGAAGACAGATGTGAAGGAAAAAGACGGTAACTACGAAGTAGCGATCGACCTTCCAGGATTCAAGAAAGATGAAATTACAGCGGAACTGAAAGATGGTTATTTAACGATCAGTGCAGCCAAAGGACTTGATAAAGACGAGAAAGACAAAGAAGGTAAATACATCCGCCGTGAGCGTTATGCAGGCAATATGAGCAGAAGCTTTTATGTTGGCAAAGATATCACAGAAAAAGATATCCACGGTAAATATGAGAATGGTATTCTGATGCTGGATATTCCGAAGAAAGCTCCGGAGAAGAAAGTGGAAGAAAAGAAATTCGTCACGATTGAAGGATAAAAGAACTTTCCCCGGGATGATCAGATTCCCGGGGAATTCTTTATATCTGAGGAGAGAAAGGAAAAGAAGGTGAAACAAAATGGCAGCAAAACGTGATTTATATGAAGTTCTTGGAATCAGCAAAACTGCAGATGAGAAAGCCATCAAGAAGGCTTATCGTAAACTGGCAAAAAAATATCACCCAGATATGAATCCTGGAGATAAAACAGCAGAACAGAAATTCAAAGAAGTGACGGATGCCTATAATATTTTAAGTGATCCAGAGAAACGAAAACTGTACGATCAGTATGGCCATGCTGCCTTTGACGGAACCGGTGCAGAATCTGAATTTTATAAAAATTATCAGAACTATGGTGGAAATCATGGAGGATATCAGGAGTTCCATTTTGAAGGTGGAGATGGTGATGATATCTTTAGTGATATCTTCGGAAGTATGTTCGGAGGTAGCAACAGAAGTAAAGGATTCCATCGAAGCAGTTTCCATCAGGGTGGTTTTGGATCTTCTGGTGGATTTGGTGGCAGTGGATTCAGAAGTGGTTCATTTAAACAGAAAGGTTCTGATGCTCATGCCGATATTTCCATCAGCTTTGACGAAGCAGTAACTGGCTGTGATAAAGTCATTCATCTGCAGGATCAAAATGGTGTAACCCAGTCACTGCAGGTTCACATTCCAGCCGGAATTGATACTGGAAAAAGCGTCCGTTTAAGAGGAAAAGGTAATCCAGGAATGGGCGGTGGAGAAGCAGGAGATTTATTCCTGAAAGTAACCGTTGGTGAAAAACCAGGATTTGAACGAAAAGGAAATGATGTGTATACAACGATCAATGTTCCGTTTAGCACCGCAGTATGTGGAGGAGAAGCTGTGATCAAAACATTATATGGAAATGTTATTTGCAAGATCAAAGAAGGAACTCAGTCAGGATCTAAGATCAGACTACGTGGCAAAGGTATGCCACTGATGAAGAATCCATCCCAGAAAGGAGATCAATACGCAGTAGTTCAGATTCAAGTTCCAAGAAATGTTTCACAGCAGGCAAAAAATAAATTAAAAGAATTTGATAGTTTATGTGGTGGAAGAGGAAAAGCCGCTTATTAAGCATGAAGTTTTTTGATAATAAATAAAAAGACGATGATCTGTGATAAGAAATGCATTTTAAAAATGCAGAAAAAACAGATAATCGCCTTTTTGTCTTTCGTAAATATAAGTAATAAGGTAAAATAGAATCATATACGAAAGAAGGTGGGAATAAGATGGATGCATCAGAGAAGATGAAATATAAATTAGCAAATGGAATGAAAGAATTACTGGTACATACTCCAGTAGACAAGATCACGATCAAACAGATTGTAGATCAGTGTGATGTAACTCGTCCCACTTTTTACCGACATTTTAAAGACAAATATGATCTGATCAACTGGTATTTTGATGTGTTGGCACAGATGTCATTTAAACAGATGGGTATCAGTATGACGTTGAGGGAAGGTCTTATTAAGAAGTTTGAATTCATCAAAGGTGAAGGACAATTTTTTGCTGCAGCATTTTCAAGTGAAAGTCAGAATTGTCTGATGGAGTACGATTATCAGTGTATTTATCAGTTTTATTGTGATATCATTCACAAACAGGGCGCTGATAAAATTCCAGAGGAATTAGAATTCTTATTGAGAATGTATTGCAGAGGGTCGATTGCAATGACTGTAGAATGGGCGACAACAGGAATGAAGATGTCACCGGAACAGCTGGCAGATCAGTTGATCGAAGCGATGCCACCGAAACTTTATGATTTATTTAAAGATATATAAAGATAAGAAAATGTTACACTTTTGATAATGTGTAACATTTTTTACATTTTGCTAAATGTGTAACTTGTTTTCGTGAAAAAACAATTTTATAATAAAGATAGTTAAAAAATTGTCAAGGAAAAAAGGAGTGTACAAAATGGTAAATCGTATCGTATTAAATGAAACATCATATCACGGAGCAGGAGCAATTCAGGAAATCGCAACAGAAGCAACAAAACGTGGATTCAAAAAAGCGTTTGTCTGTTCTGATCCAGATCTTGTAAAATTCGGAGTTACAAAGAAAGTAACAGATGTCTTAGATAACGCAGGACTTGCTTATGAAGTATATTCACAGATCAAACCAAACCCAACGATCGAAAATGTACAGACAGGAGTTGCAGCATTTAAGGCAGCAGAAGCTGACTATCTGATCGCAATCGGTGGTGGATCTTCCATGGATACAGCAAAAGCTATCGGAATCATCATCAACAATCCAGAATTTGAAGATGTAAGAAGCTTGGAGGGAGTTGCAGATACTAAGAAGCCTTGTGTACCAATCATCGCAGTACCAACAACAGCCGGAACAGCAGCTGAAGTAACGATCAACTACGTAATCACAGATGTAGAAAAGAAACGTAAATTCGTATGCGTAGATCCACATGACATTCCAGTTATCGCAGTGATCGACCCAGAAATGATGTCTTCTATGCCAAAAGGATTAACAGCAGCAACAGGTATGGATGCATTAACACATGCGATCGAAGGATACACAACAAAAGCAGCATGGGAAATGACAGATATGTTCCATATCAAAGCGATCGAACTGATCTCTGAGAACTTAAGAGGAGCAGTTGAAAATACACCAGAAGGAAGAGAAGGAATGGCAATGGGACAGTACATTGCAGGAATGGGATTCTCAAACGTAGGACTTGGAATTGTACATTCTATGGCTCACGCATTAGGTGCAGTTTATGACACACCTCATGGAGTAGCTAATGCAATCTTACTTCCAACAGTTATGGAATACAATGCAGATGCAACAGGAGACAAATACAAATATATCGCAAAAGCAATGGGTGTTGAAGGTGTCGAAGATATGACACAGGAAGAATACAGAAAAGCAGCGGTTGATGCGGTTAAGAAATTATCAGCAGATGTCGGAATACCAGCAGACTTAAAAGAAATTGTAAAAGAAGAAGATTTACAGTTCTTAGCAGAATCAGCTTATGCAGATGCATGCGCACCAGGAAATCCTAAAGATGCAAGTGTAGAAGATATTATTGGATTATATAAATCTTTATTATAATTTATAGAGAGAAAATAAATAAAAAGGTATTGAATTCCAATTTAGACAGAAGAGGAATTCAGTACCTTTTTGTTAGTTTATAAGAATTTTACAGCTGTTCCATAAACAATGATCTCAGCTGCACCCTGCATAACTGCGGAAGAAGAATACCTGACATTAATAACAGCATCAGCTCCCATATTTTGAGCATCTTCGATCATTCGATCAGTTGCAAGATCTCTGGCTTCATTCATCATTTTCGTATAGGATTTTAATTCTCCACCAACGATGGATATATGTTAGTTTTATTTTACTATAGTGGATGAATTATGACAATAAAATAAAAATAGATGTTGACAAGAAAGGATAAATACGATAATATATTATCTGTTCCGAAAAAATAAATATGCGATAGTGGCGTAGTTGGTAACGCGCGACCTTGCCAAGGTCGAGACCGCGGGTTCGAGCCCCGTCTATCGCTTTCGGTTAAAAGTCTCGAAACCACGCATTTATGCGGGTTTCGGGATTTTTTCATTTCTATGTTTTCTTGCGATTTTGCATAAATTTGCATAAACTCTATAAAGCTTCCAGATATTGTAAAGAATTTTCGTTATCAATACCAATCTTTATATAATATTTTTGCGTTGTGGCAATGTCTGAATGTCCCATCAGTTTTTGTAGTTCATAGATTGACATTCCTTTTAATGCAAGTTCGGTACAAAAAGTCTTTCGTAAACAATGGATACCGCCATTACCTGAATCTAAATCAAGACGTTTCCATAATCTGCGATACTTTTGTTCAAGGATACTGGCAGTGATACGTTGACCGTCAGTGTTGACAAAAAGCCAATCTGTATGGATGTTATGTTCTTTTTGCCAATCCTTTAATAGATGTAAGACTTTCAAAGCATTTTTGGACAATGGAAGATTACGTCTTGAATTTTTGGTTTTGACATCTCCAATGATATAATCATAACCTTTGATTTTTTCGCCTTGCTCATTGCGTTTGGAATGACGACTCTCCGCACGACGAATGGAAATAATTCCTTTCTTGAAAGAAATATCAGACCATTTCCATGCGACTACCTCGCCAGCACGAGCACCAGTATAAGCATCCAGTAAGATGGCGAAAGCAGTTGAATATTTTGGAAAATCTTCAATTTCTCGAAAAAGTTCCTTTTGTAAAAGTTTAAATTCAAAGGAATTTAAAACAGATTCTTCAACATCTTTATCGTATTCTCGAACAAAATAAGAGTCAGGAATTGAAAATTCAGTCATCGGATTATTTACACGATAATCTTTGGAAACAGAACGATGAAATACCTCTTTTAAGATATTCAATATTTTTTGAGTCTGCTTACGAGTCATTTTTTTATTTACGATAGGGTAAACAAAATCTTCAATGTCGCCTAAAGAATATTGACTTATTGGTTTTTGAATAAAAGGATTATTCGCAAAATAAGTATTCCATGTACAATCCCACCTGTCACGAGTTGAATTGCTTTCTGTTCCAAATCTTAATGAGTAATAATCAAAATATAAATCTTCAAAGGTAGATTCATTTGCATGGTAATGTTTAATTACTGCTTTATCTAATGCTTGTTTAGTTGGTTTAGATAGTAGTTTACGATGATTTTTATATGCTTCATCATAAACATATACAAGATATCTTCCAGAGGTTTTATCCTTTCGCCAGTTGTGACCTTTTGTATTATAAAATTCCTCTAAAAATTTTTTTTCTGTTAAAGTTTGCATTTCTTTTTTAACAGGGTTCTCTTCAGGAATAATTATAACAGGTCTGAACAGTTGGCGAAAGTAGATTGATAAAAGTTCTTCCCTAGTTGTTATTGTTCCGTGTGCATACGACCACCGCCTTGTATGTCTGTTGTTTCATCAAAAAGGTATGCCTTGAATAATGTGCCATCTTGATTTAGAAACAATCCTTTTGAATCTGATGGAATATATATCGAGGCATCGGTATTATCAAGAATAATCTGACTTAAAACTTGGTCAGCACGTCCGCAGATTTTATAACTGATATTATTTTTTATCTGTCCACTAATGATATTAGCGTCTGGACGTTGTGTTGCAAGAATCAAATGAATTCCGAATGCTCGACCTAAACGTGCTAGACTACTTAGCTGATTTTGAATTTTTTTAATTGGCTCTTTTTCTCTCGGTGATAATCCAGTGGTATCAAGAAGTTCTGCCAATTCATCACAAGCGAATATAATTCGCTTGTGTTTGATGAGTTCATGATTGTTGTATTCAGAGATGTTTTTATAACCATTTTTGGCATATAATTTTTTCCTGTTTTCTAGTTCAGAAATGATTTCATCTAGTTTTTTTGTCGTATTTGAGATGTCAGTAACAAACATACAATGATTTTCCCAGATACGTCCAAAATCGACACCGCCTTTAAAATCTGCGATATTAACAATAAATCCGTTATTGATGCACTGCATTAGTATTAGCTTTAAAAGCAATGTCTTTCCTGAACCTGTTGCTCCACCAATGAGGATATGAGGATAATCATTTAAAGAGACATATATTTTATTAAATAAAGACTCTCCTATTAAGAGAGAGCCTTTATTTTGTGGATGATTTTCGTCATTCCAATAAATATCTTTACTATAATCAAATTTTCCATGACATGCGTTAATAATAATTTGCCGATTATTTTTTCCAATTTTAATTGAAGAAATAGAAATATTTAATATACTTTCCAACTCTTCTTTATGATTTTGCCAATATGAAAAAGGTATACCAACATTGTCAAAAATTAATTGGATTGAATTATCTATACATTCCTGCGATATCAATATAGGCGGAATGTTAGCAGAATTTTTAAATCCTATTGAGAAAAACAAATCATAGTATTTTCTGTCAAGAAATCCATCGCTGTATTTAAAAAATAAAACTAATAAAAGTAGTCCTCCAAATACTAGCATAGAAACCTTAGATTCCATCATTTTGATAGAATTATTAACGGTAACATTGATAAAAAGATTGCAAAATAACATAATGATTATATACATAAAGAATACTTTTTGCACTTTGAAATCATTTCTTAATCTTCGCATAAATGTTTGTATACGATATGCAATTCTTAAGGGGATATAATTATCCCCTAATTGTTGTTGAGTCCTGTTTTTTTGTGTCATAGCAGATACTCCTTCTTGTCATGGTCAATAATTATGGTAGATACGCCATTACGTTTGAACTCCTTAATAGATGTGATACGTCGAATAAAAGCGTTCCATGTTTCTTTATCATAAGCTTGATAATCAGCGTATTGAGCATCTAGGGGCAGATTTGACACAATATAGACATTGCTATAACATGCAATGTGGTCATTATATCTGGCCGGAAGTTGCAATGGGTAAATGTCTAATATATTGAGCATTTCCGGTAAGGAAATCTGCGAATGGTATTCTTCAAATACCAATGTATTTTGGCCATGGTAGGAATCAAATTTTGTCGAATTTAATTTGTTACCATAACTTGTGATACGGCAGATGTCAAGCGGAGAATGGTGGTCAAATATATAGTGACTTTTCCCAGCACCAGTACTACCGAAGATGTACGTGACATTTAACTCACGATTAACACGTGAGTATTTATCAGACAGTAGAGTCTCTCGCAATACATTAATATCGTTTGTTTTGAACGCATAATTTGGATTGCTAAGAATGATTTCACTCGTTGTCATGCCAGACTGAATTAACTCAATTAATTTACTCTTTTGTGGATTAGTTTCTTTCCCTTCTGCTGGGATTGTTCCCCATTCCTGAAAACTGCCTTTTATGCTAGTTTCTGCTTTTTCCGTTGATGCCCATTTTCCCTCTTTTAAGAGATAAGCATGGTTTTCGGCGCAAGTTCCGAGAGCTTTATCTAAATGACTCATTGGGAATCGCTTTTTAGCCGTTGAAAATCGGATTGGGGAGTGACTGTAAATGAATATATGCATGTGTTCAGAACCTGTTTTTGCAATCTCACGGCAGAAACAATAGTAATCTACTGTCATTAAGCCTTGCAATACAGAATGAACATATTCATTTGATAAGCCACATTGAGATGGTTTTTGAATGGTAAATAACCATTTTCGTGATTGAGAATTTGGATTCTTCATTCAATTATCACTCCTTTCTATATGTGTGATGCTACAAGCTACTTGTAACGTAAAAGGTAATACTACCTTTTACGCTAAGATAGTAGAAAGGGATTAGACATCCCTTTCTACTATCCTTTCTTGTAGGTCTGTATGTTAGTAGCCGTGGCGGATATCTCGTAAGTGCCAGTTTTCCATTGATAATAAACATGAAGTTCAAGATTTTCAAATTGGACTGGAAGTCCACCTTCATCTTCATTAAAAGGAATACGCTGGTCGCCTGCAATTTTGACAAATAGTCGTTCATATTTGCGTTGACAGAGAACGATTTCGTAACGATAACCCTCAATCTTATCTACTTTTTTTCCATCCTCATATTTATAATAAGGACGGATGCCAATGAGTATAAGTTCTGTACCTACTGTTTTGACGGCATCAATACAGACGTTCAGTATATTCATGATTACCCCCTTTCGTTTGATTGTGCTAATTGACTTGTAACTCTAACATCGATGTTGAGCTTAGTTTAACGCATATTGATTATTCATATTGAGTAAAAAAAACTTTATTTTGTATATAAATTAATACAATTTAAAAAGGCAAATTTTAAGAATTGTAGATAATAAAATAAATAAGTATGTTTGTAAAATATGAATAAGAATAGATTTGTGTTATTATTGACATGAAGAAAAATAATTTATAATAGATTATCAATTAGAAATATCGGAGGAATTGATATGGCAAAAATAAAAGAAATGATATTGGGTATAGGCATATTAAGTGCTGTGGGAGTATATAATTTTATTTAAAAAAAAGAAGCTCCTAAGTATAGTTATGAAAGAATAAAAAAATTAACGGATAAGGAATGGGAAATAGAAAGAAAAATTGTACAAGATAAGTACAGAAATCCTCAATATGATATTGATAAGAGAGTAGAATTTTGGAATATATTGAAATTATATGATAAAGTAAGAAGTGATAAGTATTGGAATGGTAAAAAGCCACAAGGACCAGCTTACCATCGGGAACATGGTTTTGGTTTATATAAACCAGATTAAGATTTAAAATTATAATAAATACAGCTATATATTAATTAAAAATATATAGCTGTATTTATATATAAAGAATATCATTTTGTTCTTGTTTCTGTTACTTTTTATTTCGGTCTCTTGGATATAATGCACCTAAATGATGAATTTGTGAATAAAGGTCAGCCTGATATAATCTTTCGTGAACGTCAGAAACTTCTAATGAATGACCAGACTTGATACAGTATTTACGCAAAAGTTTTGCAAACTCCTCACATTGATATGCATCAGATGATAAATCATATCCCCAAGCAAGATACCAGTCATATGCGTCCTCAAAAGTAAGAGAAAGTGCAATTGATAACCGAAATAGAGCCGCTGGTGTTACTTTATAATGGTCTCCATTAAATAATGCTTTTAATTTTTTATCATTTTCGTGTACAGTAGAACGTAAACAAAGAAGTTTTTTATCTTCTGTTACAATTTGATATTTCCGGTTTCCTTTTGCATTTCGTTTTAAGACAATTTTGTAATTGTGAGAAATCAAAAAGTATAATCCTATTTTTAAATTGTTTCTTTTTTCGTTTTTTATCAATGCAAGTGACTGCATTGAGTTGATTTTTTCATTAATGTTAATTAATCTTGAATTGTGTTTAGAAGCAACGTTTTGTACATAGGAAGCAAATTCTTCCATATACATATATAGTAGTAATGTTGCGATTGACAGACAGGCAGTTGATAGTTATATAAATTAAATGATATGCTAATATTAAGTATAAATTGATGTCGACAATAGAAAATTTTATCATAAAAACCTCCTTTCGTAGAGCCTGTCAAGGATTCAAGAATTTTCCTTTCTGAAAACAAAAAAGCAATCAATAATTTGATTGCTTTTTATATATATAAATATAATTTGATTCTAAAATAATAAAGTAAAAATTCTTGATTAGAAAGGCGGCAAACCCCAGCTCTCTACTGCCGACAAAGACTAATAGCATATCCTCTATCTACTAGTATCTACAGTCTAAATCATTTTGATAAAAAAATCAATACCATTAAAACAATTAGTTTTGTATATAATAATAAACAAAAAACTATTGACATAAAAAATTGGTAGGACTAATATGGTTGATGAAATAACAATCTAGCAATAGGGAGGGACATCTATGAATTTTAAATTTCAAAAGAATGTAGCAATTGTTTTATCTTCAGTTATTATTGGAACTACGGCTCTTTCAGGAGTTAATGTTTATGCTGATGAAATTACAGCAACGGAGGAAGATGTATCGTTGAATGATGATATTTTTAATGAAAATGATATCATATACGGAATAAGTACACAATCATCTGATGCAGAAACTACATTAACTAAAAGTGAAATGAGTGCATTTGCTCAAGCCTTTAATGATTCATTAAAGGAAGATAATATCAATGTGAGTAATGGCTATGGAAGAGGGGTAAAATCAAAGGCTGCAAAGATAGCAGCTAAAGCAATGTTAAAAAAACTTAAACATATAGGAGCTAAAGCATTTGAGAAGGCAATTCGAAAGGCTGCAAAAAAATTACCAAAAGCAGCAGCAGAAAAGGTTGAGAAGTATCTTACATATCAAAAAGTATCAGCAGTTCTTAATATCGCAGCTAATGCAGAGGGGACAATTACAGACGCAATTCAGCATGCATTACAAAAAGTAGGAATTCCAAAAACATTTGCAGGAATAGGAGCGAGATTAATTGTATTTGTTTTGTTTTAGGTAGGTGAAATGAATTGAAAAATAAAAAAAATAATAGATATTTAATTATAGGAATTGGTTATCTTATTTTATTTTTTATTGTTCTAACTCCAGATATTAATAATGCAGTAGGAAGAGGAATACAAGCATTATTATTTTGTATTTTAGGATATAGATGTGAGGAAAATATTAGAAGATTTATAAAAAATAGATAATAAAAGGATTTTAATCAAGCAGAGAATTTATTTGAGATATTTTCTGCTTGATTTTTTATTTTGCTAGGAGCAAAGGTTTAATTTTATAATATATTAATTGAAATTATGGTAAAATACAATAGCATAAATTTTGCATAAATCGAAAAAAGAGAACCCTGAAACCCTCCTTTTTACGTGCTTTAGCGACACGTAGGATTATTCGAGCCCCGTCTATCGCTCTTCTTACAAAGGTCTTAGAACTTAGGAGTTACCTAGGTTTTAGGGCTTTTTTGTTTTGTTATACAGTTTTAGCCAAAGTTTTTGAAAAGATAATTCAGGATAATAATAAAAATCTGAGGATTTTAAAAAAAGTTGTTGAAGAAAATATTCATCCAAAAAATAAAATATTTATTTCTGCCTCACAATATGTCGATGTGAAAAATGGATATAAGAAAAATATCAAAGCATGTATTTTTTATCAAAGCTATAATATTCAACTTTATGAAAAAGATTTATTTTTTGATGATAAAATCACAACAGGAAAAATGAAAGTACCAATGGGAATTGTCTTTATTGTTAGTAAAGATATAAAACAATTACAGAATTAGAAATATATCATAATTGTAAATACGATTTTTGCACAAATTTTGCATAAATCGGAATATTAAAAACATTACAAAAATATTACAAAAATATTTGCAAAAAATGAAAAATGTAGTATTATATATAAGAAATCAAAAAATGGGAGGAAATATGAGACATAAAATCAAAAAAATAGTGATTTCTTATATTTTGAGTATTTGCTGTATTTTATCGTTTACGATAGGAAGCTTTAAATCGCATAATGTATATGCTTCATATTCAAGATATATAACAGCAAGATCCTTAACAGTTCGTAAGAAAGCATCTATCAAAGGAAAAGTTGCAGGATATTATAAAAAAGGGACAAAAGTTACTTGCTATAGCAAGAGTGGAAACTGGACGAAAGTTAAATATGGAAGTCACAAATATTATGTATCTACGAAATATCTTTCTACAAAGAAACCATCAACGGCTACAAAAAGTAGTACATATATCCGTTATGTAACGGCAAGTTCTTTAACAGTTCGTAAAAAGGCAACAACAAGCTCAGCGAAACTGGGTTCTTATAAGAAAGGTACAAGTATTACCTGCTATGGAAATAAATCTGGATGGACAACGATAAAATATAGTGGAAAGAGTGCTTATGTAAGTTCTATTTATTTATCTTCGACTAAGCCATCTAAAACAAATTCAACAGTATCAAAAGGACGGCAGGTAGCTAACTATGCCAAACAGTTTATAGGGAATCCTTATAAATGGGGTGGAGAGAGCCTTACAAGGGGAGCAGACTGTTCTGGATTCACGATGAAAGTTTACCAGCATTTTGGATATTATCTTCCACATAGTTCTATTTCACAAAGAAGCTATGGAAAGTCTGTTTCATGGAGTAGTAAACAGGTTGGGGACTTAATCTGTTATAATGCTATCAATGGAGTTGGACATGTAGGAATTTATATTGGTAATAATAAAGTGGTTCATGCCGGAAGTACAGCAACAGGGATTCATACATCCACAGCCAATTACAGATCTGTTAATTGCGTTAGAAGAATTGTAAAATAGTTAATACATAAAATCTTAAATACAATAGATAGAGGAATCAGTGATATCAAGCAGATAACACTGATTCCTTTTTCGTTATGGGCTTATAGCCCTAGAGCAAACCACCCGTTGGACGGGTGGTCCTGATTTTGGATATTAAAAATATTAAGGAGTTATTACAAAGATATTTACAAGTTAAGAAAAGAATAGTAGAATAAGAAAGAAAAGGAGGATTTATGAAAAATAGAATAATCAAAACTACAATAACTTTTGCATTAAGCTTATGTTGTATATTTTCATTTTTAACAATTTCTAAGGCGCATGAAGTATATGCATCTTATTATAGATATGTAAATGCCAATTCACTTATTGTCCGCAAGACTGCATCATCAAAAGGTAAAGTTATGGGCTCCTACAAGAAAGGAACAAAATTAAAATGTTATAGCAAAAAGGGAGATTGGACAAGAATTAAGTATAAAAATTCTAAGTATTATGTAGCAACAAGATATCTGGCAACAAAGAAGCCAGCAGTGGCAACAACTACTACAGCTTTCAGTACAAAGACAAGTACATATACCCGCTATGTAACAGCCAGTTCTTTGACGATCAGAAAGCAGGCATCAACAAGTGCAGCTAAGGCTGGTTCTTATAAGAGAGGGACAAGCATTACATGTTATGGAAACAAATCAGGATGGACAACTGTAAAATACAGAGGAAAGTACTGTTATGTAAGTTCAGATTATTTATCAGAAACAAAACCATCCACAACAAGTAGTTCATCACAGACAACAAGTACAGCAGCAAAAGGTGAAGAAGTCGCAAAATATGCATTGAGATTTAAGGGGTTAGCATATAAATGGGGCGGAGAAAGCCTGACAAGCGGAGTTGACTGTTCTGGATTTACAATGAAGATTTATGAACATTTTGGATATTCACTTCCACATAGGTCTACAGAACAAAGATACAGTGGAACAGCTGTTTCATGGGCAAATAAACAGCCAGGAGATCTGATCTGTTATGAGATGATCAAAGGAGTCGGACATGTAGGAATCTATATCGGTAATAATCAGGTGGTTCATGCAGGAAGTACTTCAACAGGAGTTCACGTATCTGCAGCGAATTACAGAGCAGTGAATTGTGTACGAAGAATCGTAAGATAAGATTTAAGAATAAAAGAATAAGAAGAGATAATAATGGCCGTATCAGTAATAAGTTGATACGGCTATTTTTAATTTGTACGAAAATCCTATAAAGTATAAAAAGGAAATCCTGTTAATTCAGAATTTCCTTTTAAATATTAATTTATATTGTTCTCTACAGAACTGCGTATTTTAAAATAAATAATACTGCAAGTACATACATCAAAGGTGTAATCTTCTTCGCTTTTCCGCAAGCTACATTTAAGATCACATAAGAGATGATTCCAATAGAGATTCCCTCAGAGATACTATAGAATAATGGCATAGCGATGATGCAAAGGTAGGCAGGTACCGCTTCTGTCATATTATCATCTGTAAATTTGATGTCAGAGATCGCTCCGAACATTAAAAATCCAACCATGATCAGCGCTGGAGCTGTTGCAAAGGATGGGATTGCTGTAAAGATCGGTGCAAATAATGTTGAGATCAGGAATAAGAATCCTGCGACAACAGCTGTTAAACCAGTACGTCCACCAGCAGCAACACCTGAAGAAGATTCAACAAAGGTTGTAACTGTAGATGTACCAAGTACGGCACCAGATGTAGTAGCAATAGCATCAGCCATTAATGCTGGTTTGATTCCAGGAAGTTTACCTTCTTCATCAAGCATTCCAGCTTTTGTGCTGACACCAACTAAAGTTCCAAGTGTATCAAACAGATCGACAAATAAGAAGGATAATACAACGGCAATAAAGTTAAAGATTCCAACTTTGCTTAAGTCATACTGGAAACATTTACCGAATGTTTCTCCCAATTTTGAGAAGTCTGTCATTTCAAATGTAGGGAACAGGCTGTAATATTCTGCGTTGATATCTGGAACATAGATTCCTGTTACCTGACAGATCATTCCAATGATCCATGTAGCAAGGATTCCGATCAGGATAGATCCAGGTACTTTTTTGATGTAAAGAATGACTGTGATCAGTAATCCAATGACTGCGAGTAAGGAACAGATTCCAGCAGAATGGAAGTCCTTTGTAAAGTCAGTGATCGTTAATAATGTTGAGTCATTTCCAACAATAAGTTTTGCATTCTGAAGACCAATGAAAGCAATAAAGATACCGATTCCGACAGAAACACCTTTTTTTAGGTTTAATGGAATCGCATCAAAGATTGCTTCACGAACATTTGTTAAAGATAATACGATAAAGATCAGACCTTCAACAAATACAGCAAGTAAAGCAACTTGCCAGTGATATCCCATTACGCCAACAACTGTGTATGCAAGATAAGCATTTAATCCCATACCAGCAGAAAGTACAAATGGCAGGTTCGCAGTAAGCCCCATACATAATGTTCCGATAAAGGAAGCGATACATGTAGCCAATAAGACGGCAGTAGGGTCCATACCAGCTGCAGAAAGCACACTTGGGTTTACCGCAAGGATGTAAGCCATTGTCATAAATGTAGTAATACCAGCGATGACTTCAGTTTTTACGGAGGTATGATTCTCCTTCAATTTAAATAAGTTTTCCAACATAGTTTTTCCGCATGTAAAAACATACGCTCCTTTCTTTATTAAAAATCGATAAAAAAGTGACAATCTAAAAGAAAACCACCTGGGGTATGATGGTTTTCTTTTTTGAAAAGAGAGGATTAAAAATATATATGAAAAAACTATACCTGTAGGATGTTTCCTGAAATTCTTTTTTGTCTTATCTTTTAGGTTTTTCCTTGAGGTATGGTTATAGTATAGTCATTTCCATTTCGAGATTCAATATACAGAATATAAACAAATATAAATGATTTATAAAATGACATTAAGAAATTCTTATCCGCAGTGAAAAAAGGATATGAATATTCTATTTTTTACAAAAACCTCACAAAATGATTCCGATTTTGATGATTTTCTTATATAATAATAACAAAGTCTAAAGGAGGAATTATTTTTATGCCAAAGAGAACAGATATTAACAAAGTGTTGATCATTGGATCTGGACCGATCATCATCGGCCAGGCATGCGAATTTGACTATTCGGGGACACAGGCGTGTAAAGCGCTTCGTAAACTTGGATACGAGATCGTATTGGTTAACTCCAATCCAGCAACGATCATGACAGATCCGGAAACAGCTGACGTAACTTACATTGAGCCACTGAACGCAGAACGTTTAGAGGAGATCATTGCGAAGGAACGTCCAGATGCCTTACTTCCAAACTTAGGTGGGCAGTCCGGATTAAATTTATGTGAAGAGTTATATAAAAAGGGTATTTTAGATAAGTATAATGTCAAAGTAATTGGTGTACAGGTAGATAGTATTGAACGTGGAGAAGACCGTATCGAGTTCAAGAAGACAATGGATGAACTTGGAATCGAGATGGCACGAAGCGAAGTTGCTTACAGCGTGGAAGATGGGCTAAAGATCGCTGATGAGCTTGGTTATCCAGTGGTACTTCGTCCAGCTTACACAATGGGTGGAGCCGGTGGAGGACTGGTGTACAACAAAGAAGAATTAAAGACCGTTATGGCAAGAGGACTTCAGGCAAGTTTAGTTGGGCAGGTACTTGTTGAAGAATCTATTCTTGGATGGGAAGAATTAGAGTTAGAAGTAGTTCGTGATGCAGAAGGAAATATGATTACAGTCTGTTTCATCGAGAATATCGACCCATTAGGTGTTCATACAGGAGACTCTTTCTGTTCTGCACCAATGCTTACAATCTCCGAAGAATGCCAGCAGAGATTACAGGAACAGGCATACAAGATCGTAGATTCTGTACAGGTTATCGGTGGAACAAACGTTCAGTTTGCACATGATCCAGTGACAGATCGTATCATCGTGATCGAGATCAATCCAAGAACGTCAAGATCTTCAGCATTAGCATCCAAAGCAACAGGATTCCCAATCGCTTTAGTTTCCGCAATGCTTGCTGCAGGACTTACATTAAAAGATATTCCATGTGGAAAATATGGAACATTAGATAAATATGTACCAGACGGTGATTATGTCGTTATCAAGTTTGCACGCTGGGCATTTGAGAAATTCAAAGGTGTTGAAGACAAACTTGGAACACAGATGCGTGCCGTTGGTGAAGTTATGAGTATCGGTAAGACATACAAAGAAGCATTCCAGAAAGCAATCCGAAGCTTAGAGACAGGACGCTACGGGCTTGGACACGCTAAAGATTTCGATACTTTAACAAAAGAAGAATTATTAAAGAAATTAGTAACACCATCAAGCGAACGTCATTTCATCATGTACGAAGCATTAAGAAAAGGTGCTACTGTTGATGAAATCTTTGAACTGACAAAAGTAAAAACATACTTTATTGAGCAGATGAAAGAATTAGTTGAGGAAGAAGAAGCCCTTCTTGCATGCAAAGGAAACATGCCATCTGATGAAATGTTAACAGCAGCAAAGAAAGATGGATTCTCTGACAAATATTTAAGTCAGTTATTAGAAATCCCAGAAGAAGATATCAGAAATAAACGTATCTCCATCGGTGTGGAAGAAGCATGGGAAGGTGTGCATGTCAGTGGAACACCAGACAGTGCTTACTATTACTCAACATATAACGCAGAAGATAAGAATCCAGTTTCTACAGACAAGCCAAAGATCATGATCTTAGGCGGTGGACCAAACCGTATCGGACAGGGTATCGAATTTGACTACTGCTGTGTACATGCATCTCAGGCATTAAAGAAAATGGGATTTGAGACAATTATCGTAAACTGTAACCCAGAAACAGTATCTACAGACTACGATACATCTGATAAATTATATTTCGAGCCATTAACAGTCGAAGATGTATTAAGCATTTACAACAAAGAAAAACCATTAGGAGTGATCGCACAGTTTGGTGGGCAGACACCACTGAATATCGCTGCAGAACTTGAGAAAAATGGTGTGAAGATTCTTGGAACATCTCCATCTGTCATTGATCTTGCAGAAGACCGCGATCTGTTCCGTGAAATGATGGATAAATTAGAGATTCCAATGCCAGAATCAGGAATGGCAACAACGGTAGAAGAAGCATTAGAGATTGCAGGAAAGATCGGATATCCAGTGATGGTAAGACCTTCTTACGTTCTTGGTGGACGTGGAATGGAAGTTGTCTATGATGACGAAAGCATGACAGGATATATGAAAGCAGCTGTTGGTGTAACACCAGACCGCCCAATTTTGATCGACCGTTTCTTAAATCATGCAATGGAATGCGAAGCAGATGCGATCAGTGACGGAACGCACGCATTTGTACCAGCGGTAATGGAACATATCGAACTTGCAGGAGTTCATTCAGGAGATTCCGCTTGTATCCTTCCATCCGTTCATATTTCAGAAGAAAATTTAGCAACAATCAAAGAATATACAAGAAAGATCGCAGAAGAAATGCATGTCAAAGGATTGATGAACATGCAGTATGCGATCGAAGGTGGAAAAGTCTATGTATTAGAAGCAAATCCACGTGCATCCCGTACAGTACCTCTGGTATCTAAAGTATGTAACGTGAGAATGGTACCACTTGCAACACAGATCATCACATCTGAATTAACAGGAAAACCATCACCAGTACCAGAATTAAAAGAACAAAAAATTCCATACTATGGAGTCAAAGAAGCAGCCTTCCCATTCAATATGTTCCAGGAAGTAGACCCAGTTCTAGGACCAGAAATGCGTTCTACAGGTGAGGTTCTTGGATTATCCAAATCTTATGGGGAAGCTTTCTATAAAGCACAGGAAGGTGTTGGAGCGAAACTTCCTTTAGAAGGAACTGTATTGATCTCTGTAAACCGCAAGGATAAAGAAGAAGTCGTAGAAGTAGCGAAAGCATTTGATCAAGATGGATTCAAGATTCTTGCAACAAACAATACATGTAAGCTGTTAAATGAAGCAGGAATCAAAGCAGAGAAAGTCAATAAATTAAGTGAAGGAAGACCAAATATCCTTGATCTTATCACAAATGGTGATATTGATATTGTTGTAAACTCTCCAGTTGGAAAAGACAGTATTCATGATGATAGCTACTTAAGAAAAGGTGCGATCAAAGCAAAGATTCCATATTATACAACAATTGCAGCAGCGAAAGCGGCAGCAGAAGGAATTGCTTATGTAAAAGCACATGCAGATCAGAATGAAGAAGTAAATTCACTGCAGGGGTTACATGCACAGATTTCAGATTGATAAATTTAATATTTAGGAAATAAAATAAAAGAGGCATCTTCATGTGGTTATGGAGATGTTTCTTTTCTTTTTTTAATTTATAGGAAAGTTCGCCTTTGGCTCCTTCCCAAAAGAAAAATAGCCCACATAAAAGTGGGCAGAGCAAACAGATGATCATGGTTTTAGAAAATGATCCATATCCAGCAGGTCTGGGATGAAGAGTATATTTAATTTCTTCAGTGCTTTGTTGGAGATGCTCTTTTATACAGTTATATAAAGCTTCAATATTATAAACAGTATCCATTTCGTCTTCTGCCCAAACATCAAGCCGTACTTGTCTTTTCAAGGGAGAGGTTCTGCTCTCATGCTCAGATTGTGGCCGGCGTTTGACTGAAATATTTGATGCTGATAACAGATGAAAGAAGAGACTCAAATATATTGTAAAATATTTACATGGAATATATTAACAAAAAATAATTATAAATGTCAATTTATAAAAGAGAAAAACTCCGGGGGTTTTCTTTTGTTAATTAACGAGTTACAATAGAAACAATATCTAAAATCAAATAAGGAGAGCGTTAAAACAATGAAAACAAATAAAAACATTTTGGTTGTTATGCCAGTAGAAGATGAACATAAAAAAACATTAGAGAAACATGCCAAAGGAAGTCATTTTGTATATAGTTCCTACGACAAGGTAACACCAGAGATGATAAAAGAAGCCAACATTATCATCGGAAATGTAGCTCCATTTTATTTAAAGGAAGCCAAAAATCTAGAATGGTTGCAGTTAAATTCAGCAGGAGCAGACCCATATGTAAAAAAGGGTGTATTACCGGAGAATGTAATCTTAACAAATGCAACAGGAGCTTATGGCCCTGGTGTTGCAGAACACATGTTAGCAGTGCTGTTTTCACTTCAGAAGAAGTTACATCTGTATAGAGATAATCAGAACCAATGCCAATGGCATGATGAAGGGGCTGTTATGTCATTACGAGGTGGTACATTACTGATCGTTGGACTTGGGGATATTGGATTATACTTTGCAAGATTGATGAAAAATTTTGGTTATCACATTATCGGAATCAAAAGAAGACTTGGACAGGTACCACAGGATGTTGATGAACTTCATACAATGGATGATCTAGATAAATTATTGCCAGAAGCAGATGTAGTATTTTCCGTATTACCAGATTCAAAAGCTACAAGAAACATTTACAATAAACAGCGATTCAAAGAAATGAAAAATACAGCAATTCTCTTAAATGCAGGAAGAGGAAGCGCTGTCAATACAGAAGATCTATGTGAAGCACTGATTCAGGGAGAAATCTACGGGGCAGGTTTAGATGTAACAGATCCAGAACCGCTTCAGACACAGCATAAATTATGGAATATCGAAAATGTGATCATCACACCACATATTTCAGGAGATTTTCATCATCCGGCAACATTATATCGAATTGTGGATATTGCTGCGGGAAATCTGCAGAGATATATGGCGGGAGATGGACTGATGAATGTGGTGGATATGGAGACAGGATATAAATTCTGATTTCCGTCACATAAAACTGAAGTCTATCGAAACCACTATACAGAGTGTATGTTATAGGGTATTGGCTGATAAGTTTTGTATTCGTTAACAGAAGATTCAAGAGACTTATGAATACCGATTTAATGAGATGTTTGAGCTACATTCAAACTTCATATCATCTGTCTGAGAAAACCTTAATTCATATCCAATACCATTCTCCACACACATCCCCTTAAAATTCCACCGCATCGTGTTCAGTTGCTTATTTATTTTTTATCATATACTCGAAATATACAGTTGGCCAACTATAAATTAAAATTATTCAATTTCTACAAAAAAAGACCGCTCATAACGAGCGGCTACTTTTCTGAAAAGAGAGGATTAAAAATATATATGAAAAACTATGTCTTAAGTATATCAAAATCCTCAACTCATTCAATATATAAAGTATGAACAATTCTAAAGAATTTATAAACACTTCTAAACTAATTATGTTAACAGATGATAAAAATGCATTATTTGTTCATATAATAATATTTTGCATAAAGTCCACCAAAGGTGATCAATTCTTCATGTGTTCCGCGTTCTTTGATTGTTTGTCCGTCGATAACAAGAATTTCATCTGCGTTCTGAATGGTTGATAAACGGTGTGCAATTGTGATGGTTGTACGATTTTTGGAAAGTGCGTCCAGACTTTTCTGGATATGTTGTTCACTTTCGTTATCTAATGCACTGGTGGCTTCGTCTAATATTAAAATTGGTGGATTCTTTAGGAAGACTCTCGCAATGGAGATTCTTTGTTTCTGGCCGCCAGATAATCTTGTGCCTCGTTCTCCGACGAATGTATCATAGCCATCTGGTAATGTCATGATAAAGTCGTGGATATTTGCTTTTTTAGCAGCTTCGACAATTTCATCAAATGTTGCATCTGGTTTTCCGTAAGCAATATTTTCTTTCACACTGGCACCGAAGAGGTAAACATCCTGTTGGACGATACCGATGGAATTTCTAAGACTTTCTAATTTGATATTTTTAATATTCTGACCACCGATGGTAATGGAGCCGTCTGTGATATCATAAAATCTAGGAAGCAAAGAACAGATAGTTGTTTTTCCACCACCAGAAGGTCCGACAAGAGCAACGGATTTTCCAGATTTAATTGTGAAATCAATATGATTTAATACAATTTCATTGTCTTCATAACTAAATGAAACATCATGATAACAGATATCTCCATCAGGATGTTTCATATCAACAGCATCAACACAATCTGTGATCTCAGGTTCAATATCAATGATTGCCTGATAGCGGATAAAACCAGACATACCTTTCTGGATCATTTCAGTTAACTCTACAAGAATCTGAATTGGACTGATAAAGATTCCAATATATAACGCATACATCGCAAGGTCAGCGGCACTCATTTGTCCCAGAGCAATAAAATAACCTCCAGCAAGTAATGTTACAAGATACATCATTCCTTGAAAAAATGTATTTCCACTTTGGAAGCTTCCCATGGCATGATAATTATCACGTTTGGAATCTAAGAAAGCTTCATTTCCGAGGCGAAATTTCTCGCCTTCAATATCTTCGTTTGCAAAAGACTGTACAATACGGATTCCAGCGAGAGAATCTTGAAGGGATGCATTGATATCACCGATCTTTCTACGGTTATCGAGGAAAGTCGCTTGCATTCTACGGTTTTGTTTTGCACTAAAGAAGATCATAAGCAAAACGATCACAAGAAGAATGATGGCTAATTTCCACTGAATGATAAACAGGAAAATAAAAGATCCAACAATCTTTACAAGAGAGATAAACAAGTTCTCTGGTCCATGGTGGGCTGCCTCAGAAATATCAAATAGATCAGAGACAAGACGGCTCATCATCTGTCCAGTGTTATGCTGATCATAATAAGAAAAAGAAAGATTTTCATAATGATCAAAAAGTTTACGACGCATATCACGTTCCATCTGGGCACCCATGATATGTCCTTGACAGCTGACATAATATTTACAAAAAGCCTGAAAAACATAGCAGATAAATAAGATACCGCCAATCACAGGAAGTGTTTTAAGGATCGTAGAAGCATCTTTAAGAAATAAAGTTTTTGTAAGTGAACGAAGGATCTGTGGATAAGCAAGATCAACAAGGCTGATAAATGCTGCACAGATCAGATCAAAAATGAAGACTTTTTTGTAAGGTTTATAGTATTGGATGAATTTTTGAAAAGTATTCATAATAAAATAGTGACTCCTTCTTTAAAAATTTGATTGTATACAAACAACCA
The DNA here is from genome assembly GCF_025567365.1 of Anaerostipes amylophilus. Lineage (NCBI taxonomy): Bacteria > Bacillati > Bacillota > Clostridia > Lachnospirales > Lachnospiraceae > Anaerostipes > Anaerostipes amylophilus. The sequence continues at coordinate 175,276 of NZ_JAOQJG010000005.1, read as the reverse complement.
AAGCCTATCATACACTAATTTCTGAAAAATAAAAAGACCGCTCAATAAAATGAGCGGTTGCTTTTCTGAAAAGAGAGGATTAAAAAATATATATGAAAAACTATGTTTTAAGTATAGCAAAATCTGTGAGGCATTCAATATATAAAGTATGAACAATTCTAAAGAATTTATAAATAGTTATAAACAAAATATTGTGAGAGCTATAAAGTAAGCCGTCCTACTGTAAGGAAGTCATGAAGCAATTTGATTTTGTAGTACAGACTTCAGTAGGAATTCATGCAAGACCGAATAATAAAAATAATTTATGAATTTTATAAAAAACATCTATAAATCTATTGACACAATATCAAAATTAATGTATCGTAAAAACATCAAAATAAGGAGAACAAAGATGACAACAAGTAAGATGAACAATTGCACATTCTATTACTTTAGCTTTCAGGGTTATTATTTTTATCCTGACTATTTTTGTTGCAATGAATCATCGCCAAAGCTTATGTCACTTTAAACAGACAAAGTAAAATATTTAAGGCATGCATTCTTGCAACAGAGTGCATGCCTTTTCTTTTTCTAAAGGTACCGTAGAAAAAAGCTGCACACTTTGTATGGAACACACATATTGCATAGCCGGGAAAGGACAAAGAACATGATTATTATTTTAAAGAAACAGGCGGAAGAGGCACAGATCAATGCATTAAAGAAAGAGATGACAGACCAGGGATTAGGAATTCATGAATCTGAAGGTGTGAATACAAGAATCCTGGGATTAGTAGGAGATACTTCTATTGTAGATATGCGTCACATTATGGCAAACAGCATTGTTGAAAATGTACAGCGTATTCAGGAACCATACAAGAAAGCCAACAGAAAATTCCATCCAAATGATACAATTGTCGATGTAAGTGGAGTAAAAGTCGGAGGAGGAAATTTTCAGGTAATCGCAGGTCCATGTTCCATAGAGACAAAAGAACAGATCACAGAAGTAGCAAATGATGTGAAAAATTCCGGTGCAGGGCTTTTAAGAGGAGGAGCTTTCAAACCAAGAACTTCTCCATACTCTTTCCAGGGACTCCATGGTGACGGATTAAAATTATTATTAGAAGCAAAGAAAGCAACAGGACTTCCAGTTGTCACAGAAATCATGGATGCGAGTCACCTTCCATTATTCGAGGATGTTGACCTGATTCAGGTTGGGGCAAGAAATATGCAGAACTTTGAATTATTAAAAGAATTAGGAAAGATTGACAAACCAATCCTTTTGAAACGCGGACTTGCAGCAACAATTGAAGAGTGGCTTATGAGTGCAGAATATATTATGGCAGGAGGAAATGAAAATGTAATCCTTTGTGAAAGAGGAATCAGAACATATGAGACAGCAACAAGAAATACTTTAGATCTGTCTGCCATTCCTGTTATCAAGAAGAAATCACATCTTCCAGTAATGGTTGACCCATCTCACGCAACAGGAATCCGAGAGATGGTAGAACCACTGTCATTAGCAGCGATCGCAGCAGGAGCAGACGGACTTATGGTAGAAGTTCATAATAATCCAGCAAAAGCACTATGTGACGGACCACAGTCATTGACACCAGAGCAGTTTGACAGTTTAATGAATAAAGTAAATAAAACAAGACAGTTTTTTGAAACATTATAAATATCTTGCTGACAACAGCAAATTGGGATATACTATAGCTAAATAAAGAAAAAGATAACCCGGGAATCTAAGGATTTCCGGGTGTTTGTCAGTGTGACAAAATGACTTTGATTTAAGAAAAGGAGAAGCATTTTATGAAAGTAATCGTTGGACTGGGAAATCCAGGAAAGAAATATGATAATACAAGACACAATATTGGATTTGAAGCCCTTGATTATATTGCAGACAAAGAAGGCATAAATATAAATACAGGGAAATATAAGGCATTGATTGGAACAGGTTATATGGGAGGAGAGAAAGTTCTTCTTGTAAAACCACAGACATTTATGAACTTAAGCGGGGAAAGTCTACGTCCGATCATGGATTTTTATAAATTAGAACCAGAAGATTTTATTATCATTCATGACGATATAGATCTTGATGTCGGCAGATTACGCATCCGAAGAAAAGGAAGTGCCGGTGGCCATAATGGATTAAAAAGTATTATCAATCATTTAGGAAGCATGGATTTTCCAAGAGTGAAGATTGGTGTCGGAGAGAAACCAAAAGGATACGATCTGGCAGATTATGTGTTAGGACATTTTACAAAACAGGAACAGGCAATTTTTGCGGAACGTTTTGATGAAGTGTACGATGCCGTACAGCTGATCGTTATGGGCGACATCACAGAAGCGATGAATCGCCACAATAAGAAAAAGCAGGGATAAAAAGTGTTAAAACATATATTAAAAGATGATCCGGTATATAGACAGCTAAAAGATGGAATTGAAGACTACAGAGGTCCTATTCTGGTGTCAGGATGTACGGATACGGCTAAATGGCATCTTACAAGTCTGATCGGAAATAAAAAGAAAAAACAATTTAAGATCATTATTGTGCCAGATGAAAATAAGGCAAGACAGTGGGTGGAAGCAAGTCATTTCTTTGGAGAAAAAGCACAGTATATTCCAGCAAAAGATCCATTATTTTATACAGCAGACGTTCATGGAAATGCGATTGCAAGAGATCGTATGCTGGCGATCAAAAAGATCCTTGATGATAAATGTGGAATATTTGTTATGACGATTGATGCGGTGATGGATCAGGTTGTTCCATTAAGCGATATCAAGAATCACAAAATGACTTTCAAAACAGGAGAAACATTAGAAGAAGCAGCAATTGCTGAAGAATTTGTTGCTAGAGGCTATGAAAAAGCACCATTTGTTGAGGCGCCTGGAGAGTTTGCGGTTCGTGGAGGTATTATCGATATTTTTCCTTATACTCAGGAAAGTCCATATCGAATTGAACTTTGGGGAGATGAAATTGATTCTATCCGTAGCTTTGATAAAGAAAGTCAGAGATCGATCGAAGAAGTAGAGACGCTTACGATCTATCCGGCATCCGAGATCATTTTGAATCAGCCAAGAATCGATCATGGTCTTCGCCAGATGGAAGAAGATTACGAAAAATTAATTCAGAAATTCAAGAAAGAGAAAAAGACAGATCAGCAGTTACGTTTAAAAAAAGAAATGAATCGTGTCCGCGAGGAGTTAAGAGAACTTCATATGCTGATTGGAGTCGAAGGATATCTTCCTTATTTTTATGACAATACAGAATGTATCTTGGATTATTTTCCAAAAGAAAGTCTGATCTATTTTGATGAACCAAAACATATCAGAGAAAGAGCAGATGCATTTTATCTTGAATATTCAGAAAGTATGAAAAGTCGACTGGAAGGTGGATATCTGCTTCCAAAACAGGCACATACCGTGACAGATTATGAAAGTATTTTATATCAGATTGAGAAACATCCGATCATCAGTTACTCTGTTATTTCCACAGAGATCAATGATTTTGTTGTATCAAAAACTTTATTTATGGAGACAAAATCGATACAGTCCTACAACAATAGTTTTGAAGAACTGGTCAAAGATCTTACAAAATATCAGGAAAAAGGTTATAAGATTGTTGTTGCATCTCCATCTGTTACAAGAGCCAAACGTTTAAGTGATGATCTGAGAGAAAATGGATTGGTTGTTACCTATGATAAAGAACTGACACATGAAGTAGAAGCAGGACAGATTGTTGTGACAGCAGGAAAGCTTCTTACAGGAATTGAGTATCCAGCAGTCAAATGGGTGTTGATTTCTGAAGGAGATATTTTTAAAGGAAGAAAAGAAAAACAGCGTAGAAAAAAAGAAAAGAAAAAGCTGGGAAAAAAAATTCACAGTTTTGCGGATATCAATATCGGGGATTATGTTGTTCATGAAAAACACGGAGTCGGTATTTATCGTGGAATCGAAAAGATCACAACGGATGGGGTTGAAAAAGATTATATCAGTATTGAATATCAGGGTGGAGATAATTTATTTATTCTTGCATCAGCCTTAGATCAGATTGCAAAATATGCAAGCGCGAATGCCAGAAAGCCAAAGCTTCATAAATTAGGCGGTAATGAATGGAAGAAGACAAAGACCCGTGTTAAAGGACAGGTTAAAGATATTGCGGAAGAACTTGTACAACTATATGCTATAAGACAGGCAAAAGAAGGATATGTCTATGATAAGGACTCTGTATGGCAGAAAGAATTTGAAGAATTATTCCCATACGATGAAACACAAGATCAGTTAAATGCAATTGATGATACGAAACGTGATATGGAAAGCAAAAAGATCATGGACCGTCTGATCTGTGGAGATGTTGGTTATGGAAAGACAGAAGTAGCGATTCGTGCAGCATTTAAAGCAGTAGATAATGGAAAACAAGTGGCCTACCTTGTGCCGACAACCATTCTTGCGCAACAGCATTACAATACATTTGCCCAGAGATTTCATAATTATCCGATCACAGTTCGTATGATGTCAAGATTTTGTACTCCAAAAGAACAGAGAGAGACGATCGAAGGTTTGAAAAGTGGGACTATAGATGTTGTGATCGGAACACATCGCCTGCTTTCAAAAGACATGCAGTATAAGAATCTTGGGCTTCTCGTTATTGACGAAGAACAGCGGTTTGGAGTTACTCATAAAGAGAAGATCAAGACAATGAAAAAAGATGTCGATGTTCTTTCCTTATCAGCAACACCGATTCCAAGAACACTGCATATGAGTCTGATCGGAATCCGTGATATGAGTGTATTAGAAGAACCGCCACATGATCGAAGAGCAATACAGACTTATGTAATGGAATATAATGAAGAACTGGTGAAAGAAGCAGTTTATCGCGAAATGACTCGCGGTGGACAGGTATATTACGTGTATAATCGTGTTAATAACATTGCAGAAGTTACCGCAGAACTTCAGAAATTGCTGCCAGATGCTAAAGTTGCATTTGCTCATGGACAGATGAAGGAGAAGGAACTTGAAGAGATCATGATGGGATTTATGAATCATGAGATCGATGTTTTAGTTTCTACAACGATCATCGAGACAGGACTTGATATTCCGAATGTTAATACAATGATCATTCACGATGCAAACCAGCTTGGATTATCTCAGTTATACCAGTTAAGGGGACGTGTCGGAAGATCTAACCGAAATGCATTTGCATTTTTAATGTATAAGAAGAACACATTGCTAAAAGAAACAGCAGAAAAACGTCTTCAGGCAATTCGAGAATTTACAGATTTGGGTTCTGGATACAAGATTGCAATGAGAGATCTTGAAATCCGTGGGGCAGGAAATCTTCTCGGACAGGCACAGTCTGGCCATATGGAAGCTGTTGGATATGATCTTTATTGCAAAATGTTAAATGAAGCAGTCCTTAAATTAAAAGGAGAACTTCATGAAGAGGAGGAATTTGATACGACCCTCGATCTTGACATCAGTGCATTTATACCAGCAACTTATGTATACAATGAATATCAGAAACTGGAATTATACAAACGAATTTCTTCAATTGAATCAAAAGATGAGATGGAAGATATGACAGACGAGTTGATCGATCGTTTTGGGGAAATGCCAAAGGCAGTCTATAATCTTTTATATGTTGCATATTTAAAAGCATTAGCTCATCATGCCTACATGACAGATGTGAAACAAAAAGGAGAAAAAATCTCATTTGAAATGAAGCCAGATGCAGCAGTAGATGTAGAAAAAATACCAGAAGTATTAGAAGAGTACAAACACGAATTATCCTTTCAGGCAGGAAAGAATCCAACATTTGTATTAGATCTTTCAAAAACAAAGAAAGTAAAACAGTTGGAAAAGATTGAACATTGTGTGAACTCTCTCAATTCATTGATAATCCGATAGTTTTATGCTATAATATCGCAAGATATAAACTGAATATAATTCAAATGTGAAGGAGAAAATGAAATGAAGAAATTAGCAAAGAAGTTGCTATGTTTAACTGCAGTTCTTGCGTTAACTCTTTCTTTATTTACAGGATGTAAGAGTAAGAATGAGAAGACATTATTTGAATATGCAGGACAGAAAGTAACATTCCAGGAAGCTCATGTATATGCAAGAATCATGCAGTATCAGGCAGAAGCACAGTACGGAGCATACTTTGGAGACAGCATGTGGTCTATGCAGGTCGGAACAGACAGCAAAGGTAAGAAGATCACAATGCAGAAGTCAGTAAAAGACAGCGTTATCAGTCAGTTAAAACAGATCAAAGTTTTAGTAGCACATGCAGATGACTATAATGTCAAATTAACAAAAGCTGAGAAGAAACAGATCAAAGAAAGCGTAAATGCCTTCGCAAAAGACGAAACAGGTAAGAAAGTCATGAAGAAGACAGAAGCTGATAAAGATACGATCCAGAAACTTTACGAAGAAAGCACAATTGCAAGTAAAGTGATGCAGGCGATCACCAAGAAAGCAAATGTAACAGTATCTGATGATGAAGCTAAAACTGTCAAAGTCTACAAACTTGTTTTCACAACAAAGACAACAGACAGCAAGACAGGAAAAGAAAAAGATATGACAGCGGCTGAGAAGAAAGATCAGTTAAAGAAAGCAAAATCAGCATTAAAGATGATCAAGAAAGGCCAGAGTGTAAGTTCTGTAGCTAAGAAATTCAGCGTAAACTCTGACAATGAAGAGTCCTATACAAAAGGGAAATCAGCATTAGGAGATAAATTCGAAACAGCGGCATCTAAACTCAAGAAGAATCAGGTAAGTGGAATTGTAGAATTAGACGATGCATACGTGATCATCAAGATGTTAAATCCAAATGACAAAACAGCAGCTGCAACAAATAAATCCACATTACTGCAGGAAAAACAGCAGGCAGCATATGAGAAAATTTACAAGAAGTGGACAAAATCAGCTGACAAAGACTGGGATGATACAAAATCTGTAGATCAGGATCTGTGGAAAGAAGTTAAATTTAAATATAAAGCTACTACAGCATCTACAGCAGCAACATCTGAGTCAACTACAACAGCAACATCTTCAAGCAAAACAACTAAGAGCAAATAATCTTAGAGATTGATCGTTTTGACGTTGATTGTTAATAAGACAAGTAAAATCGGGGAATTCAAAGATGGAATTCCTCGATTTTTAGTTTAAATTTAAAACAAACGCAAAGTATATTGTATGCATAAATTTGACAAAAACTGGGCAAAATGTTATAATAGTAAAATCATTATACAGAATTTCCAGAATATTCTGTATATAAAAGAGGTGAATTTATGACACAATTAGATCTTAACAGAGTACGGCAGTCAATTAAGAATCAGATTGGCAGCAAAATCAAGATTAGTGCAAACAGAGGACGACATAAATTTGTGACAGCAGAGGGCGTGATCAAACAGACATATCCGAATATCTTTTTGGTAGAACTAGAGAATACGGAAGGTAATGACCAGAATAAAACAGTAAGTTTTAGTTATCAGGATGTGATTACAAGAGATGTCCGCATGATGCTTTTAGAAAACTAACGGGTGATGCATAGAATCCTTCTTGTCTGAATATATTTGTATATACAGACAGGGAGGAATTTTTTTATGGATTTTGAGAAAAAAGAATTTTATGGGATTGTGGCGAAAGCGAAAAAACAGATGCAGATCACGATCGATCAGGACTGTAATGTTGCAGATACAAAACCAGATATAGAAAAGATGATTCAGACAAGAGGGATGGTAAAGATACAGGAAACGGAAATGATGATCGATCGTGTCAGGATGAAAGGTGAATTCTTATTCCAGGGCCTGTATGGAACAAATGATACGGCAACATTTTTAGAATCTTTAGAATATTCACTGCCGTTTGAAGAGTATGTACATATTGATGGGGTACTTCCTTCAGATTATGTCAAAGTACAATATACGATCGATGATATCAACACGGTATTGATCAATTCAAGAAAGATCAGTATCCGTGTGCTGTTAACATTCTCATTTCAGATTACAGAAGAAATAAAAGAAGAAGGAATTACAGCGATTCATGATGAAAATGTATCTGTTTTGAAAAAAGATATTCAGGTTACGGATCTTATCGTAAATAAAAAAGATTTGGCGAGATTAAAAGAAGAGTTGATTCTCCCTGCAAATAAAGCCAATGTTTATCAGGTATTGTGGACACAGGTAGATATAGAGAATCTACAGGCAAAAATTGCAGAGCATATGATTGAGATTCAAGGATCAATGCAGGTATTTATATTGTATCTTGGGGAAGATGCACAAATGCCAGTTCAGTATGCCAGATGGGAAATCCCTGTGGATACACAGTTAGAATGCTATGAATGTGTGCCAGGAATGATCGGTAAAATAGGAATGTCACTGGGTGGGCAGCAGCTGGAGGTAAGACCAGATGAAGACGGAGAGGAGCGGATCATTTCTCTGGAAGTAACGATCGATTGTGATATCAAAATCTATGAAGACCACAAAATCAGTTATGTGGATGATGGATGCAGCATGGAGAAAACACTGATTCCAGAATATCATATGTTTGATTTTGAGACTCTGATCGGGAAAAATCAGGCGGTGATGAAATCAGGTAAACGTTTTCGGATGGAACAGGAACCAGGGAAGCTTCTGCAAGTGCTATCTGTAAAAGGCAGTGTAACGGTAGATGATGTAGAAATTACAGAACAAGGGTTGTCAGTAGAAGGTGTGTGGATGGCGGACGTTTTATATCTTTCTACGGAGGATGCAACACCTGTTATGAACAGTTCCTACATGGAGCCATTTACATTTTTTGTAGAGACAAAATATCTTAGTGGAAATGAAGATTATCAGCTGGATGTCAGGGTTGATCAGATGAGTGCGGTTCCAACAGAAGGTGGAGAAATAGAAATCAGAACAGCCATTTTGTTTGATTTTATATCTTTTCACAAGACGAGACAAAGAATTATGACGGACATGAAAGAAGAAGCACTAGACTACGAAAAGATACGAAAAATCCCTGGAATTGTAGGATATGTTGTAAAGGAGGGAGATACTTTGTGGTCTATTGCAAAAACTTATTTTACAACGGTCGAAAGTATCAGAGAACAAAATGAAGAAGTCAGTGAGATAAAACCTGGGGATAAACTTTTAATCGTAAAAGAAATAGGAATATTTCAGTAAATAAGGATTGCATTTTTTTAAGAACAATATTATAATATTCTGTATACAAGATGTGAGATAGAAACTATTTCACATAGGATAAAGGAGTGCATATGGATAATAGTATTGTTCTAAAATCATATGGGAAGATCAATCTTGGTCTAGATGTTTTAAGAAGGCGCGAAGATGGATACCATGAGGTGCGCATGATCATGCAGACGGTTGGACTTTATGATTTGCTGACGATGAAGAAGATCAAAGATGACAAGATTCAGATGACTTGTAATCTGACATTTCTTCCAACAGATGAGAGAAATCTTGTATACAAGGCAGTGAAACTCATGAAGGATAAATATCATATTAAAGATGGTGTAGAGATCAATCTAAATAAGAGAATTCCGGTAGCTGCTGGTATGGCTGGCGGAAGTTCTAACTGTGCTGCAGCATTAAAAGGTATGAATCAGCTGTTTGATCTGGGCCTGTCAATCGACGAGTTATGTGAGATAGGAGTAACACTTGGAGCAGATGTTCCTTATTGTATCTGGGGTGGAACAGCCCTTTCCGAAGGAATCGGAGAGAAGCTCTCAAGAGTTGATGCAATGCCAGAATGTTATATACTGATCGCAAAACCGGGGATCAGCGTATCGACAGCATTTGTATATCAGAATCTTAATCTTTCAGGATTGGCGAAACACCCGGATATCGATGGCATGTTAGAATGTCTGAGGACCAAAGATTTAAAAGGAATTTGTGATCGTTTGGAGAATGTTCTAGAAACAGTAACAATCAAAGAATATCCAATCATTGAGGAAGTAAAGAAACACCTGATGGATCAGGGAGCAATGGGTGCATTAATGAGCGGAAGCGGACCAACAATCTTCGCAATTTTTCAGGATAAGAAAACAGCAGATAACGCATTGAAATCATTACGAAGTATTGAGGACATAAAACAGGCCTACGTAGTAAGACCGATACGATAATGTATTTTCAAGGTAAGAAAACAGAACAGAATAAAATTGAAGATACATTGGAAAAAGCAGGAGGAGAAGAAACTATGAGCGATAAATTAAAGGTAAATATGAATGAATATCTTCCACTGAGAGATGTGGTATTTAATACACTAAGACAGGCGATCATCACAGGAGAATTTGCACCGGGAGAGCGTCTGATGGAGATCGCACTTGCTAATAGATTAGGAGTCAGCAGAACACCAGTCCGAGAAGCAATCCGTAAGCTGGAACTCGAAGGACTTGTAGTTATGATTCCAAGAAAAGGTGCAGAAGTTGCAAGGATCACAGAAAAAGATTTAAGAGATGTATTAGAAGTACGCTGTTCTCTGGAAGAACTGGCAGCAGAACTGGCAGCAGAACGAATGGATGAAGAAGGTAAAGCGAAATTAGACAAAGCATTACAGGAATTTGAAGTAGCTATCGAATCTGGAGATAATGCAGCCATCGCAGATAGCGATATGGAATTCCATGATATTATTTTTGATGCGACAGGAAATCCAAGACTGATTCAGATCATTAGCAATTTAAGAGAACAGTTTTATCGTTATCGTCTGGAATATGTTAAAGATACAGATTACCATATCGTATTATTAAATGAGCATAAAGAACTTGTGAATGCGATCGAATCTGGAAAGAAAGAAGAAGCACGTCAGATCATGAAGAAACATATCACTAATCAGGAAATGACAGTGATCCGCAACATTAAAGAAGAATATTGATCAATAAAGATGTTGGAGATATCATGAATATAAGAATAGCAACGATCAAAGATTTGGATGCAGTAACAGCTGTCGAAGCAGAATGTTTCCCACCAGCGGAAGCCGCAACAAGAGAAGAATTAGAGGAACGCTTAACATATTATGCTGATCATTTTTGGCTAATGTTTGATGGAGACAAATTAATTGCATTTGTAGATGGATTTGTAACAGATGAAGAAGATCTCACAGATGAGATGTATGCAAAGGCAGATTTACACAATGAAGATGGAGCATGGCAGATGATCTTTGGTGTAAATACAATACCTGCTTATAGAAAACATGGATATGCAGGAGAGTTGCTCAAATGCGCGATTGAAGATGCAAGAAAGCATGGAAGAAAAGGATTAGTGCTCACTTGTAAGGATCATTTGGTGCATTATTATGCCAAATTTGGATTTGAGAATGAAGGCATATCTGAGTCCGAACATGGAGGAGTAAGGTGGAATCAGATGCGGCTAAAGTTTTGATTTGATAGTCTTTCGTATATGTGATAAAAATAAGATAAGAATCAATATAAGCGATGCATTGGAATTTTGTTCAAAATATGGCAAAATTCCAATGCATCGCTTTCGGTTTCTTATTTATTTTTTATCATATACTCGAATTCTACAGTTGGCCAATATACAAATTAAAATTAAGCCTGAGCTTTCGCCCATTCAGCAAATTTAGCACTTTCAGCCTGTGCCTCATCCATGCTGGAAGCTTTTACTCCATAGTAGAATTTGATCTTAGGTTCTGTTCCTGATGGACGAACGCATACCCAAGCTCCACCTTCAAGTTCATAGTAAAGAACATTAGAAGCAGGAAGTCCTGTAGGTTCTACTTTACCACTTTCAACATCAAGGATTGTATCATTGATGTAATCACGGATCTTAACAACTTTGTATCCAGCGATATCTTTTAATGGGTTCTCACGAAGGTTAGAAAGCATAGCTTTCATCTTATCCATACCTTCTAATCCTGGGAAGTCCATAGCGGTGATGCTGTCTACGCAGTAACCGTATTTCTCGTACATATCGATCATAACATCCCATAATGTTTTACCTTTTGTTGCATAGTAAGCAGCGGCTTCACAAAGAGCAACAGTTGCAGAAACAGCATCTTTGTCTCTTGCGTATGTACCGATCAGGCATCCGTAGCTTTCTTCTAATCCAAACAGGTATGTTCCTTTACCACTCTGCTCAAATCCAAGGATTTCTTTACCAATCCATTTGAATCCTGTTAATACTTCGATTAGTTTTACATTGTAAGCTTTTGCAATCTCATCTACGAGGTTTGTTGTAACGATAGATTTAACAACAGCACCATCTGCAGGAAGAGATCCAGCCTTTTCTTTTTTCTGGCTTAATACATATTCACATAATAAAGAACCAGACATATTACCTGTTAATGGAATGTATTCTCCACTCTTCGCGTCTTTTACATATACACCTAAACGGTCAGCATCAGGGTCAGTTGCAAGAACAAGGTCAGCGTCTTTTTCTTTGGCAAGAGCAAGACCTAATGCAAATGCTTCTTTTGCTTCTGGGTTTGGATAGCTGACTGTTGGAAAGTCACCATCTGGCAGTTCCTGTTCAGGAACAACATATACATTCTTAAATCCAAGGTCATCAAGTACACGGCGCACTGGAAGGTTACCTGTTCCATGGAGAGGAGTATAGACGATCTTTAATTTTGAAGCCATCGCATCAATAGAATCATGATTGATGACCTGTTTTTCAACTTCTGCGATGTAAGCATCATCAACTTCTTTTCCGATCACTTCATATAAACCTGCTGTTACGGCATCTTCTTTGGATATTGTTTTGCAAGTTGAAATGTCAGTGATCGCATTAACTTTGGCTGTAACACCTGAAGCATGAGGATCTGTAAACTGTGCACCATCTTCCCAGTATACTTTGTATCCGTTATACTGTGGTGGGTTATGGCTGGCAGTTACGTTGATACCTGCAATACAGTCTAAATGTCTAACTGCAAATGATAATTCTGGTGTTGGGCGTAAAGATTCAAAGATGAATGCTTTAATTCCGTTAGCGGCAAGGCAGCGTGCAGCTTCATCTGCAAACTCTGGAGACATATGTCTTGAGTCAAATGCGATGGCAACACGTTTCTTGTCTGTTCCCTGCTCTAAGATATAGTCAGCTAACCCCTGTGTTGCTTTTCTTACAACATAAATATTCATACGGTTGATACCAGCACCAATGATTCCTCTAAGTCCGGCAGTTCCAAATGCTAGATTAGCATAGAAACGTTCTTTAATTTCATTTTCGTCATTCTCAATGGCTTTTAATTCCTTTTTTGTCTCTTCATCAAAATAAGGATTGGAAAGCCATTCTTGATAAGTTTCTTTGTAGTTCATAAATTACTCCTCCTTTAAGTTATAAAAATGCCTTTTGTTTAATTATACCTTAAAACGCATTAAAAAACATTATAAATTTGTAGATATTTTTCGAGAAAAATCGAGCGGAGGTCTTTTTTGTGGACAAATTCCTCTAATTTCTCGATATATCGTGGAGAAATCCAATGTTTTTTGTGTGCCATGTACTGATTTGAGATCTTCCAGAACTTTTCAGGGAATAAGAACAGTCCATAAAGGCATAATAGGTCATTTTTGGAAAGAGGAAGAAAACGGTCGTAATTTACAAGAAATGTTTCACAAAACGTAAAGTTATAATTATTTTTCTCAAGTGCTTTTTTCAGAAAATAATAGACATCAAGAATCGGATAACCATGATAAAACCGTTCAAAATGAATTGTAGCAGGGAAATCAGATGTCAGGATAATATTATGGTGGCTGTAATTTCCATGACACCACCCAGATCTCGATGGTATGGTATTGTTTAAAATTTTTATAGAATCTTCTAACTGCACCCAGAATTCTTTTGTCTGCTCCAGAAACAGATATTCAAAAATCCCTTTGTTTTTTCGTTTTCGTATGTACTGGCCAATGCTTTTTAATTCTGAATATTTCTGTTCATACTGCTTGGAAATGGAATTATATTTTCGGAGATTTTCGGATGAAAATGAAATATCAAGACAGTGATTATGAAAGCTGGCAAGATTTTGAGCAGCAGTTTTTACATCATTCAAAGAATGAATATCACATTCCGTTCCTGAAAAGGTCTTTCTTAGCACAAACGTCTCATAATACCGGTCAAATGTAAGAAAATAACCATCTTTATTTAAAAGATATTGATCGGTCTTATAAAAATGATGATCGTGCATGGCATCTGTCCATTTGGCTACGGCACAAAGCCGCTCTTCAGACAGAGAAGTCTGAGAAAGGGCATAAACATCATCTTTGCCAAAACATAAAACACAACCCCGTCCCCGCCTGGTATAAGAAACAGAAATATCATATTGATCGAGCAGCATTTGATATTTTTCGTTCAACATATATCCTCCTTCATGTTCTACCTCTAATGATATGAAGATAATAAGAGGAATATGATAGTAACTTGCTATCAAAGATTAAATAGGATATACTGAAAATATCTCAGAAAGGAGTAAATTGATTATGAGAAAAAGATTTTTATTAATTTCAACAATATTTGTACTAAGTGCATTTACATTAGCAGCCTGTGGAAAGAAGAGTCCAAGCAGCCCGGAAGCAAGCAGTGAGACAACAGAAGAAGCAACAACGGAAGAACCAACTACAGAGAATAATACAGAAGATACAACAGAGAAAGAGACACCAGTATCAACGGCAACAGAGGCAACAAAATCCTCAACAGAAGAAGTATCAACAGCATCCAAGAAAGACGAACAGGCAAAACCAAAGACAGCAACAGGAACATACAATGGATTTGCAGATACAAACTCTGTAGAAATTGAATTATCCAATGGTAATTTTGAAACATTTCTTGTAAATGACGACGATGTCAAAACAGCATTAAGCAAGAAGTCAGAAGGAAGTAAGATCACATTTACTTATGGAGCTGTAGAAGGACAGGCAAATAAGGAAATTCTTTCTGTAAAATAATAGAGATTGATGTATAAACATAAGATTTATAAGAGAAGGGTGGCAGCTCCACGTTTTTAGGAGCTGTCCCCTTTTTCTCTTATTTTGCTACATTAATCATAAAGACTACCTTCACAAATCAAAATCTGTTATACTGAAAAGACTAACAAAAACAAAGGAGCCTCAAATGAAGCATGTCAAGAAATCACTCCTGATTCTGACATGTCTGATTTTTATATTATCCCTAAATGGCTGTAAAAAGAACAAACAGCAAACGACAAATACAAGAAAAGCAGAAGTCTTAACTCCAAAAGCACCAGGAGATGAAGTGTTGGATTATGGGGAGGCAGTTGTAGATATATCGAATGTCTCACAAGGATATGTTGCGGTCAGATATAGTGGAAATGCCAGAAAGATCAGCATAGAGATTACAGGAAAGAAAGATAAAACATATAAATATTTTGTAAATAAAACAAAACAACCAGTTTATTTTCCACTGACATGTGGGAATGGAACGTATCAGATCGCTGTATATGAGAATATTCAAGGAGATGAATATAGTGCTTTGATGATGGATAGTTTTGATGTAAAATTAAAGAACAGATTTCTGCCGTTTTTATATCCAAATCAATATGTAGAGTTTACAAGTGAAACAAAAGCGGTGAAGAAAGCAAAAGAACTTGCGAAAGGAAAGGAAGATGCTCTTTCCATTGTTAAATCGATATACCATTATGTTGTTAAGAATATAAAATATGATGATGACAAAGCAAAGAATGTGCAAAAAGGTTATCTGCCATCGGTGGATGAGACATTGGAGACAAAGAAAGGGATATGTTTTGATTATGCGGCATTGATGACAGCGATGCTCAGATCGCAGGGAATTCCGACGAAGCTTGAGATTGGGTATTCTGGCAGTGTCTATCATGCTTGGATCAGTACGTGGCTTGATGAAAAAGGCTGGATAGATAATATTATCAAATTTAATGGAAAGAGTTGGGAATTGATAGATCCGACACTGGCAGCGAACAATGATAACAAAGATGATGTAAAAGAATATGTTGGAGATGGAGATCATTATGCACTCCAGTATAGTTATTAAGAAGGGACAGATATGAAGAGGAAACTTAACAATGAAGAATTGATCACGTTTTGCAGTCAGATGGCGTTGATCTTGAAATCAGGAATATCTTCGCTGGAAGGAATTTATATCATGGAAGATGGAGATGTCTCTGGGGATGGAAGAGAGATTTTAAAAGAGATACGAGAAGAAATCGAGATGTGTGGGATGCTATATCCAGCAATGAAGAAGTCAGGGGTATTTCCGGAATATGCATTGCATATGACAGAGATCGGAGAGCAGACAGGAAGACTTGATGAGACGATGGAAGCACTGGCAGCTTATTATCAGAGAGAAGAAGAAATATTTGAAGCAGTAAAAAGCGCAGTAACATATCCTGTTGCAATGCTTGGAATGATGCTTGTGATCATTATTGTATTATTTATTAAAGTAATGCCAGTGTTTGAACAGGTTTATCTTCAGCTTGGCCAGGAAATGACAGGTGTAGCACGTAATATTTTAAATATTGGAAACTGGATGAGACAATCAGCGATCATACTTTCTGTAATTGCAGTGATCGTATTAATGATCGTGTGTAGTGCAGTTTTTTCAGAAAAATTCAGGAATAAATTATTTGAAAAAATTTCAAAGATCGGATTTATGAAAAAGCTAGCTTGGAAACGGGCAAGAACGAGATTTGCAAGTGGAATGGCGATGTCTTTAAAGAGTGGGCTTGATATAGATGAAAGTCTTACACTTGCAGAAAAACTGGTAGATTATGAACTGTTAAGAAAACAGATCGCGGTGTGCAGAGAAGACATGAAAAATGGAGAATCATTTCCAAAAGCACTGAAGGAATCTCATATTTTTGGAGGAATGCAGGAACGACTAATGGTGATCGGATATGAAACTGGAGCAACTGATGAGGTGATGGAACAGTCTGCGGATCTGTATCAGAAGGAGCTTCAGGATCAGATTCAGAAAATGATCGGCATTCTGGAACCAACATTGGTTGGGATTTTATGTGTGATCGTAGGAGTTATTTTGCTGTCTGTGATGCTGCCATTAGCAGGAATCATGGCAGGGATTGGATAAGGGAGGCGTGCCTTGAAAAATCGTTTTCAAAAACAAACAAAAATAAAAAGTAAGATTGCTTTTCTGCTTCCAATCGTAATATGTCTGATCATGGCAGCAGTGTTGTGGGGAAGCAGCAACCGTATTTTTAGTGAAACTCAGAAACGCCAGGAAGAAAGCACAAAGAATGCCGTTCTCAAAGGTGCAGTACAATGCTATGCGGTAGAAGGCCGTTATCCAGAAAGCCTGTCATATCTGGAACAACATTATGGAGTCAGTTATGATAAAGACAAGTTTATAGTTTCCTACGAGATCACAGGATCAAACAGAATGCCGCAGGTAACTGTGATCGCATTGAACGAGAGGTGATATCGGTGGAGAGACAAAAACATATGGTAGATAAGATGTTTCTCATTCTTTTATTTGCGACGTTTGCAGTGTGTGCATTTACATTGATCATGGTGGGTGCAAATGTATACAGCCATACGGCATCGGCAATGAATGATAACTATGAGAAGAGAATTGATATTTCTTATGTCACAGAAAAAATAAAACAGTGGGATGAACAAAACAGTATTTCCATTGGAACATTTCATAATAAGACGGCTTTGATTCATACAGAAGTGGCAGCCGGAAGAAAATATTATACATACATTTATCAGGAGAATGGCGCTTTAAGAGAATTGATGGTTCGGGAAGGGCTTCATACAGAGAAAATGCAGGGAGAACAGATCGTGCCGGCAAAAGGATTTGAGATAAAAGAGGAAGACCAGATGTATGGTATTACGATCACAGGAGAAGATGGAAAGCAGTACCGGACTTGTGTATACAGACAGAGCAGAGAGTAAGGAGGGACTATGAGACAAAAGAGAAATGGAAGCCATTTGATCTTGATGGAATTGATGTTTGTCTTGTTTTTCTTTGCGATCTGCGGGGTGGTTCTTTTACAGATATTTGTAAAGTCACATAACATCAGTGTAAAAGCAAAAGAACTTACGGAGACAAAAAATTGTGTCACGCAGGCAGCAGAACTGTTTGAAACAGGGTATACAGATATAGAACATTATCAAGAGTATTTTCCAAAGCTTGAAGAAGATCAAGGGATTTATCAGGGATATTTTGATAAAGACTGGAAGATGACCCAAAAGAAAAACGCAGTATATAAAATGACGATCAGCTTTGATGATCAAGGATTAGACAGAAATGGGAAGATAACGATATTCAAGGCAAAGAAGCAGATATATCATTTGGAACTTTTAAAACATTTGCCAGGAGGGAAAAGTAATGAAAGATCATAGAATGCCGTTTCTTGGAATAGGAGCAGCTTCCATTGTTCTGGTTTTAACCATTGTTAGTTTATCAGTGTTTGCAACACTTACGATTTCCAGTGCAAATGGGGATTATACATTAAGTCAAAAAAATCTGGAGAGAACAACAAATTATTACAAGGCATCGAATGAAGTAAATTGCACGTTAAGCCATATTGATAAGAAACTGTGGAAGAATTATCATAAAACAAAAAATAAAAAATCTTACATGAAAAATATATCAAAAAGTTTGGTGGATTTAAAAGGTATCACGTATGATAAAACAAAACATACTATACAGTTTCAAAAGAGTATTACAAGTAAACAGCAGATTAATGTAAAGATCAGAATCTGTTATCCAGAAAAACAAAGAAACCATTGCTATGAGATATTATGTTTTAAAAACGAAGCAGTTGGTACATGGAAGAAAGATGATTCACTTCCAGTATTTCAAAGAAAATGATCAAAGGGGACAAAATGAACATAGAAGAATTTTTAACATTGGCGGCAGAGAAAGAGGCATCGGATCTATTTATTATTGCCGGATTACCTCTTACAATGAAAACAAATGGAGTAATGCACCGGATCAATGAAGAACGAATGATGCCACAGGATACGGAAGAAATGATCCGTGAGATTTATAAAATGGCAGCTGACCGCAATATTGATAAATTACTGAAAACAGGAGATGATGATTTTTCTTTTGCGATCCCAGGGTTATCAAGATTTCGTGTGAGTGCTTATAAGCAGAGAGGATCGCTCGCAGCTGTGATCCGTGTGATTGCATTTCGTCTTCCGGATTCAAAAGAAATTGGAATACCTGATCAGGTAATGAGGCTGAGTGAATTAAATAAAGGACTGGTGCTTGTAACTGGGTCGGCTGGAAGTGGAAAGTCAACGACACTTGCCTGTATGGTGGAAGAGATCAATGAGACGAAAGAAGATCATATCATTACATTAGAGGATCCGCTGGAATTTCTGCACCAGCATAAGAAAAGTATCGTAAGCCAGAGAGAAGTGAATATGGATACGGTGAATTATGTAACATCTTTACGTGCAGCATTAAGACAAAGTCCGGATGTGATCTTGCTTGGAGAGATGAGAGATTATGAAACAATACAGGTTGTTATGACCGCAGCAGAGACGGGACATCTTGTATTTTCAACACTTCATACGATTGGAGCAGCAAATACGATTGAACGTATCATTGATGTATTTCCACCAAACCAGCAAAGACAGATCACGATTCAGCTTGCATCTGTTCTGCAGGCAGTTATTTCACAGCAGTTGATTCCAAGTGTTGATGGAACACTGATCCCTGTATTTGAGATCATGGAAGTAACTCCTGCGATCCGCAATATGATCCGTGAGAATAAGGTTCATCAGATCGATGGCCTGATCTATTCATCAACGGGGAGCGGAATGATGTCTATGGACCAGTCATTAATGCAGGCATACAGAGATGGAAAGATCACGAAAGAGACAGCGGTTTTATATGCGTTAAATGCTGAAATGTTAAGTAAAAGGCTGCGTTAAATGAGATAAATCCATTGACAAAGAAAGTTGAATACTGTACGATGAAAGTGTATAGATAGACGATGTTTCAAACTTGGGGAAGTTGGAACATGAAACTAAATCAAGTATAAATAAGTATAAAGAAGGGGCGATAATTATGAAGAAGAAAGTTGCAGCAGGACTGACGTCAATTATTCTTGCAGTTGTATTAATTTTCGGCGGGGTTACATTTTATAATAACCATCAGCAGAAGAAGTTTGAGAAACAGATGGCTTCATTTGAAAGTGTTGATACAATGAAGCATCCAAAAGAATCAACAATTAAGATTGATGGTGTTGAAGTGCCATTGAGCAGTGCACCGAAAGTAACAACAAAGACAACAATCAAGAAAAGCACAAAAATTCAGAAACTAAAGAAGAAAGCTTCAAAGAGTAAAGTAACAACAATAAGGAAGACAAAGACAACAAAGAAAACAAGTCAGAGTAATTCTCAGCGTAAGGTAGTAGATACAAAGGTTATCACAACAACGAAAGATTACGATAAGAAGGGTTCCAACAAGAGAACGATTAAGACAGTTATTCAGACAACGGTTAAGACAACAACTGTACAGCTTATACAGTCAGGTTCTAAAGGAACAACTGTAAAAACTTTGGGAGCAAAGGCAGATAAGAAGATTCTTAATGCATTTGATACATTAAAGTTTAAGTTTGTGATCAATAAGAATGCATCACATACAGGAGTGTTCAGTGTAAGGAATCATAAGATTGAGATCCAGAGTGCGAAAGATTATGTATTATTACATGAACTTGGACATTTTGCAAACTTCCTTGCAGGAGATAAAGTCAGCACAAGTGAGTGGAACAAGATTTACAAAGCTGAGAAGTCAAAATATACAGGATATAACAAAGCTTATGTAACAAAGACAGCTTCTGAATATTTTGCAGAATCTTACAGAGATTATAGAGAAAATCCAACAGCGTTGAAGTCAAAACGACCAAGGACTTACCAGTTTGTTAAGAAGACGATCAATGGTATTTCTGACAGTGATGTGCAGGAAATCAAAGATACTTATGGAGAATACTGGGGATTATAAAAGCAGACCTTAGGAGTACTTTCTTGGAAAGTACTCCTTTTTTCTTGTGATAAAGAAACTAAATGTGAAAGGATGAATAGAATGTTAAAGATTAAGGAGTATGTCAAAGCAGAAAGTCTTGAACAGGCATATGAGCTGAACCAGAAGAAGACGAACTGTGTGATTGGCGGTATGTTGTGGCTTAAAATGGTCACAAGAAATGTACAAAAAGCAATTGATCTATCGGGACTTGGGCTTGATCAGATTGAAGAAGATGATGAGAAATTTTCCATAGGAGCAATGGTCACATTAAGACAGATCGAGCTTCATGAAGGATTAAATACATGGAGTCATGGAGCTGTCAAAGAAAGTGTAACACATATCGTTGGCGTACAGTTTCGTAATCTGGCTACGGTTGGCGGAAGTATTTTCGGAAAGTTTGGTTTTTCAGATGTATTAAGCTGCTTCCTTGCATTTGACAGTTATGTGGAATTACATCACGAAGGAATTATTCCACTGGAGCAGTTTGCAGTGAATAAATATCCAGATGATATTCTGGTGCGTCTGATCGTCAAGAAACATCCACAGGAAAGTGTTTATCTTTCTCATAGAAATTCGAAGACAGATTTTCCGGTTTTAACATGTGCCATTTCATTAGGAAAGGAAGAGGCTTATGCAGTTGTTGGAGCAAGACCATCAAGAGCGGTAAAAGTAAAATTATCAGATCAATGGAATGTTATGATCAAAGACGATGAAGGAAGAAGAAAGATTGCAGATGAAGTCACAGGACAGCTTAATTTTGGAAGTAACATGCGAGGAAGTGCGGATTATAGAAGACATTTATCAGAAGTCCTTATAAGAAGGGGATTGGCACAGTTAGAAGAAAGGAGGGAAAATTAGTCATGAATATTACATTTACATTAAATGGAAAGAAAATAAGCAGACAGATTGAGGCAGATACTCTCCTGATCGATCTTGTAAGAGATCTTGGATGTTACAGTGTGAAACGTGGATGTGAGACATCAAACTGTGGATTATGTACAGTATTTATGGATGATCAGCCAATTCTTTCATGTTCCATTCTTGCAGCAAGAGTCGATGGGCATAAGATTGATACATTAGAAGGGTTGCAGGAAGAAGCAGCAGAGTTTGGAGCATTTATTGCAAATCAGGGAGCAGAACAGTGTGGATTCTGTAATCCAGGAATGATCATGAATGCGATCGCATTGTTCAGAGAGATTCCTGATCCAACAGAAGAAGAGATCAAAGAATATTTAGCAGGAAATCTGTGCAGATGTTCAGGATACGAAGGACAGCTTCGAGGAATCTTAAACTTTTTAGAATACAAGAAAAATAAAAATGGAGGTGCCGAATGAAAGTAGTCAATCAGCCAGTTATGAAGAAAGACGCAATGGCACTTGTGACAGGAAAACCTGTATTTACAGATGATAAGGCACCAAAAGACTGCTTGATCGTAAAATTACTCCGAAGTCCATATGCCAATGCGATGATCAAATCGATCAATACCCAATTTGCTATGAAAGTGCCGGGAATCGAGGCAATTTATACATGGGAAGACGTGCCACAGGAACGTTTCACGATGGCAGGACAGACTTATCCAGAGTTAAGTCCATATGATAGACAGATCTTAGATCAGCACGTCCGATATGTTGGAGATCCAGTTGCGATCGTTGCGGGTGAGAATGAGAAGTGTGTAGATCAGGCAATTAAGATGTTGCGTGTAGAATATGATGTACTGCCTGCAAACTTAGATCCACGGAAAGCAATGGATGAGGGTACACCATTAGTGCATCCAGAAGATAACTGGAAAGCTTTATGCAATATTGGAGCAGATAATAAGAAAAATCTGTGCGCTACAGAAGAAACCCATGAGGGAGATGTTGATGCAGTATTGGAAGATTGTGATGTTGTTGTAGAACACACATATCATACAAAAGCCAACCAGCAGGCGATGATGGAGACTTTTAGAACGTATTGCTTTATTGATGAATACGGAAGATTAAATGTCGTAAGTTCCACACAGATCGTATTCCATGTACGAAGAATCTTGGCAAATGCATTATGTATTCCAAAATCAAAGATTCGAGTATCCAAACCTAGGATCGGTGGTGGATTTGGTGCAAAACAGAGTGCGATTTCAGAAGTATATCCAGCATTTGTCACATGGATGACAAAGAAACCATCTAAGATCATTTTTTCAAGAGTAGAATCCCAGATTGCATCTTCTCCACGTCATGAGATGGAAGTGACAGTTCGTGTCGGGGCAAATAAGAATGGAAAGATTCGTGCGATTGATGTGTATACACTGTCTAATACAGGAGCTTATGGAGAACATGGACCGACAACCGTTGGATTGTCTGGACATAAATCTATTCCTTTATACAGAGATCTGGAGGCACATCGTTTTGCATATGATGTTGTGTATACAAACCGTATGTCAGCAGGTGCATATCGTGGATATGGTGCAACGCAAGGTATTTTTGCACTGGAATCTGCAGTGAGTGAACTGGCAGCGAAGATTGGCATGGATCCAACAAAGATCCGTGAGATGAATATGGTTCGTGAAGGCGATGTTATGCCTGCATATTATGGAGAGACAGCAAATAGTTGTGCTTTAGACCGATGTCTGGCTCGTGCCAAGGAAATGCTCAAATGGGATGAGAAATATCCATGCAAGGATATGGGAAATGGAAAAGTCCGAAGTGTTGGAGTTTCTATGGCAATGCAGGGATCTGGTATTTCGGGAGTTGACGTTGGATCTGCAACGATCAAATTAAATGACGATGGACTGTATACACTTTCTATTGCAGCAGCAGATATGGGAACTGGATGTGACACGATCTTAGCACAGATGGCAGCAGAATGTCTGGAATGTTCAATTGATGATATCATGGTCAGTGGAGCAGACACTGATACATCACCATATGATTCTGGATCTTATGCATCAAGTTCTACCTACGTTACTGGAAAAGCAGTAGAACGTGCGTGTGAAAAATTAAAAGGACGTATTTTAAATAAAGCAGCTCAAATGATGGAAATTGATTCTGCGGATAATCTGGAATTTGATGGTAAAAAAGTAAGCGATCCAGAGAGTGGAAAAGAAATTTCATTAGTTGATATTTCAACAGCATCTATGGTCAACAATAATGAAACATTCCAGGTGACAGAAACAAATAGTTCCCCAGTATCACCACCTCCATTCATGGTCGGAATGGTTGAAATCGAGCTTGATAAAGAAACAGGACATATCGAGATCTTAGATTACGTTGCAGTTGTAGACTGTGGAACACCTGTGAATCCAAATCTTGCAAGAGTACAGGTAGAAGGCGGACTTGGACAGGGAATCGGAATGGCATTATATGAAGGCGTTGATTATACTTTGAATGGATATGTGAAGCAGAATTCTTTCATGCAGTATAAAGTGCCATCACGAGTGGATGTTGGAAAACTTCGCGTAGAATTCGAAAGCAGCTATGAACCAACTGGACCATTTGGAGCAAAATCGATCGGAGAGATTGTTATCAATACACCATCTCCAGCAATAGCAGATGCAGTATTTAATGCGACAGGATTGTGGATTCGTGAATTGCCGATCACAAGTGAAAAAATTGCAATGGGTCTGATGGAACAAAAATAGGATGAAAACAGCAGTTATTTATCTGGCATCAGGAAATAGCAAACGTTTTGGCTATGAAAATAAATTATTAAAAAATATCCAAACCAAACCGATGTACCGTTATGGTTTGGACAGACTGATCGATATATGCAAAGAAAAGGAAGAGTTTGAAGTTATTGTTATCACGCAGTATCAGGAAATTATGAAACAGATACAATATGATTCGGTAACGACAGTATTTTGTAAGGAAAGCCAATATGGGATTTCATGGTCGATCAAAGCAGGAATCAAAGCAGCTAAAGATGCAGATTTCTATACATTTTTTGTAGCAGATCAGCCCAATATGAAAAGAGAGACGATCGAAAGATTTCTCTCTTTTATGGCAGAAGGACGTTATGAACTTGGATGTGTCAGGACAGAAGAAGAACTTGGCAATCCAGTATGGTTTTCAAAGAAATATAAAAAAGAGCTTTTATCTTTAACAGGTGATTGCGGTGGTAAAAAAATTCTAAAAAAACATATAGAAAATGCCAGATTTTTCAAGGTTCTGGAAGAATCTGAACTTTGTGATATAGATTTTCCAAAAGAAATGCAAGCAATGCTTGCAAAGCAAGGCAAAAGTAGTTAAAATATTATTTAAAATACAAAAGAGCGTGGAGGCCAAGCAATGGAGCTATTAAAAGAGAGAATCCGAAAAGATGGAGTCGTAAAAGAAGGAAATGTCTTGAAAGTAGACCGTTTTTTAAATCACCAGATGGATGTAAAATTATTCCGTGAAATTGGAAAAGAATTAAAAAAACGTTTTGAAGGTGAAAATATTAATAAAATTCTTACAATTGAAGCATCAGGAATTGGAATTGCATGTATAGCAGCAGAAATTTTTGACGTACCAGTCGTATTTGCAAAGAAAACACAGACAAAGAATATTGCTGGAGATGTATACACAACAAAAGTAGAGTCATACACACACGGAAGAGTTTATGATATCATTGTATCTAAAGAATTTTTAGGAGAGGGAGATCGAGTTTTACTGATCGATGATTTCCTTGCGAATGGTAAAGCCTTAGAAGGACTGGCAAAATTAGTCAAAGACTCTGGAGCAGAACTAGTCGGAGCCGGAGTTGTAATCGAGAAAGGATTCCAGCCAGGTGGAGATTTCTTGAGAAAACAGACACACTTAGAATCCCTTGCAATTGTCGATTCAATGGATGAGAAAACAGGAGAGATCACATTCCGCGAATAATAATTGGATAGAATAATTATCAAATGAGAATATAATATACAGAGAGTCGTTAGTTGATACGGCTCTTTGTTTTATTATAATCGAAATAAGCGAGGAAGATGAAAATGAAAATACCTACATCAGCACTTTTTGCAGGAGTTGGAACACACGATCTTGATTCTATGATGAGTTGTCTTTCTGCAAAAGAGCGAAATTACAAGAAAAATGAATTTATATTTCATACAGGAGATAAAGTTACCCAGATTGGTATGGTTCTGGAAGGAACAGTTCACATGATGAAAGAAGATGTTTGGGGGAATGTCATGATCTTAGGAGAAGCATGCCCTGGAGACTTATTTGGAGAAGTCTATGCCTGTGCAGGAGTCAAACATTTAGAAGTCGGTGTTGTCGCAAAAACAGATGTAAAAGTGTTATTTTTAGATATTCAGAAAGTACTGACAGTATGTTCAAATGGCTGTGAATTTCATTCTAAGATCATAAGAAATTTATTATCATCTATAGCGGAAAGAACATTAGAAATGACAAGAAAAGTAGAGCATATGTCACAGAGATCATTGAGGGATAAAGTATTGTCTTATTTATCATCAGAAGCTGTGCGTGCTGGAAGTAAGGAATTTACAATACCATTTAATCGACAGCAACTGGCAGAGTATTTGTCAGTAGATCGAAGCGCATTATCAGCAGAACTTGGTAAGATGAGAGATGAAGGAATGTTGGAATTCTGGAAGAATCAGTTTAAGTTGAAATAGTGATTTGTGAGGGTAGGCTTTCGTATATGTGACAAAAATAAGACAAGAATCAATATTTAAAACAACTGGTGGCAACACGCACTTAAAATCTGCTAATCGTTGCCACCTCATAT
The DNA here is from genome assembly GCF_025567365.1 of Anaerostipes amylophilus. Lineage (NCBI taxonomy): Bacteria > Bacillati > Bacillota > Clostridia > Lachnospirales > Lachnospiraceae > Anaerostipes > Anaerostipes amylophilus. The sequence goes on along the minus strand of NZ_JAOQJG010000005.1, from coordinate 148,652 downwards.
ACTCGAAATCTACAGTTGGCCAACTCAACAAATTAAAAATCTACAATTTATCATGAAAACTCTTCAACAAAGATTTCTCACTCTTCCATCCCAAATACCGCAAAGTTTCCTCAAGGCCACTCATAACTTCAAGCATATCTCCTACATTTGCGCTTGCACCCATGTGTCCGATTCGGATGACTTTTCCTGCCAGATCTCCAAATGATCCTGCTAACATGATATGATGCTCTTCTCTCATTCTTTTGAGAATATCATCGGCTGTCATTCCTTCTGGTACGTCGAAGACGGTAACGGTATCTGAAAATCCACTTTCTAAATGCAGCTTGATTCCGAATTCTTTTAATGCTTCTCTTGTTGCATTTGCAATCTTTGCATGTCGTTTGATCAGGTCTTTATCTGCTGCAATATTGTCAATTGCGGCTTTTAATCCATAGATATCACTGATCGGCATTGTATATGGGAACCATAGGTTTTTGTAGTAGTCTTTGAATATTGTCAGATTGCAGTAAAATGATGCAATTGGTGTTTTTCTGTTTTCCATTGCTGCTTTTGCTTCATCACTGATTGTTACAAATGTAAGTCCTGGAGGAGCTGAAACGGCTTTTTGAGATCCACCGCATAAAATATCAATTTGTGCTTTATCAACATCAACTTCATTTCCAAACATTCCTGATACAGAATCTGTGACAGTCATAATTCCATAGGATTTTAATAGTGGGCAGATTTTATGAATATCATTTAACATTCCGCTTGGTGTATCACAATGAACAATTGTTGCGTATTTAAAATCATGATCTTTCTTGAGGTATGCATCTAATTCATTTACATCAAAAGCATTTTTATAATCTTTTGTATACATTACAGCTGTTCCACCATACATAGATACGAAATCCGCAAATCCTGCTCCATAAATTCCATTGTCAAGAATTAGTACTCGATCTCCTGATTCTGTCATGGATGCACATGCTGCTTCTAATCCAAGAATTCCTTCTCCGCTTAGGATCAGAGTCTCATTTTTTGTATGAAGTAATTTACTGATCAATTCACAGGTTTCTTTATATTCATCATAAAACTGTGGATCTAGATCGGCATTTGTTGTTGAGATGCTTCTTGCAAGTCTCACATTCTCAGGAACCTGAACAGGTCCTGGTGTCATGATCTTATATTTGCTCATATTTGCCACTCACTTTCTTTTTTATTTATGCAAACTGTGTAATTCCAATTTTCTTAACCGCAATCTCGATTGGTTCGATCACGATCAGGACAATAACAGCTGCAACTGCAATCTGTACGACATTTCCTGGTACAGAAGTGATCGGTGCAACAAAGTTTCCATAAAGGATGATCTCTGCGATATAATAACCAACGATCTTAATCACAAATGCTGCAAAGATTGCTGCAACTTTCCATCCATACTGGTCATGTTTTTCTGTTATTGCTCCAACAACATATCCCATAATACCTACAATAATAAATGTAAATGGGGCCCATGCTGTCCATCCAGATAACAGATCAAATAATCCCATTCCAACACCACCAGCAATTGCTCCTGTTTTCTTCCCAAATAAGATCGCCATGATAAATAATGGTACATTTCCTAAATGAATCAGACCTCCATTTGCTGCGATCGGTAATCTTACATTAACAAATGCAGTAAACACATAAGTTAAGGCAACTGCCATTGCTGTAACTGCAATAAATTGTACTTTATTTTCTTTCATTTTATTTTCCTCACTTTCTGTTTCCTTTGATCATATATAGTTTTTTAAGTACGCGGCGTTCCTTTATTGTGTTATAATTTATCGAAAAATTGGCATTTTTAAAATAGCCAGTTTTTTGATTTTTGACAGTGCCAGTTTTTGCATAACAATGTAATGTTTACGTTGGGAGTTTTTTTATTTACTAAACATTTTGATAAATTGGTGTTCTTAAAGACCTTTAATCTTCTGTTAGCGAGTACAAAAATTAGTCAGATTCAACTTCGCACGTAAATCCTGCATCCGTAATCGTCTTGATCGTATCTTGAATTCCCTGTCCATCTGCAGTCAGATATCCTGAAGCAAAGATAGAATTCACAACGGTCAATAATTCTTTTTCCCTTCCTTTAAAATAAATTTCACGTCCAGCGGCACAGCGGATATCAGATGTTGGAACCAGTAATCTTGCCAGACATAATACTTTCAGGCAGTATTCTGGTGTCAAATTTGAAGTATCTCTATCCTGCAGAGGTGTTCCTTTGATCGGAATTAAGAAGTTGATCGGAAGTGCTTCTGGATTGATTTCTTTCAGATCCAATAACATATCAACAACATCTTCCTTACTCTCGCCCATACCAATGATACCACCGCTGCAGATTTCAAATCCAAGGTCCTGTAACATATGAATATTGTTTACACGCTGTTCGTATGTATGTGTTGTACAGATATTTGGATAATTGGAACGGCTTGTATTTAAGTTATGGTTGATACGGTCTAATCCAGCTTCTTTTAACATTAAGGCCTGCTTCTTTGTTAAAAATCCGATAGAGCAGCATAAATGTGTACCCTCTTCTTTCATCTTACGAATTTTAGAAGCAAGTTCTTCAATCTCATCATCGCTGAATTTCATACCGCTTAATCCAATGCAATGACGGGATAATTTATGATCATGGACAAATGTGTTATCTCCATATAATTTTTCATCATCGACCCATTTATATTTTTCAATATCTGCATGGGAACGACAGGATTGCGCGCAGTAAGCACAGTTCTGGGAGCAGTTTCCGCTTCTGGCATTTGTTAAAAGATGAATGCTTACATGATTCCCTTTATATTTTTTACGAAGTGCACCGGCACGTTCGATTAGTTCATTTAATTGTTCATCAGGTGTATTTAAGATGGCGATTGCTTCTTCACGGGTTAAATTTTGCTCTGAATTCATATGATATGTACCTTCCTTTGTTTAAATTCAAAATATCTTATTAAACTGAACTTTAGCATGAATAAAATTTATTGTCAACAAAATGAATTACTATAGTTAACAATTAAATAATGGTTGACATTAAATATCAATCTCTGTATAATACTAAAAAGTTAGGAAGCTAACCATTTTGAAAAGAAAGGGATGAGTGAATGCAGGATATAAATGATAAGATCAATAACATGCACATGGGAAAACTGATCCATATGTTATCACATGAGATGAAGAGGAATCAGCCAATTGATAAAGTGATCAAGGCTGATCTTACCATCATGCAGAAACATATTTTAAAGTTTATTTTATTAGAAACAATGCATAAAGATCTTTATCAAAAAGACATTGAAGAAGAATTTCAGATCCGCAAATCAACTGTGACAGGATATGTACAGTTGATGGAGAAGAATGGATATCTGACAAGAGAAAGTGTCAAAGGAGATGCTAGAAAGAAGCGGCTGATACCAACAGAGAAAGCCGAAGGATTAAGACAGGCAATCTTGGAAGATATTAAGCTTAGTGAAAAAAGAATGGAAAAAGGCATTCCTGAGGAAGATGTCATAACATGCAAACATGTTTTATATCAGGTATTACAAAATCTTATAGAAAAACACAAGGAGGAAGGAAAGAAAGATGAATAAGACCCTATTAAAATCAGTCCGAGAATACAAAAAACAATCCATACTTGCTCCAATCCTGGTAATTCTTGAGGTACTGATGGAAGTTTTGATTCCGATGGAGATGGCAAATATCATTGATATCGGAATGACAAGTGGAGATTTACATTATATTATCCAGCGAGGAGTGATCCTGGTTGCTATGGCAATGTTATCCCTGTTTTTCGGGATTTCAGCTGGAAATATGGCAGCCGTTGCAGGTGCTGGATATGCAAAGAACTTAAGACATGATATTTTCTACAAAGTGCAGGAATTCTCATTTAAGAATATTGACCACTTTGCGACATCAGGACTTGTCACACGTATGACAACTGATATCACGAATATTCAGATGGCATATATGATGAGTATCCGTCTGCTTGCCAGAGCACCGATCATGGTAGTTTTATCATGGGTAATGACATTAAAATATAGTGTGACTGTAGCGGTATTGTTCTTGATCGTCATTCCATTATTAGGTGGAACATTGATCTTTATCGCAAAGAAAGCACATCCACATTTTATCAAAGTATTTGATGAATACGATATTTTAAATAATTCCGTACAGGAAAATGTAAATGCATCTCGTGTGGTAAAAGCATTTGTACGTGAAGATTATGAAATCAATAAATTCCATGGAATTTCTAAGTATGTATACAAACTGTTTACAAAAGCAGAAAAGATTGTTGCATGGAACTCACCAGTTATGCAGTTTACAATGTATGTCGTTGTTCTGCTGTTAGTTGCGATCGGTGGAACAGGAATCATCCATGGAACAATGGGAACTGGAGAATTAACAAGTATTATCGTATACGCACTACAGATCATTGGTTCTTTGATGATGGTAACATTCGTATTCGTTATGATCATGATCGCAGAAGCATCCACAGATCGTATCACAGAAGTCTTAGAAGAAGTCCCAGAGATGCAGGATAAAGCAGATGCGGCAACAGAAGTCAAAGATGGAGAGATCATCTTTGATCATGTGAATTTCAGCTATGCAGGAGAAGGCGGAAATCTTTCATTAAAAGATGTCAATCTTCATATTAAATCAGGACAGACGATCGGTATCATCGGTGGAACAGGTAGTGCAAAATCTACATTAGTTCAGCTGATCCCAAGACTTTACGATGTCACAGAAGGATGTGTCAAAGTCGGTGGAGTCGATGTTCGTGATTATAACTTAGAAGCATTAAGAGATCAGGTATCCATGGTGCTTCAGAAAAATGTATTATTTACAGGAACTATATATGATAATATCCGCTGGGGTGATGAAAATGCATCCGATGAAGAAGTTCAGAGAATGTGTAAATTAGCACAGGCAGATGGATTCGTTAATGAATTCCCAGCTGGATACAATACACAGATCGTACAGGGTGGAAACAATGTTTCTGGTGGACAGAAACAGAGATTATGTATCGCAAGAGCGTTATTAAAGAAACCTAAGATCTTAATCTTAGATGATTCTACAAGTGCAGTAGATACAAAGACAGATGCATTGATCCGTAAAGCATTTAGAGAAGAAATTCCAAATACTACAAAGATCATCATTGCACAGAGAGTATCTTCGATTGAAGATGCAGATCAGATCATCGTATTAGATGATGGTAAGATCTCAGGTATTGGAACATCTGAAGAGTTATTAAAGACAAATGATATTTACAGAGAAGTCTATGAATCACAAGTGAAAGGAGGAGAAGACGATGAGTAAAGGATCAAAGAGAGAAAAGGTGCTTAACAAAAATATATTAAAGACAGCAAAACGTCTTTTAAGATATGTAACAGATACTTATAAATTGCAGATCATCATTGTATTTATCTGTATTTTCATTAGTGCAGCAGCTTCCGTATCTGTATCCTTGTCCTTAAAATTCATGTTGGATGATTTTATCCTTCCATTAGTTGGACAGAGTAATCCAGATTTTACAAACTTCTATCATGCAATGATCGTTCTTGGATGTATTTTTGCAGCAGGTGTGATCGCAACATTTGTCTACACAAGAATGATGGTATTCATTGGACAGGGTGTCTTAAAACGTGTCAGAGATGATATGTTTGAACATATGCAGACATTACCAATCCGCTATTTTGACCAAAATACAAATGGTTCTATCATGAGTTTATACACAAATGATACAGACACCTTAAGACAGATGATCAGTCAGGCGATTCCTCAAGCAATGATGGCATTTTTCACGATCATCGTAACATTTATTTCAATGGTAGCATTAAGCCCAGTGTTAACGATTCTTGCAGTTGTTGTTATCGGAATCATGATCGCAGTCACAAAAGCGATCGGCGGAAACAGTGGAAAATATTTTGTCCGTCAGCAGAAATCTTTAGCTGATGTGACAGGATTTATCGAAGAGCGAATGAACGGACAGAGAGTTGTCAAAGTCTTTAACCACGAACGCAAATCCGAAGAAGAATTTGACCAGTTAAATGAAGCTTTATTTGAAAGTGCTGCAAATGCCAACAAATATGCAAACATCATGGGGCCGGTTGTAGGAAATATCGGAAACCTTCAGTTTGTATTAACAGCTGTTTTAGGTGGAGTATTAGCCATTGAAGGAATTGGAGGAATCACATTAGGTGTTATGGCATCATACCTTCAGTTTACAAAGAGTTTCACACAGCCATTTATGCAGGTAGCTCAGCAGTTCAACTCCATCGTTATGGCACTGGCAGGTGCAGAAAGAATCTTTGCACTGATCGACGAAGAACCTGAAACAGATGAAGGATATGTAAGATTAGTAAATGCGAAGAAAGATGAAAATGGAAATATCATCGAATGTAAAGAAAGAACAGGAATGTGGGCATGGAAACATCCACACTCTGCAGATGGATCTGTAACTTACACAGAATTAACAGGAGATGTAAGATTTGAAGATGTAACATTTGGTTACAACGAAGACAAAACAATTCTTCATGACATCAGTTTGTTTGCAAAACCAGGACAGAAACTGGCATTTGTAGGATCCACAGGAGCCGGAAAAACAACGATCACAAACCTGATCAACCGCTTCTATGATATTCAGGACGGAAAGATCCGCTATGACGGAATCAACATCAAGAAGATCAAGAAAGACGACTTAAGACGTTCCTTGGGAATCGTATTACAGGATACACACCTCTTTACAGGAACAATCAAAGACAACATTCGTTATGGAAACTTAGATGCAACAGATGAAGAAATCTATGGAGCAGCAAAATTAGCTCATGCAGACCAGTTCATTCAAATGCTTCCAGACGGTTACGATACAGTGATCAGCGGAGACGGAGAAGGCTTATCTCAGGGGCAGAGACAGTTACTCTCTATTGCCAGAGCAGCAGTTGCTAACCCACCAGTACTGATCTTAGACGAAGCAACATCAAGTATTGATACACGAACAGAAAGTATCGTACAGAGAGGAATGGATAACTTGATGAAAGGCAGAACTGTATTTGTGATCGCTCATAGATTATCTACGATCCGAAATAGTGATGCAATTATTGTACTTGAACATGGTAAGATCATTGAACGTGGAGATCATGAAGATCTGATCAAGAATAAGGGAACTTATTATCAGTTGTATACTGGTAAGCTTGAATTGTCTTAGAATAAAAAAAGACCGCTCACATAATGTGAACGGATACTTTTCTGAAAAGAGAGGATTAAAAAATATATATGAAAAACTATGTCTTAAGTATAGCAAAATTCCTGGTTCATTCAATGTATAAATTATGAATAATTCTAAAGAATTTATAAAGAGTTGCAAAAATTATTATAAATATGTAAAGATAAAGTGAAAGAACGATTAGAAAGAATGATCTATCTTGCAGACGATCGAAATGTAGCTGCAAAATTTTTAAATGGAAAGAGTGTTGTGAGTGATAAAGATGGAAAATAAATAATGTATGATTTTAAATTATGATTGTACAAAAAAAGAAGCATTAAATATTGTTGACACATTCCTTAGGAAATGCTATTATACGAATAATTCCTATTGAAAAACTATGAAAAGAAAAAACGAATGAGAGGATGTGTAACAAAATGAGCATTAACACAACAGATTTTGCCGCACTAGCAGTCACAGTTGTTCTGTTTGCAGTAATTTACTATTTAGATTATAAGAAAGGCGTAGACTTCGGACTTTTAACATTATTAGCAACAGTCTTTGGAATCGCAGTTGGTCTGGGATTCGGAAATCATTTTACATATGTTGAAATTTTCGGACGTATTTATACAAACGTATTAACAGCACTCGTTGTACCAATGCTGTTATTTAGTATCATTGCAAGTATCACAAACTTAAGTGAATCTATTCACTTAAAGAAGATCGGTGGAAAATCAATCTTCTTCTTGATCTTAAATACAGCAATCGCAAGTACGATCACAGTGATCGTAGCAGTCATCTTAAATGTTGGTGATGGATTTGCTTATAAAGTAGCAGATGGATATCAGAAAGTTGAAGTACCATCAGTAGTTGATACGATCGTAAACCTATTCCCAAGTAACTTTGCAACAAACTGGAGTGAAGGACAGATCATACCAATCGTTGTATTTGCGATCATCATTGCATTATCTTACAATGCAATTTCAAAAGATAATGAATCAGTCAAACCATTTAAAGCATTTATTGATGCAGGAAATCAGGTCATTGGACAGGCGATTGACTGGATCATTGGATTTACACCATATGCCGTATTATCTTTCTTAGCAAGAGCCGTTGGAAGAAGCAGCGTGGCAGAATTACTTCCATTATTAAGTACATTAGTATTATCTTATATCTTATGTGCAGTTCAGTCATTTGGTGTAGAAGGGCTTTTAGTCAAATTTGTAGCAAAATTAAGCCCAATCAAGTTCTTCAAAGGAATCGCACCAGCTCAGTATGTAGCATTTACAACACAGAGCAGTGTTGGTACAATTCCAGTCACATTAAGACAGTTAAAAGAAGCACTTGGAGTTGATGCAGACGTTGCATCCTTTACAGCAGGTCTTGGAGCTAATGTTGGAATGCCAGCATGTGCAGGAATCTGGCCAGCATTAACAGCAGTATTCAGTGTTCATATGTTAGGATACCATTATGGAATTGCACAGTATGCATTCTTAATCCTGATCACATTAGTTGTATCCGTAGGAACAGTCGGAGTTCCAGGAACAGCAACCATTACATCAACAGCCGTATTTGCAGCACTTGGATTACCAATCGAATTAGTTGTCGTATTCGCACCAATCTCAACGATCGTTGACATGGCAAGAACAATGACAAACGTAACAGGAGCAGCAACAGCAGCCGTTATCACAGCAGCGACAGAAGGACTGGTTGACGAAGAAGTTTATAATTCAGATAAATCTAAACATGTTGCAGTAAATAACTAGGATAGAAACAATTCTATATATAAACACTTCATGTAATCAATATAAGTTGAGGCAGCTAAAATTTCGTGCTATCATAATCAATATAGATATTTATGATAGTACGAAATTTTTTGTTGTTTAAAGGGTGGTGTAATAATAGGCAGATTTGTTAATCCAGATAATAGTGCGTTCCAAGCAGCACTGAATTCCAGAATTTATGTAGACAAAACAGGATTAATTGCATGTATGAATGAAGTTCTGGATTCTACAGATGCGTATATTTGTAACAGCCGCCCAAGGCGTTTTGGAAAATCCTATACAGCGAATATGCTTGCAGCGTATTATAGCAAAGAAGCATCTTCAGAAGAGATGTTTTCTGACTTAGAGATAGGAAAAACAGAAGACTTTGTTTTTTTCTATTAGATTTTGTTGCCATATTATATAACCTCCTTTTCGATTAGTTTTAAGATTTCTAGAGCTTCATCGGCAGAAGCAGCATTCATAAAGCTTTCTTTCCATGCATTTCTCATAATATTTTTACTAAGTTCAGAGATGATACGCATATGAAGATTAGAACCAGATTCTTTTGGAACTCCGATCATAAAAATATGTTTGACCATTTCGCCATTTCCATCCCAATTCATTGCATGAGATAATTTTGCATAAGCGACAAATGGAGTTTTTACAGCATCTGTTTTTGCATGAGGAATTGCAGTATCATATCCGATAAAAGTACTGATCGTATTTTCTCCGCTTTCCTTCATGGAAAGAAGAAAGATCAATTGTGCGGGTTCTCCATCCCAGTCGATCGGATGAATCAGATGTTTGTCCGATTTCCTCACGTTTCATAATATAATGGAAGAAGTCGTCTGGAATGTCATAATTCTGGACCGCATTTTCACACATGTGTTCAAGGATTTCATTTTTATCATCAGAAGAAGATCCCAATACCATATTTTTATGAAAATATTCTATAAAACGACTGCTTCTGGTATCGGTGATTGCCTGATTTACCTGATGAATAAAGCTTGTTTCAAAAAATGTTGATGTTCGAATGATCGGGATCGGAACAGGAATATCGATCGGAACGGTCGTAAGGATATAATCAACATTTGAAAAATCATATAATTCCAGAGAATGGTGGTTTGTTACTCCAACGACATCAAGATAGTTCCCAAAATTTTCTTTTACTTGATACGCCAATAATTCGGAACTGGCTTTTCCGCTTCCACATACAATGAGGACTTGTTCTTTTCGATTTCATTAACAATTGATAATAAAAGATCGATATCAGGGCTTGTACCCAGTTCTTTTTTCACATTCCTGTTCTAATGCTTCCTGAGACATATAAGTATGAGCGATTCCTGCTGTACATGTGCTAACTGCTACGATTTTCATAATTCAATTCCTTTCTCTGACAATCGTCAGTATGACAAGTTTAAGATATCAGACATTCCGCGAAATGTTTTCTGTTGTTTTTGATGCTTTTATTATAACCATGGGAAAATAGATTGAAAAGACTATTTGTTACCACAATGAATGTGGAAAGAAAGCCTTGTAGGAAAAATTGCATTATCTTATAATAAAAGAAAAGTTTGCAATAGGTTTAGTCAAGGAGGTGTATCCGTATGGGAAATTATCTAAATCCAGGAAATGAAAAGTTCAGAAGAATGATCCAGTCTGAAATCTATGTAGATAAAACTGGAATGATAAAATATACGAATTCCGTACTTGATACAGCACAAAATTATGTCTGCGTCAGCCGCCCAAGAAGATTTGGAAAATCTATGGCTGCGAATATGTTGACAGCTTATTATAGTCGTGGATGTGATTCAAAAAAATTATTTCATAGTTTTGAAATTGCAAAAGATAAAGACTTTGAAAAATACCTGAATCAATACAATACGATATTCTTAAATATGCAGGAATTTCTAAGCCGAAGTTATAATGTAGAAAAATTGATCGAACGTGTAAAGAAACTCGTGATCAGAGATTTAAAAATGGAATATCCAGAAGTTGATTACTTTGATGATACAGATCTAATCGAGTCTATGCAGGATGTTTATGCACAAACGCAATGCCCATTTGTTGTGATCATTGATGAATGGGATTGTATTTTTAGAGAATATAAAAAAGATAAAGAAGCGCAGGAAAAATATTTAGATTTTTTAAGAGATCTTTTAAAAGACAAAGCATGTATTTATCTATCTTATATGACAGGAATTTTACCAATTAAAAAATATGGAACTCATTCAGCACTGAATATGTTTGATGAATTTTCCATGATCAATCCGGGACCATTAGCATGTTATGTTGGATTTACAGAGAAAGAAGTCGAAAAACTCTGCAAACAGTATGGAATGGACATGGAAGAAGTCAAGAACTGGTATGATGGCTATTCGTTTGATGGAGTGCCTTCCGTGTATAGTCCAAGATCAGTTGTAAACAGTATGAGATTTCAGAAGATATCAAATTATTGGAATCAGACAGAGACTTTTGAGGCGTTGCAAGTTTATATCGATATGAATTTTGAACATTTAAAAGATGATGTTTTAAGTATGATCGCTGGGGAAAGTGTAGCAGTTAACACTGAAAGTTTTACAAATGATATGGAAACATTCCGCACAGAAGATGATGTGTTGACACTGCTGATCCATCTGGGATATCTTGCATATGATGATAAAACAAAAACAGTTAAGATACCAAACAGCGAGATTCGGGCAGAATATGTAAATACAGTTTCAGTATCAGACTGGGGATCTGTATCAAAAGCACTAAAAGATTCTGCAGATACATTAAATGCAATCTGGCAAGGCAGAGAAGAACAGGTAGCGAAAGTGATTGAACAGGCACATTTTGAGACATCACATATCCAGTATAATGATGAAAATGCATTGAGTTATACAATCTCATTAGCATTATATGCAGCAAGGAATTTCTATACGATTCATAGAGAACTGGCAGGTGGAAAAGGATTTGCTGATTTGGTATTTATTCCGAAGAAACAATTTGCAGAAAAACCAGCATTGGTTGTTGAATTGAAATGGGATAAGGGTGCAGAAGGTGCGATCAAGCAGATCAAAGATAAAAAGTATTTTGAGAGTTTGGAAGAATATAAAAATAATATGTTATTGGTTGGTATTAATTATGATAGGGAAACAAAAACACATGAGTGTAAAATAGAGAAATTAAAATAAAAAGGAATCAAACATGAAGAAAAAATGGTGGCACAATAAAATCGCATATCAGATCTATCCCAAAAGCTTTTTAGACACCAATGGAGATGGAATCGGTGATATTGAAGGAATTATCAACAAACTAGACTATCTAAAAGACCTTGGAATCGATATTTTGTGGATATCTCCGATGTATCAGTCTCCAATGGTGGATAACGGTTACGATATCTCTGATTATTATGCGATCGATCCGATGTTTGGAACGATGGAAGATATGAAACGTTTGATTGATGAGGCAAAGAAAAGAGACATGTATCTTTTGATGGATCTGGTTGTAAACCATTGTTCCAGCCAACATGAATGGTTTCAAAAAGCAATGGCAGATCCAGATGGAGAATATGGAACCTATTTTTATATCAAAGAGGGGAAAAATGGACAGCCACCAACAAATTGGAGATCGTATTTTGGCGGCAGTGTATGGGAGAAAGTCCCAGGATATGAGAATAAGTTTTATCTGCATTCCTTTGCAAAGGAACAGCCAGACCTAAATTGGGAAAAAGAAGTTGTCAGAGAGAAGATTTATGAGATGATCTGTTGGTGGATGGATCAGGGACTTGCAGGTTTTAGGATTGATGCGATCATGAATATCAAGAAAGACCTGACATGGAGTGACTTAGAACCAGATGGTCCGGACGGACTCGCAGATGTATATAAAGTAGCTGGAAAAGTTAAAGGAATCGGAGATTTTCTTCTGGAAATGAAACATCGTTGTTTTGAACCATACGATGCATTAACTGTTGGAGAAGCAATGTTTGTCAAAGAAGAAATTCTTCCACAATTTATCGGAGATCAAGGATATTTTTCCACAATTTTTGCATTTGAGCCATGTCATGCATATCGAAAAGGGAAAAACTATATGGATTATGACTGGCCGCAGCCATTTGATGACTGGAAAAAAGAAACATTTCATAACCAAAAGATCATCGAAAAGGCAGGATTTGAAGCGAACATTATCGAAAATCATGACCAGCCAAGAGGAGCGAGCCTGTTCATTCCAGAAGAAGATTATGGATTTTATAGCCTGTCAGCACTTGCAATGATCATGCTTTGTCAGAGGGGATTACCATTTCTATATCAAGGACAGGAAATTGGAATGAGTAACCGCAGATGGGAATATGCAGAGTTTAATGATCTGGAAACGATTAACCAGTATCATATTGCACGGGAAGCTGGAATGTCAGAAGAACAGGCATTGAAAATAGCAAGTCATCATAGCAGAGATAATGCGAGAACGCCAATGCAGTGGAATCACGATGAAAATGCAGGATTTTCAACAGAGAAACCTTGGATGCCAGTGAATGAAAATTATAAGATCGTTAATGTCAAAGATGAAGAAAAAGAATATGGATCTATTTTAAATTTCTATAAAAGACTCATCGCATTTCGAAAATCAGGAGAATATAATGAGATATTGACATATGGTGATTTTAAGCCAATGTATGAGGAAGAATACCATATTTTTGCATATAGCAGATCGTATGGAGATCAGAAGCTTGTGTTAATCTGTAATTTTAGCTCTGAGGGAAAAAGCGTAGAATTGCTAGAAGATTATGAAAGTGTTGTATTTGTAAATTATGAACAGACAACAGTGATTGGAAACCGATTGCAAATGAAGCCTTATGAATGTGTGGTTTATGAAAAAAGATGAAAATAAAAATTCCTGAGAGCAATAAAAATAAAGTTGTTCTCAGGAATTTTTGCTTCCCTAGATTGTGGAAGTGGAAATCACCTTTCTGTTATAAACAAGATGTAGATACATTGCATCCTGTGCTCTCAAAGGGTCATGCGCGGCAATCGCCTGTGCAATTTCTCTATGAGATTCAATTGTCTCATTGTGCAGACGGTTACCTGTTGTTTCTACATTTAGAAGTACTCTCTGGGATTGGGAGGAAGCAAGAGATTTCTGTACGATGTGTCTTCCATATATTGATGTTTTATTTGGAATTGAACCATATCATTTATGGAAAGATGAACAGGATCATCAGACAGGAGATGTAAAAGACGGAGTTCCATTTCAACCAGATTTCAAACAGCAGGATGAGGTGTTTCATGGATTTGTAAAACGTTATCCAAATATTAAATGTATTGCAAGACATGTCAGATATGCACATAGCTGCAGTGAAAATAGTCTGATGGCATATCTTTGGTATGATGGAAAAACTTATGAAAGCCAGAAGTTAAGATTTCACATCTTAGACCGTGTCGGTGGAGGAGATGCATTTGTCAGTGGAATCATTTATGCATTGATGGAAGCTGGATGGTTAAAGGAGATCTTGTGAAAGCAGGAGATTTTGATAAGATTCAAGAGTTAACAAAAGAAGCAAAAGAATTAGCAAAAAGCATTCGATAAAACATTGTAATGCACTCCATATATCGTATAGAAGAAAAGGAGCTAGTATCAAAAAACGATACCAGCTCCTTTTTCTTTATACAATCTTAATACAAGAGAACATATCCTTACACTATCTTTTTATCATAAAAGATATAATGATGATAAGATCAAAAGGTCATAAAATAATTTGAAAAAGAGGTAAGATCATATATGCCATGGAAGATTCATAAAAAAAGACATTTAACATCATTTCAGGTGATCATATTAGGGTTCGCAGGAGTGATCCTTTTTGGAGCATTGATCCTGATGCTGCCAATTTCATCGGTTCAAGGAATTATAACACCATTTCATAAAGCATTATTTACGTCAACTTCTGCAGTATGTGTGACAGGGCTTGCAGTCGTGGATACTGGAAGTTACTGGTCCGTTTTTGGACAGACAGTGATCATGTTTCTGATACAGATCGGAGGTCTGGGAGTTATAACAACAGCAACAGCCGTATTTATATTATCAGGAAGAAAAATATCGATTATGCAGCGAAGCACGATGCAAAATGCGATCTCTGCACCGAAAGTAGGAGGGATCGTTCGATTGATGAGTTTTATTTTAAAAGGAACTTTATTGATTGAATTGATCGGTGCGTTATTCATGATGCCTGTTTTCTGTCATGATTTTGGATTACGGGGGATCTGGATGTCGATCTTTCATTCTGTATCAGCCTTTTGTAATGCAGGATTTGATCTTCTTGGAACAAAAGGGCATCCATTTGTATCATTGACATCATATGCGGTAAATCCAGTGATCAACATTGTGATCATGTTACTGATCGTCATTGGTGGAATTGGATTTTTTACATGGGAAGACATTTATCTTCATAAATTTCGGTTCAAACATTACCATATGCAGAGCAAGATTATTCTAACTACAACATTATGTTTGATCTTGTTACCAGCTGTTTTCTTTTTCTTTCAGGATTATGGAAATCTATCAGGGATTCACAGGTTGCTTGCATCATTGTTTCAAGCTGTGACACCGAGAACTGCAGGATTTAATACGACAGATCTTTCGATGCTGACAGGAGCATCAAAGGCAATGATGATTTTATTGATGTTGATCGGAGGTTCACCAAGTTCTACAGCAGGAGGTATGAAAACAACAACATTTGCTCTGTTACTTTTAAATGTACTGGCGACCTTTCAAAGTTGTGATGATGTGACAGCATTTGGAAGAAGAATCGATACTAGTGTGATAAAAAATGCAACAACGATCGCAATGATGTATTTTATCTTGTTTTTTGCAGGCGGAATGACGATCAGTGTGTATGAGGGACTGCCGCTTTCAAGCTGTCTGTTTGAAGCAGCATCTGCAGTTGGAACCGTAGGTTTAACATTAGGAATCACACCAAAACTTCATATTCTGTCACAGATCATTTTGATCATACTGATGTATCTGGGACGTGTTGGCGGTTTGACGCTGATCTATGCAGTATTTTCAGATAAAAATAAACGAAAAGCAAGACTACCACTTGATAAGATCATAGTGGGATAAAAGAAAGAGGGAATTGATGATGAAGAATATTTTATTGATCGGACTTGGACGTTTTGGAAAACATATAGCGATACAGTCAAGTCAGCTTGGACATGAGATCATGGCAGTTGATCTGGATGAGGAAAGAGTGAATGATGCACTTCCATATGTTACGAATGCACAGATCGGGGACAGTACGAATGAGGAATTTTTAAAATCTCTGGGGATTGCAAATTATGATATCTGTTTTGTTACGATCGGTGGGAATTTCCAAAATTCGTTGGAAACCACCTGTCTGTTAAAAGAACTTGGAGGCAAAATGGTTATTTCCAGAGCTGAACGAGATGTACAGGAAAAATTCCTCTTACGAAATGGAGCCGATAAGGTAGTCTATCCAGAAAAAATGGTGGCAAAATGGGCAACGATCCGTTATACCGATGATCATATTCTTGATTATATGGAAGTCGATGCCTCACATGCGATTTTTGAGGTAGAGGTTCCGAAGGAATGGATCGGAAAGACAGTGGGAAAACTTGATATTAGAAAAAAATATGATATTAACATTATGGCAGTAAAAGATGATGGAAAAGTAAGTATGGCGATATCTGCGGATACCTGTTTTAAGGAAGATGTTACATTATTGGTATTAGGAGAATATAAAGCGATCAAAAAGTGTTTTTGTATCTGATGTCATGAAAAAGAGATGAGAGCTTATGTCAGACTTCATTTTAGCATTGGCGGTAATACTGATGTTTGCATTTGTGTTATTCTTTTTGAAAAAAGTAAATTATTTTCTTGGAGAAAATCGGAAAGTAATTGACAGGGAGCAAGATGATGACGATGATTGATGTGTTTATGGATTATTATTGACGATCATGATATAATGCATCCGATAAGGAAAGGGGGCCAAGATGAGCACAGGAGAATTTGTAGAGCTGAACACAGAAAACGAACACATTCTTGTTTGTCTTTCTTCTTCACCATCGAATGAAAAGATCATACGTACAGCAGCAAAAATGGCAAGAGATATGCGGGCACGTTTTACGGCATTGTATGTACAGACAGGAAAAAGAGAAAGAGAATCGGACAAAAGAAGACTGGAAGCTCATGTACAATTTGCAAAGGAATCTGGTGCGGAAATCGTAATGACACATGGGGAAAATGTTCCGGTACAGATCGCGGAATATGCACATTTATCAAATGTCACAAAAATCGTGATCGGACAAAGTAGTGCAAAGAGAAATCACTTTTTCAGCAAACAGACATTAACAGAAAAGTTGATCGAGGCTGTTCCTGATATTGATATCCACATTATTCCAGATGCGATGAACTTAGATAATTATCGAAAACCGCATGGAGCGGTTTATGTAGGAAAGCCTACGATGAAAGACAGTTTATTAACATTATTTATATTTGCAGTTTGTACGTTGATCGGTCTATTCATCCAGAAACTTCAATTTACAGATACAAACATCGTTACAATTTATATTTTGGGTGTTTTATTAACGTCAATCCTTACAGATGGATATTTATACAGCATTGGAGGTTCTGTCTTAAGTGTATTTTTGTTCTGCTTTTTCCTTACGGAACCAAGAATGTCATTTCGGACGTATGCAGTTGGATATCCGGTAACTTTTGTGATCATGTTAATATCTTCTGTCATTACTGGAACACTTGCAGCAAAATTAAAAACACATGCAAGGCTTTCAGCACAATCTGCATTTCGTACACAGATTTTATTTGACACAGACCGGTTACTTCAAAAAGCAAAAAACGATACGGATATTTTAAGTATTACATGTACACAGCTTATCAAATTATTAGACCGCAGTATTGTGGCATATGTTGTGGAAGGCGATGAATTGTCAGCACCACATATATTTTCGAATAAAAAGAAAGAACAGACAGAAGATTTATTGACAAGCAGGGAGCAGGAGATCGCAAAATGGGTGTATGAAAATAAGCAGCGTGCTGGAGCAACGACCGAACGTTTTAAAGATGCACAGTGTCTATACCTTGCCATTTGTATTGAGGATAATGTGTATGGTGTGATCGCAATACCAGTTGACGAATATACATTAGATTCCTTCGAATATAGTATCTTACTTTCTGTGATCAATGAATGTGCACTTGCCATGGAAAATAAAAAGAATATCATGGAGAAAGAAAAAATCTCCGTTCTTGCCAAAAATGAACAGTTAAGAGCAGATCTGCTTCGTGCGATCTCACATGATCTAAGGACACCACTTTGTTCCATTTCTGGGAATGCAGACATGCTGTTAAATAGTGGAGAACGTCTTGATGATATAACAAAACATCAGATTTATACAGATATTTATGATGATTCAGAATGGCTGATCAATATCGTTGAAAATTTATTATCGATCACAAGATTAAATGATGGAAGATTAAAACTGAAATTTACAGATCAATTATTAGATGAGGTGATCGCGGAATCATTACGGCATATCAGCAGGAAACATGAAGAGTATCAGATCATTACAGAATGCGATGAATTGATACTTGCACATATGGATGTGCGGCTGATCCTGCAAGTGTTGATCAATCTGGTCGATAATGCAATTAAATATACACCGAAAGGATCTACAATCCGCATTTGTGCCATGAATGAAAATGGAAAAGCAAAGATTCAAGTAGAAGATAACGGCCCTGGAATTTGTGATGAAATGAAGCCGCATATATTTGAAATGTTTTATACAGGGAAAAATACGATCGCAGACAGCCATCGAAGTCTTGGTTTAGGTTTGGCACTTTGCCGTTCGATCATAGAGGTGCATAACGGGAAACTGGTGTTGGAGGACAATACACCACATGGTTGTATTTTTTCTTTTACACTGCCATTAAGTGAGGTTACATTAAATGAATAAAGCATTAATTTTAGTCGTGGAGGATGACCGGCCGATCCGTAATCTGATCGTGACAACATTAAAAACACATGATTATAAATATATTACAGCAGAAAATGGAAGTTCAGCTATTTTAGAGGCATCTTCTCATAAACCAGAGATCATTTTATTAGATCTTGGATTGCCTGATATGGAAGGTGTGGATGTGATCAAAAAAGTAAGAACATGGTCTAACGTACCAATTATCGTTATCAGTGCAAGAAGTGAAGATGTAGATAAAATAGAAGCACTGGATGCAGGAGCAGATGATTATATCACAAAACCATTTTCAGTTGATGAACTGCTTGCAAGGATCAGGGTTACACAGCGCCGATTAGCATTGATCCAGTCAGGCGAGGAACAAGAACAAGCAGTCTTTGTAAATGGAGAGTTAAAGATCGACTATACAGCAGGATCTACATATTTAAAAGATAAAGAACTGCATTTAACACCAATCGAATATAAATTATTATGTTTGCTGTCTCATAATGTTGGAAAAGTATTGACTCACACTTATATTACGCAACAGATCTGGGGCAGTTCACTGGAAAATGATGTTGCATCACTTAGAGTGTTTATGGCAACATTACGGAAGAAATTACAGCCAGATAAAGATGGCATGCAGTATATACAGACACATATAGGTATTGGATATCGGATGCTTAAGATATAGTAAATAAAGAGTGTCTGCATCATTAAGTGATGCAGACACTCTTTTAGATTCCAATATATGAAAACGCCCAAAAGAGGCAAAAAAGAGATTGATTTATTACCTACTATTTAAAAATGTGTTCTGAAGGAATTTTTACGCACAACCTCCGCATGCGGCACATGCAGAAGGAGTTGCAGCGCAGCCTCCCTGGGCGGTTTCTCTTAGTTCAGCTGGCAGTCGTTTACCAACGATATACATTGCGTTTAACATTTCGTCAAACGGGATGAGCTGATGGATTCCAGATAAAGAAATCTCAGCTGCGATGATCGCATTTGCAACACCTGCGGCATTACGGTTCTGGCATGGATATTCCACCAACCCGCCAACGGGGTCACAAACAAGACCTAACATATTCATTAAAACGGTAGAGGCAGCTCCAAGACATTGTTCTGGATCACCGCCAAGCAGTTCGACAGTGGCAGAAGCAGCCATCGCAGAAGCAACACCGACTTCCGCCTGACATCCGCCGACAGCACCTGCAACCGTTGCATTTCTCATAGCAAGATATCCGATCGCACTGGCATTAAACAGTGCCTGAATGATCTGTTCATCATCTAATTTATGAACTTCCTGAAGCCCAAGTAAAAGTCCAGGAACGATTCCGGCAGACCCTGCGGTTGGGGATGCTACGATCAACCCCATGGATGCATTCGTCTCAAGAGTCGCCATCGCATAGATCATACTTTTTTCTAACAGATCACCACAGATTCCAATTCCAGAATGATACCGGGAAGCAATCTTCTTTGCCTCGCCACCGATCAGTCCACCCATGGAACGAACTGGTTCTTTGATCGGAGTAAAAGCAGCATTTTTCATGATCTCAAGAACTCTTGCCATTGCATCATGAACTGTATCAGCTTCTTTTTCTCCTTCTATGATCTCGCGCTGTCTCATAACTTCGGAGATTGGAAGATCATGTTTTTTACATAATTCAAGTAATTCAATTGCGTTTTTAAAATCCATAACGTTTCAATTCTCCTTTCTATAGTTGAATGATCATAACATCTGAGACATTTGGACTTTTTTTGATCTCGTCTGCGATGTTTTCAGGAAGAAGACCATCGGATTCAACGATAGAATAAGCGGTATTTCCTTTAGATTCTCTGAAAAGACGCATAAAAGCGATATTAACATCCTGATCACTTAGACATTTTGTGATATAAGTAACGACGCCAGGTTTATCTTTCTGAATCACGATCAAGGTACTGTATTCTCCAGTAAAATCGACTTCTACATCATTGATACGGCAGATCCTGGCTTTTCCACCGCCTAAAGATTCCCCACGGATCATGATGCGATCTCCGTTTTCATTTGTCATTAAGATATCCACTGTATTTGGATGGACATCAGTTTCTATTTCATTTGGTACAAAAGAGAAATCAAGTCCAATGTCTTTTGCAATCTCGAAAGAATCACGGATTCTCATATCATCGGTTCCAAATCCCATGATTCCACCTAATAAGGCACGATCCGTTCCGTGTCCATGATAGGTTTTTGCAAAAGATCCATAGAGTGTAAATTGAACTTTTTTCAGTGTACCATTTAACATTTTTCTTGCGAGAAATGCGATCCTTGCAGCTCCAGCTGTGTGGGAGCTTGAGGGACCGATCATATTTGGCCCCATAACATCAAATGCACTGATAAAAGACATAAATTAAGCCTCCACTGTATCTTCTTTTAAGATAAATTTCTTGTAAATAGAATCTACGACGATTCCGATCGCATTATCTCCGGAAATGTTACATGCAGTTCCGAAGGAATCCTGTGTGATATAAAGTGCGACCATTAAAGCACAGATTGGTCCGTTTGTATCTCCTGCTGTTGTACCAAATACCATGTAAAGGAAAGGCAATGCAGTCATGATAGATCCACCTGGAGCTCCAGGAGAAGCGACCATTGCAACACCAAGTGTCATAATAAATGGAATAACAGTTGCAAGGCTGATCGGTAACTGATTCATCAAACATACAGCAGTTGCACATGCTGTGATCGTGATCATAGAACCTGCCATGTGGATATTGGCACAAAGAGGCACTACAAAGTTACGGATCTGAGCACTGACACCGTCATTCTTTGCACATTCCAGATTGACAGGAATTGTAGCAGCAGAAGACTGAGTTCCTAAAGCTGTAGTATAACCAGGAACCTGATTTTTAATAAGAGAGAAAGGATTCTTTTTGCTGACAGAACCTGCAATTATAAACTGGATTGTGATACATACAAAGTGCATGATGATCACTACAAGGAATACTTTCCATAAGATTCCAAGGATTGCAAATGTTTTTCCTGATTTCGTCATATCAGTAAATGTACCGCAGATATATAATGGCAATAAAGGAATGATCGTTTTGTGCAGTACTTTATCGATGATCGTTGAGAAATCGCTCATTCCGTTGTAAAGGCTGTTTCCGATCTCTTTACTTTTCATTGTGGATAAGCATAATCCTAAAATGAAAGCAAGAACAACAGCAGATAATGTATCAAACAGCGGTGTGATCGTCAGTGAAAAATAAGGTTTCAGTGACGCATCAGCAGTCGCAGCAATCTGATCTAATGCCCCAGAAGTCATAAAGTGTGGGAACAGATTGGATGATACAAGGTAAGAAGCTGTACCAGCAAGTAAAGTTGAACCATAAGCAAGAGCAACGGTAATTAAAAGCAGCTGTCCAGCACCCTGTGACAGATCAGCGATTCCCATGGTTACATAAGCAAGGATCATCAGTGGAATGATGAATTTTAAGTAGGTACTGAAGAATCCAGACAGTGTTACAACAAAGCGGCAGAATCCAGTTGGAAGGAACTGTCCAAACAGGATACCAATAATGATGGCAATAATGAGTTTTGGTACCAGACCAAGTTTAAATTTTTTCTTTTCCATTTTTAATTACTCCTCTAAAAGCATAATCACATATCATCGTAGTTTGTTTAATGTGCACAAAAAATGTTTGACGTCTTTATGTTTGTATTGTATCATCCACATATAGATGAATCAAATTCATAGATTTAATAATAACATTGAAAATTATTCATAATAGTACAAAGGAGAAAAAATGGAATTCCGTCAGATACAGACATTTATGCAGATATCACAAGTAAAAAACTTCTCGAAAGCCGCAGAATTACTGGGCTATTCGCAATCAGCAGTCACTGTTCAGATCCGTCAGTTAGAGACAGAATTAGGAGTCAGGTTATTCGACCGAACAGGGAAAAAAGTGACACTGACACCAAGCGGAAAAGAATTTTGGATCCATGCAAATAAGATCATTGATGAAATGTATAAGGCAAAAGATGCAATGAATGATACTGCAGAGTTAAAAAATCCATTACATATCGGAACGATCGAATCCCTTTGTACGGTAAAATTGCCAGAGATTGTAGAAAAATTTCGCAATGAACATCCACAAGTAAGGATCCAAATAACGATTGATTCACCAGAAAAGTTGATTCAGATGATGGAGCATAATGAACTCGATGTCATTTATATTCTGGATACACCAAGATGGGATAAAAACTGGGTAAAAGTCTTAGAGGAAGCCGAGCCTGTGATCTTTGTATCTGCACCAAATTATAAATTCGCAGGGGAAAAGGATATCAAAGTAGAAGAAATATTGAATGCACCATTATATCTGACCGAACGAAATGCCAATTACAGACAGGCATTAGAACAGGAATTATCCTTGCGAAAACAGACGTTATCACCGGTTCTTGAATGCAGTGATACCGCATTTATCAAGAAAATGCTAAAGACAGGAAAAGGACTTTCCTATCTGCCATTATTTGTCGTAGAAAAAGATATCAAAGAAGGGAAAATTGCCAAATTAGATGTCAAAGATATTGATATTACGATGTATCGTCAGGTGTTTTATCATGCGAATAAATATATGACGAAAGAGATGGAGAAATTTGTGGAGTATTGTAAATTCTGATTTGTAGATAGTGTTGCATGTATGAGTCAGAAAGAAGATAAGAAGAAATATTTATAAGAAAAAAGGATGACACTCCGCATTTTTGAAAGCGTTTTTTACAAATCGCTGATCCGCGCCTGTTCCTTCGATAACTCCCTCGCTACGAGCTAAAATACCCGCAGCTACGGTCAAACAATCGACCACAGGGCGTCAAACCACTACACAGTGTGTATGTTAAACGGTATTGGTTGATAAGTTTTGGATTCGTTAACAGAAGTTAAAAGAGATCAAATAACACCGATTGAACTAAATCGCTGTGCGATGGCCTGCCAAGAATGAAGCGGGATACCAGACTTCCTCAGCTTCTTTCGATGAAACTGTGCCGGAAACTTTTAAACTGCAGGCAGTATATTTCGAAGCTTCGGGGAAAATCTTGTGAATTGTCCATTCTATAGACTTCTGGTATATGATAAAAAATAAATAAGCAACCGAAAGCGATGCATTGGAATTTTGCCATATTTTGAATAAATTCGCAGCCCAATTGGACGAATGTCTGAGCTTCAAAGATTTTTGTCTTAGACAAAACTCCAGAGCGAGTTTTCGTAGGAAATTGGGCGGATCAGCGATTTGTTCAAAATATGAGCAAAAATTCCACCTCATCGCTTTCGGTTGCTTATTTATTTTTTATCATATACTCGAATTCTACAGTTGGCCAACTATTAACTTAAAATTTAATACCATCCTCCAGAAAAAGTAACAATCTGCCCAGTCATATAACCAGGTGCTTCTGCCACATGATAAACCATTTGTGCCGCCTCTTTCGGGCTGGCAATATAATCTGCCGGGATCTCATCTTTGATCATAGCCAGATCTTCTTCATCAAATTCTGCATTCATTTCCGTATCGATCATTCCAAAAGCAATGGCGTTCACCTGAATATTACTAGCAGCAACTTCTTTTGCTAAAGCCTTTGTAAATGCATTGATTCCACCTTTTGTAGTAGAATATAAAACTTCGCAGGATGCACCTGCTTCGCCCCAGATGGAAGAAATATTGATGATTTTTCCTTTATGATAATGAAGCATGTGTGGAATGATATTTTTACAAGTTGTAAATACGGAAGTTAAATTTGTGTTGATCATTAAATTCCAGTCATCGATGGTTGCATCTGTGAACAGTCCAACTTGGGAAATGCCAGCATTGTTTACAAGACAGTCAATTTTTGGAAAGACTTTCAGAGATTCCGTGATCATTTTATCAACAAACAAAGGATTGCTGATATCACCGCAAAAAGACAGGCAGGATACAGAATGAGAAAGGATTTCTGTTTTTAATGAATCAAGTTTTTCAGGGTGACGGAATCCATGGATAATGACATTCCAGCCCTGAGATGCAAAATATAAGGCGGTTTCACGGCCGATTCCGCGGGAACTTCCGGTGATCAGTACAGTTTTCATTGGTATACCTCGTTTCGTTTATAAATCTAGTGTTTTAAGAAAATATTAAGACGATTATAACATAGAGGATTGTTGAAATAAATCGAATAATTTGATATACTTAACGAAGTTTATACACGGAAGGAGCAGAAAGATGGCGAAGAAGAAAAAGAAGAATAAGCTTGGTGCGAAAGCGATATTTGCCAGAATTCTTGTAGTGATACTGGTGACAGCCATCGGTGGAGTTGCAAGTTTTTTTGGATTTAAGACATATTTTGCAAGTAAATTCAAAAAAGATAAGAAAGCTGAGATTGCAAAGCAGTTAAAAGAAGAAAGTAAAGAAAAGGTAGACGTTGGAATGATCCAGACAGGAAATTCCATCGTGATCCGAATTTATCATAATAGAAACCAAGAGATGATTTTTGTTCCATTACGTCAGGATATGACATTAAAACTTACAAAGAGCGGTAAGAAGGCGGTAAAGGAAACTCTTGGAACAAATGTAAGCGAGGCGACGGTTGCAGATGTTATCAAAGCAACGAAGGAAGACGGAGCTTTGATGAAAAAACAGGTGGAGAATACACTTGGAATTACAATTAATTCTTATGAATTGTTATCACGCAAGAAGTTTGTAACATTGATAAATAAGGCGGGGGACATTAAAGTAGAATTTGATCAGGCAATGTCTTATACTGATTCCACAGACAAATATGTTACATTGAATGAGGGTGAGAACAGTCTGAATGGAACAGCTGTTTATTCACTGATGAGTGAAACTGATATTTTTGAAGACAAGAACCAGCAGGCAGAACTTACAGGTGAGATTTGTGTAGCTGTTGCTGCTGCATTGAACGATAAATCGTTATCTGAATATAAAGAATATGCACAGGAATATTTTGATGCAGTTGATTCTGATGGGTCTTATGAAAATGTAGAAAGCTATCTTAAGAGAATTCGCCAGATTAAAGATAAGAATCTAAACTTCAAAGTGTTAGATGGAACAGAAAGTAATGGAAAGTTCAAACTGGATACAGATGAAGCCAAGAGAGTTTTTGATGAGATGTTATCTGAAGATGGAGATTTAAGTTCTGCATTAAGTTCAAGTACAACAGAAGCAAAGAAAACAACAGAAAGTTCGTCATCATCCAAGAATATTTCTATTGAGATCCAAAATTCAACATCAATTTCCGGATTAGCTGGAAGATGGAAAGATAAACTGTCAAGTGATGGATATACAGTGGGTTCTGTTAAAACATACAGAGAGGGATCACTGACACATACGAAGATCATTGTTGAAGACAAGTCTTTAGGACAGGATTTAAAGAGTTATTTTAAGAATCCAGAATATACAGTTGGAACAGTAAGCAGCGGTGCAAGAATCTGTATTATTGTTGGAACGGAAGATGAAATTTAGTAAATAAGGTATAATATAAAAGAGATGTTTTGAAGAAAGATAGCTTCGAAACATCTCTTTTTTACGATAAAACAGGAATTTACTGCAATGAGACACAGGAGTTTGCTTAAAGTTTGTATGTTTTTTGCTAAAAATTTGTATAAAATCCACAATATCATGTAAAAATTACTAAATTTTTCTTTTTTTTTTGGTTAAAATGCTGTATAGTAAAAGAAAAGGTTGAACGGCAAATATGAAAGGTTAATAAAAGGATGATTTCAAATCAGATATTAAAAGAGACAATTAGTGGAATGAAAGAAGTGACTGGAATCGATCTGTGTATTTTAGATCTGTCCGGTCGTATCGTAGTAACAACAATGGAGGTTCAGGAATCTTTGACAGAACATGCTACAGAATTTGCAGAGTCTATGGCAGAGAGTCAGGTAATCGATGGTTTTCAGTATTTTAAGATCTTCGATGAACAGAGATTGGAATATATTCTTCTTGTGAATGGAATGAGCGAGAATGCGTATACGATTGGTAAACTGGCGGTGATGCAGATTCAGAACCTGTTGACAGCGTACAAAGAACGCCTGGATAAGGAGAACTTTGTAAAGAATTTGTTAAGAGATAATTTATTATTAGTTGATATTTATAATCGCTCTAAGAAGCTTCATATTGAAGTTGAGCAGAGAAGGGTAGCATTTCTGATTCAGGCAGAATATGAGAAGGATCAGAATCTGTTAGAAGCTATGAAAGAAGTTGAGACAGATGGAGATACTGATTTTATTACAGCAGTGGATGAGAAGAGTATTGTATATGTGACACCAGTCAATGGAGAAGAAGGCCAGACAGAATTCCTAGCACATGCCAGGGAGATTGTGAAGGGCTTGAATGAATATGGTATCAAGGAAGTGAAGATTGCCATTGGTAACATTGCAGAGACGATCAAAGATGTTTCAAGATCATATAAGGAAGCACAGATCGCACTGGAAGTCAGTAAGATTTTCTATGAAGATGCTCAGGTGATCGCATACAATCAGCTTGGAATTGGAAGACTGATTTATCAGCTGCCTCTTCCATTATGCAAGATGTTTATCAGGGAAGTTTTTGGAGATTATTCTCCAGATTCTATTGATGCAGAGACATTAACGACGATCGACAAATTTTTTGAGAATAACCTGAATGTATCCGAGACATCCAGACAGTTATTTATTCATCGTAATACATTAGTATATCGTCTGGACAAGATTCAGAAGAATACGAATCTGGACTTAAGAAACTTTGAAGATGCCATTGCATTTAAAATAGCACTGATGGTAGTCAAATATATGAAACATATGGACACAATGGATTAGAATTATGATGATCACATTAAAGAATGTAACGAAGGAATATGATAAAGAGAATACAGGACTTACCAATGTATCACTTGATGTAGAGAAGGGCGAGTTTGTATTTATCGTTGGCAAAAGTGGTTCAGGAAAGACGACACTTATGAAGCTTTTGCAGAAAGAACTTGAACCAACAAGTGGTCAGATCATAGTTAATGGACAGAATTATAAAGAATTAAAACGCAAGGAACTTCCGAAACTTCGAAGGCAGATGGGAATGGTATTTCAGGATTTCCGTCTGCTTAAGGATCGGACCATCTTTGAGAATGTGGCTTTTGCGCAGAAAGTTGTAGAGGCTCCAAACCGCTATATCAAGCGTCAAGTGGAGAATATGCTTGACATGGTAGGACTCAAAGATCGTATGAAAGCATTTCCGAATGAATTATCAGGAGGAGAACAACAAAGGGTAGCGATTGCCAGAGCACTTGTCAATCATCCGGTATTACTGCTGGCAGACGAACCAACAGGGAATCTTGACCCTGTGACGGCAAGGGAAATCATGGAACTTTTGTCAGAGATCAATAAGAAAGGAACAACAGTATTGGTTGTTACACATAATCGTGAACTTGTGAATGAGATGGGAAAACGAGTTATCCAGATCGAAGATGGACAGATACAGCAGGATGAAGCTAGGGGGTTCTATGATATTTAGAAGATTTTTGTATGGAATTAAGGAAGGCACAAGAAATATTTTCAGGAATAAGATGTTTTCACTGGCATCACTTGGAACGATCATTGCTTGTGTCTTTTTGCTTGGAACTTTTTTATCAGTTGCATTAAATGTCAGATCAACGATGCAACAGATGGAACAATCGGTTGGAATTTCTGTTTTTTTTGATGAGGGAATTTCAAAAGAAAGAAAAAATGAGATTGGAAAAGAAATACGTCAAAAAGAAGATATTGCTACGATGAGGTATGTATCAGCAGAAGAAGCATGGGAAATCTATAAGAAGGATGTATTTCAGGGAAATGAAGAACTTTTAGAAGGATTTGAAGGAAACAACCCATTAAAAGAATCTGATTCCTATGAGATCACATTAAAGGAAGTAGAATCATATAAAATGGTGGTATCACATTTAGAGAAGATTGATGGTGTCAGAAAAGTCCGTTACTCTGAGGGAGCAGCAGAAGGAATGACAAAGATGAATACGATGGGGAGCTATATTGCAGGAGCAGTGATCGTGATACTGATGGCGGTTTCTATTTTCCTTGTGAGCAATACAGTTTCTGTCGGAGTAGCAGTAAGAGAAGAAGAGATAGCGATCATGAAACTTATAGGTGCAGCAAATGGATTCATTAAAGCACCATTTCGTGCAGAAGGAATCATTATTGGTGTGATCGGTTCGTTGATTCCGACAGCTGTGATCTTTGCAGGTTATGAGGGTATCATTTCATGGATGAATGATAAATTCCATGTAGTTACAGTATTTATGAAGTTTGTACCGATTCAGGAAATTATGATATACTTATTACCATTATCTTTAATAGTTGGGATTGTGATCGGGTTGCTTGGAAGTTCTATTACGATCCGAAAGTATTTAAAAGTCTAGGAAGGTGAGACTATGAAAAGGAGATATCATATAGGAATTGTCCTGATGATGTTGTCTGCAATGCTTACATTAAATGTTTATAAAGTACCCGTCTGGGCAGTGGACAAAAAACAACAAGTTCAGAATGAAAATAAAAAACTTCAGGAAAAAAATAAAAAAATACAAAATGAGATCAAAGAGCTTGATGAGAAAATGACAGCAAGTCATGAAACTTATGAAAAGTACAGATCAAAGCTTTCTTCCGTCCAAAAAGAACTGAAAGATACGCAGGAGCGTTTGCAAGAAGCAAAACAGTCGAAAGAAGAACAGTCAAGGATTATGAGCAAGCGTATTAAATTTCTTTATGAGAATGGGAATATGGCTTATATGGAAGTAATCTTTGAAGCAAGCAATTTTCAGGAATTTCTAAGACGGGCAGATTATGTCTCAAAGGTTTCAAAATATGACAGCAATATGTTTTTGAAATTACAGACAACGGAAGACACAATTCAGATCGTAGAAAGCCGTTTAAAGAAGGATTACCAAACAGCAAAGACGTTAACAGCGCAGGCAAAAGTAAAGAAAGAGAAGTTAGATCAGGCCGTTGCGAAGAAACAAGAGAAGATTGTATGGTATCAGAAGAAGCTAGCATCAAACAGTGCATTGCTTGCTGCATTTGAAGCAGAGGGGCCAGACCAGAAAGATTTGGATATGGCTTCTGTAAAAGAATCAGCCAAAGAATCTAAATCAGATACTGGTACATCAGCAGGTTCAACAAGCAAACGGCCACCACAGACAAAACCGTCGGCATCTGCGACAACAGCGAAGAAGAATAATACAACAACTACTTCTTCTAGAAATCTTGGCTGGCCGGTTCCATCCTGCCACAGTATTTCATCTGGATATGGATACCGCATTCATCCAGTGACAGGAGTAAGGAAATTACATGCAGGAATTGATATTCCCTGCTCGACAGGATCAACGATCGTGGCAGCAGCATCTGGGACAGTCATAGATGCAGGATATAATTCTTACAATGGAAATTATTTAAAGATCAGTCATGGAAATGGGTTGGAAACAATGTATCTTCACTGTTCAAAACTTCTTGTATCTTCAGGTTCAAGAGTCAGCAAGGGACAGACAATTGCGAGATCAGGGGCAACAGGAATGGTGTCAGGAGCTCATTTGCATTTTGTTGTGAAAAAGAATGGAAATTATGTAAATCCTCAAAATTACTTATAATAACATGTGTTCAAACAGAATACATTACATAAAAGAAAGGAACTAATTTCATGAAGAAGAAATTATCAAAAATACTTGTAGGACTTCTTGTTGTTGTATGCATTGTGGAAGGTTTTTTCCTTTATCGTGCATACGTTGTTCCAAGCTCAACACTGCAGACAGCAAGAAAGATTAATCGTATTGAACAGATTATTGATAAATATTATAAAGGATCTGTGAAGAAAAGTGATCTGGAAGATTACACATATAAAGGATTGGTTGCAGGACTTGGTGATGTATACTCAACATATTATTCAGAGAGTGACTTTAAAGAACTGGAAGAGTCAACAAGTGGAGTATATTATGGAGTAGGAATTTACATGACACAGGATATCAAGACAGGTATTATCACAGTAGTTAAACCAGTCAAAGGAAGTCCGGCAGATGGAAGTGGATTAAAGAAAGGTGATGTTTTAATAAAAGTAGGAAATTACAAAGTAAAAACATCAGATGCGCTTGATGATATTGTAAAGAAGATCAAAGGTGCAGAAGGAACCAAGGTAAACTTAACATTTACAAGAAATCAGACAACAAAGACATATACATTTACAAGACAATCCATTGAGAATCCAACGGTTGAGACGAAAATGTTGAAAGATCAGATCGGATATCTTCAGGTTACTGAATTTGATGAAGTGACAGTCAGCCAGTTTAAAAGCGGCCTTGCAAGTTTGAAGAAACAAGGAGCCAAGAAATTGATCATTGATCTTAGAGATAATCCGGGAGGATTGTTAACAAGTGTGGTAGATATTGCAAGCCAGATTCTTCCAAAGGGAACGATCGTTTATACAGAAGATAAGAATGGCAATAAAAAATATTATAAAGATACTAAAAATGAACAGCTTGATATGCCATTATGTGTCTTAGTAAATGGTAACAGTGCAAGTGCAGCGGAGATTCTTTCCGGAGCAGTCAAAGATAGAAATACAGGAACACTAGTTGGAGAAACGACATTTGGCAAAGGAATCGTGCAGGGATTTTTTGAAGTTGGGGATGGTTCTTATGTTAAATTGACATATTCATCTTATTACACACCAGCTGGGCATAATATCCACAAAAAAGGAATCAAACCAGATGTTGAGGTAAAAGACAATACAAAGACAAAAGCAGATGAACAGCTTGATAAAGCAATTTCTATTTTACAGAAGAAATAATCAATAAAATAAGTACAGAACAAACATTCGATTTGTTCTGTACTTTCTTTTTATACTTTGATATAATCAAGCATAGATGAAAATAAAAGAAAAGGCACACAATAAACAGCAGACCATATAGCAATTGTTTGATTTTTTGCACAGGGAGAATTTATATGGATCATTTTGAATTAGTATCAGAATATAAACCAATGGGTGATCAGCCGCAGGCGATCGAGCAGCTTACCAAGGGATTTAAGGAAGGAAATCAATTTGAGACACTTCTTGGTGTTACAGGCTCCGGTAAGACGTTTACGATGGCCAACATTATACAGAATCTGAATAAACCAACATTGATCTTAGCCCATAATAAGACATTGGCGGCACAGTTATACAGTGAATTTAAGGCATTTTTTCCGCATAATGCAGTAGAATATTTTGTTTCCTATTATGATTACTATCAGCCAGAAGCATATGTGCCATCGACAGATACTTACATTGAGAAGGATTCCTCTGTCAATGACGAGATTGATAAGCTAAGACATAGTGCGACAGCAGCTTTGATCGAACGTAAAGATGTGATCGTTGTATCAAGTGTATCCTGTATCTATGGAATTGGTAGTAAGGAAAGTTATTCTGAGATGATGATCTCTCTAAGACCTGGAATGATCAAAGACAGGGATGAGGTTATTGATGATCTGATCAATATTCAGTATGTAAGAAGCGAACTTGATTTCAAGAGAGGTACCTTCAGGGTTAAGGGAGATGTGCTGGAGATTTTGCCGGTATCTACATTTGAGGATGCGGTCAGAGTTGAGTTTTTTGGAGATGAGATTGACCGGATCGTAGAATTTGATGTTTTAACGGGTGAAGTAAAGAGGAGCCTTAATTTTGTTGCAATCTTCCCTGCATCTCATTATGTTGTACCACAGGAGCAGATTGAACGTGCGATCAAAGGAATCAAAGAAGAACTTGCCGAACAAGTGGCATATTTTAAAGAGCATGACCAGCTGATCGAAGCACAGAGAATTGCAGAACGAACAAATTTTGATATTGAAATGTTAAGAGAGACTGGATTTTGTTCTGGGATTGAGAATTACTCAAGACATTTAGCAGGATTAGAACCAGGACAGCCACCAAGTACATTGATCGATTTCTTTGGAGATGATTTTTTGATGATCATTGATGAGTCACATATTACTGTTCCGCAGATTGGAGGAATGTATGCAGGAGATCAGTCAAGAAAGTCAACACTTGTAGACTTTGGATTTCGTTTGCCATCGGCTAAGGACAATCGTCCTCTGGAATTTAGTGAATTTGAGCAGAAGATCGATCAGATGTTATTTGTATCTGCAACACCTGGTAAATACGAAGAAGAGCATGAATTGTTAAGGGCAGAACAGATCATAAGACCAACAGGATTATTAGATCCAGCGATTGATGTGCGTCCGGTAGAAGGACAGATTGATGATTTGCTTGGAGAGATTCATAAGGAAACAGATAAAGGGAATAAAGTTCTTGTTACAACACTGACCAAACGTATGGCAGAAGAATTAACGGATTACATGCGTGAAGTCGGTATCCGTGTAAAATATCTGCATTCCGATATTGATACATTAGAGAGAATTGAGATTGTCAGAGATTTAAGAATGGGAGTTTTTGACGTATTAGTTGGAATCAACTTATTAAGAGAGGGGTTGGATATCCCAGAGATTACGTTAGTAGCGATCCTTGATGCAGATAAAGAAGGATTCTTGCGTTCTGAAACTTCTCTTGTACAGACGATCGGACGTGCTGCGAGAAATAGTGAAGGGCATGTGATCATGTATGCAGACAACATGACAGATTCTATGCATGCAGCGATCACAGAGACAGAACGAAGACGAACAATTCAGGATAAGTATAATAAAGAACATGGAATTACACCACAGACGATCAAGAAAGATATCAGAGATCTCATTAAGATATCAGATGATCACGAAGAAGAAAGTACGGGATATGAAAAGGACATGGAATCTATGTCCAAGAAGGAACTAAAAGAAGAGATCGAGCGGTTAAGTAAGAAGATGAATCAGGCAGCAGCAGAATTAAACTTTGAGATGGCAGCACAGCTTCGAGATGAATTGAAGGAATTTAAGATTGCATATCAGGAATATGATGACTGAATTTAAATGAATTACAAATTTACAGATTAGGAGCGTATCAATGAAGAAAGAGATGATCCGCATCAAAGGTGCGAGAGAAAATAATTTAAAGAATATAGATTTGGAAGTACCGAGAAATCAGTTTGTTGTTTTTACAGGATTGAGTGGTTCTGGTAAATCTTCTTTGGCATTTGACACGATCTATGCAGAAGGGCAGAGAAGATATATGGAATCATTATCTTCTTATGCAAGACAGTTTTTAGGTCAGATGGAGAAACCGGATGTAGACAGTATTGAAGGATTATCACCTGCAATTTCTATTGACCAGAAATCAACCAATCGAAACCCACGATCTACGGTTGGAACAGTCACAGAGATTTATGACTATTTTCGATTATTATATGCAAGAGTTGGGATTCCACATTGTCCAAAGTGCGGAAAACCGATCAGCAAGCAGACAGTTGATCAGATGGTAGACCGCTTAATGCAGTTAGAAGAACGGACAAGAATCCAGCTTCTTGCACCAATCGTACGCGGAAGAAAAGGAGAGCATGTCAAGGTATTTCAGAATGCGAAGAAAAGCGGCTATGTCCGTGTCAGGGTGGATGGCAATGTCTATGATTTGTCAGAAGATATACCGATGGAGAAGAATAAGAAACATAACATTGAGATTGTGGTAGACCGTCTGGTGATCAAACCAGGAATCGAGAAACGTTTAACTGACTCTATTGAGACAACACTGAATCTAGCAGATGGCTTGATGACAGTTGATGTGATAGGCGGGGAACCAATGAATTTCAGCCAGAGTTTTTCATGTCCGGATTGTGATATCAGCATTGATGAAGTAGAACCAAGAAGTTTTTCGTTCAATAATCCATTTGGGGCGTGTCCAGTATGTCATGGACTCGGATACAAGATGGAGTTTGATGTAGATTTAATGATCCCAGATCAGAAACTAAGCATTGCAGAGGGTGCGATTCAGGTATTTGGATGGCAGTCATCAACTGATAAGAAGAGTTACACAAGAGCAATCTTAGATGCGCTGGCAAGAGAATATCATTTTGATCTGGAAACACCATTTAAGGATTATCCACAGGAAATTAAGGATATTTTATTATATGGAACAGGTGGCAGAGAAGTTAAAGTCTATTACAAGGGTCAGAGAGGCGAAGGCGTTTATGATGTCGCATTTGAAGGAATCATCAAGAATGTTGGAAGAAGATATCGTGAAGCATCCCAGAACATGAAAGCAGAATATGAAACATTTATGACGATCACACCATGTGATGAGTGTCACGGGCAGCGTTTGAAACAGGAATCACTGGCTGTTACTGTTGCTGGTAAAAATATTGCCGAGATGTGTGATATGTCTGTTGGTGAGATGGTAACATTTTTAGAGACAATGGAACTAAATGATCGTCAGAAAATGATAGGAGAGCAGGTATTAAAAGAGATCAAAGCAAGAATTGGTTTCTTGAACGATGTAGGACTTGATTACTTGACACTCTCAAGAGCAACAGGAACTTTATCAGGAGGGGAAGCTCAGAGAATCCGTTTGGCGACACAGATTGGTTCTGGTCTGGTTGGAGTTGCTTATATTCTTGATGAACCAAGTATCGGACTTCATCAGAGAGATAATGACAAATTGATCCGTACATTGAAGAATCTAAGAGATCTGGGAAATACATTGATCGTCGTAGAACATGATGAAGATACGATGCTGGCAGCAGACTACATTGTAGATATCGGTCCCAAAGCTGGGGAATATGGTGGAGAAGTTGTAGCAACAGGAACTGCCAAACAGATCATGAAGAACAAGAAATCTATCACAGGGGCATATTTAAGTGGAAAGATCAAGATTCCAGTACCGGAAGTAAGAAGAAAACCATCTGGTTTCTTGAAAGTGATCGGAGCACAGGAGAACAATTTAAAGAATATTGACGTAGAAATTCCACTAGGAATCTTTACCTGTGTCACAGGAGTTTCTGGATCAGGAAAGAGTTCTCTAGTCAATCAGATCTTATATAAACGTCTGGCAAAAGAATTAAATCGAGCAAAGACAAAGCCAGGACTGCACAAAGATATTGAAGGATTCGATCAGTTGGATAAGATCATAGCGATCGATCAGTCTCCGATCGGAAGAACACCAAGATCCAATCCTGCAACCTACACGGGAGTCTTTGATCAGATCAGAGATCTTTTTGCAATGACAAAAGATGCAAAGGCAAAAGGCTATAACAAAGGAAGATTCAGTTTCAACAAGAAAGGTGGACGATGTGAAGCCTGTGCCGGAGATGGAATCATCAAGATTGAGATGCATTTCCTGCCAGATGTCTATGTACCATGTGAAGTATGTCATGGAAAGCGTTACAACAGAGAGACACTAGAAGTCAAATACAAAGGAAAGAGCATCTATGATGTTCTGAATATGACAGTTGAAGAAGCCTGCGATTTCTTTTCAAACATTCCATCGATCAGTCGTAAGATGGAGACATTAAGAGATGTAGGATTAGGCTATATCCGATTAGGACAGCCATCTACAGAATTGTCAGGAGGAGAAGCCCAGAGAATAAAACTGGCAGCAGAATTAAGCAAACGAAGCACTGGAAAGACAATCTATATCTTAGACGAACCAACAACAGGACTGCATTTTGCAGATGTTCACAAACTGGTAGATATCCTTGCAAGATTAACAGAAGGCGGAAATACTGTGATCGTTATCGAACATAATCTGGAAGTGATCAAGACAGCAGATTATATAATCGACATGGGACCAGAAGGCGGAGCAGGCGGCGGAACCATTGTAGCAGCGGGAACACCAGAAGAGATATGTGAAGTTGAGGAATCATATACTGGACAGTATTTGAAGGGAATATTGGAGCGATAAATTCTGATTTGCGACGGTAGGATTTCGTATATGTGACGGAAATAAGATAACAAGAAATATTTATAAGAAACCGGTGGCAACACGCAGATTTTAAGAGCGTTTTTTACAAATCGCTGATCCGCGCCTGTTCCTTTGATAACTCACTGGCTGCGAACCAAAATGTCCGCAGCTACGTTCAGACAATCAACCACAGGGCGCTGCGAATTTGTAAAAAACGCACTTAAAATCTGCTAATTGTTGCCACCGGTTTCTTATAAATATTTCTTGTTATCTTATTTCTGTCACATAAAACTGAAGTCTATCGAAACCGCTATATAGTGTGTATGTTAAATGGTATTGGCTGATAAGTTTCATATCATCTGTTTGAGAAAACCTTAATTCTTATCCAATATCATTCTCCATACACACCACCTCAAATTTTCCAATTTTGTGAATTGTCCACACTATAGAGTCGAATTCTATAATTGTTCAATTCTACAAAATTAAAATTCATTTGGATGTAATACAACCTTGATTGCCTCACCAGATTTTGTCAAGGCAATTCCTTTATTAATCTCACTAAGTGGCAATACATGTGTAATAAATTTCTCAGCCTCAAATTCATCAGAAATCGCAAGTTCAAATGATTTCTGTACCTGCATACTGTTAGAACCATAATGTCCATAAATCCAAAGACCGTTGTAATGGATATAGTTCGTATCAAGCTCTGTCAAGGCACCTTTTGCGACACCACCGAAGAAGACAACGATACCAGTTCTTTTTGCCATGAAAATGGCTTGTGCCTGTGCCTGGGTAGATGGGTTTGCGGAGATGACTTTGTCGGCACCTTTACCATCTGTAAGTTCTCTTACTGCTTGGATTGGATCTTCATTTAAGCTGTTGATCGTGTGATCAACACCAAACTGTTTTGCAGTTTCCAGACGCTTGTCGTTAATTTCAATCATAATAACCTTTTTAGCACCACGTAGTTTGGCTAGTTTTGCGTGGAAGCATCCGATTGGGCCAGCACCTATGATAACGATGGTTTCTCCGAAGCCGACATCAATATTTTCCTGACATGCATAGACAGAGGATAAAGGTTCCCCAAGAGAAGCACGATCATAGCTGATTTTATCAGGAATTCTATAGATAACGTCACGGGCGATCTGTCTTGGGAGGACAGTGTAATATTGCGCAAATCCACCTGGACGATCTAAATTATTTCCAAGATTCTCACACATTTCACTATGACCAGTTCTGCATGGTTCGCACTGCATACAGTGATCAGCGGGATAAATATAAAGGCGGTCACCGATGTTATATTCTTTGCAGGAAGGAGAAACTTCATCAACGATCCCAGTGATCTCATGACCATAAATGTGAGGATATTTACCAGATTTAGAGTCTGTTGTCAGGTTACGGATATCAGATCCACACAGACCAACAGCCATAACTTTTAGGACAAATCCTCCTTCTGGGCATTCTGGTCTATCAATTTCTTCAACTCTGATATCATTTGGTCCATACATTAAAGCTGCTTGCATAATTTTTCTTCCTCCTTTTTATTTCCATAACGGTTTCTGCGGCTTCCTGGATGATTTTCATATAATTCTTCTAGATCATTATCAGAAATATTATGAACAGGTCCGATATCTTTTGTTAAATGATAGATTCTTAAAACTTCTTCTGCAGCTTCGATAATCTTAACTGCATCTTCCAAAGTTTCTCCAACAGCAATACACCCATGATTGCCAAGTAAAATTAGATCATGATCTTTGATAGCATCTTCAATCCCATCTGCGATATGAATTGTTCCAGGCAATCCATAAGGAAGGCATGGGATTTCTTCGAATACCAGTGAAAATGTAGTGGAACATTTTAACTTGATATCTTTCCCACAGTAAGCATAGGCAGTTAAGTAAGGGGCATGGATGTGAGCAGCAGCATTGCAGTCAGGGCGGGCTTTTAAAGCAGCTTCATGCAATAAAATTTCACTTGATCTTTTGACAGTTCCCTCGATTTGTTCCCCGTTTTCAGTATTTACAACAGCAATCTTATCTTCGTTAAGGAAACGCTTTCTTGTTCCAGAAGGTGTGATATACATTTTTCCTGTTTCATGATCAAGGATGGAAAGATTTCCTTCCAGAGTGTTGACCATTCCTTTTTCATCCATGAGTTTTGCATAATATAAAATTTCTTTTTTTAGTTCATTATTTCTATCTGACATATTTAAACTCCTTTAAGACATTAACATATTAATTTGAGACATTGACAAAATAATTAAGGATCAGCTGATATTTGTATTGTACAATTACAAAAACATAATGTAAAATATGTATTATGATAAGAAAACAAAGGTTTTACCTATGGATTTGGAGGGAATATGACATTAGCACAATTAAATTATTTCGTGAAAGTCGCAGAAAATGGTCATTTGACACAGACAGCAAAAGAATTGTTGATTGCACAGCCGAGTCTGACACAGGCAATTCGAAAATTAGAAGAAGAACTCGGTTTTTTATTATTTGAGAAAAAGGGAAGAGTTTTATTTCTTACTAAAGAGGGAAAGGAATTTCTTCCATATGCAAAAGAAGTTGTAGAGGCTTCTAAAAGGGCAGAACAGACAAAGGAACACATTTATCAGAGATATACAGGAAATATTCGATTTGCATATACAAGACCAATGCCGCCAAATTATATTCCAAATCTGTTAAGAGAGTTCTTCAAAACAAATAAAGACAAGAAAATAAATATTGAATCCTATGCTGCAGCTACATCGGTTATTTTGAGGGATCTGAAAGAAGATAAAATAGATTTTGGCTTTTGTTCGATTGGAGAAAAAGAAGATCCGGATATCAAAATGATTACACTGATGGAATATCCGATCAAGCTTGTTGTGAATCAAAAAGATGTACTGGGCAAGATGAAACAGTTGCATCCAGAGGATCTTATGAGTAAGCCGGGAATTTCTTATACAGAAGGCTCGGCAATGGACCGGGAGATTAATGAATTTTTTAAAGAGCAGGAGATTACACCGGATATACATTACCGTACTTCGTCCGAAGAGATTCAGAATTTTGTAGCCTGTGGATTGGGTTGGGCATTTATCGCACAGAATGGGACACCGATGAAGAAAGGTTTAAAAATCCTTGAAATGCCAGAAATGACATTGAAAAGAGAAACTTGTCTTGCAATGAGAAAAGATCGACAATTGAGTAAAAATGCACAAAATTTTTTAAAATTTACATTAAGTTATAATGAAAACTTTCTATAAAATTGTACTTGCAAAAAAAATAAAAGTCATATAAACTACAAAACAGAGACGTTTGACAGGATAGACTATGACAGGAGGCACATAAAGATGAATCAGCGTAGTACAAAGATTGTACAGTTGTTAAGCAAGGAAAAAGATGAGATCACAGTTTCAGGATTTGCGGAATATTTCCAAGTTTCACAGAAGACGATTCGAAATGATTTAAAAGAAATTAATGAAATTTTGGACAAGAATAAAAAGCAAAAAATTGATATAAAACCGGGCGGGGGTATAGTTTCTATTCCGAAAGATTTTAAGGAATCATTATCTTTATTGTTAGAAGGTAATTTTTATAACTACAAGCTATCAAAAGAAGAGCGAAAAAAGGTTGCATCAGCAATCATAGTTAATTCTGCAGACTATATTACTTTAGCAGATATTGCTGACAGACTAATGGTAAGTAGAGCAACAGTGATCAATGATCTAAAAGAAATAAAAAAGTTTATACGCCAGGGAAATCTTGAAGTCATATCTCATGCAAACAAAGGATTGCGTATTGATGGATTGGAAAGTGACAAGAGAAAGTTTCTGTTTGAATTATTACGCCCGACATTAAGAACTTATGATAATCATAAGAATATTATCTCAGAACATGTTCATGTACAGTCTGGAGATATTAATATTATTCAGAAAATCATAGCAGAACAAGAACGATGCTATAAGAAGTTCCTTCCAGACAATTCATTTAGGGAGATTTTGCTATATTTAAGAATTCTCATTAACAGGAATAAGCTTGGAGAGTTTTTGGAACCACAGCCAGAGATCAACAGCGATAATTATATGTTTTCAATGGATATCTTAAAATATGTTTCACAGTATTGTGATGTTGTTATCAGTGATGATGATATCAAGAATTTCAGTACTTTTTTGGATGAAGTCAGATTTAAGAACAATGGAACATTTAATAAAAATACAATGATCATCCAGATGATCACCAGACAGTATATTTCCACAGTTTCCACAGAACTTGGAATTAACCTGAATGTAGATTATGATTTCTTTGAGAATCTCTCCAATCATTTGGAATCAATTTTTTCAGCACCACCGATGGATTATCCAGAAGCAGATATCATTGATGAAGTTCTGGAAGATAATCAAGATGTGTTAGATGTTGTGATTGATCAGATGCCAGTTATCTATAAGTTTACGGAACGAAAACTTACAGAAATTGAAGTAAAATATATTGCGATTCATGTCTGTGCGGCGATAGAACGTAAGAAGAACAAGGAAGTATCTTTCAGAGTCATTGTTGCCTGTCATGCAGGAATTGGTACATCCATCTTGTTATTAGAGAAATTAAAACGACATTTCAAATTCAGAGTAGTTGATGTGATTTCTGCCCACGAAGCAATCAATATCAAACCGAATGCAGCAGATTTTGTCATATCCACAGTGCCGCTTGAGAGTTGCCCATTGGAGTATGTTGTAGTTTCTGCGGCATTCAATGATGCTGATTATATCCGTGTAGGAAACCGAATTGATGCATTAAGAAATAGCCGTAACATTCCAGATGGAACAGAAGATGATAAATTAAATGCATCAGAATTGCTTGAAGAGATCACACCTGTGATCAACGAACTGGTGGAGCCAAAAGATCAAGCAAGAGTCGTAATGAAAGAACTGCGTAAAGTCGTAAGGAATTATTTTAAGCAGTCAGTGGAAAATGATGCGAATATCATATCTCCATCCTTACATCATCTGCTACGGGCATCCGATATTGAAGTTGACGTAGAATGTACAGATTGGAAAGATGCGATCAGAAGATCTGCAGAGCAGCTGGTAGACCAAGGTTACATAGAAGACCGCTATGTTGATGCGATGATCGAAAGCGTCAATGAATACGGACCATACATCGTATTGTCACCAGGATTTGCAATGCCTCATGCGAAAGTGGAAGAAGGAAGTATTCGTCTTGGAATGCATTTGATCCGTTTGAAGAATCCGGTGCCGTTTGGAGTAGAAGAACTTGATCCGATTGAGTTTGTCTGTTGTTTGAGTGCAATTGATCATAGAAGTTACTTAAAAGCATTCTTTAATCTTGTCAATATGCTCAAAGATGAAGAATATCGAAAGAAGTTACATGAGGCAGTCGACGGAGAAGAGATGGCACGCATTATTGAACAATATGAATACAGCATTGTAGGATAAGCAAATATAGATCAGTTGAATTTATTTCTCATTATGGGAAATGAATTCAACTGATTTATTTTATTTCTGCACCATAGAAATAAATTGTACCAGAATAAAAAATTTCCGAAAAAGAGAAAAACCTTTCACTGTTTTTTGTCTAATGTGCATGGTACTATATGTATTGTAAACAAGAGATAAACAAATTGGCCAAAGAAATCTCGTGAACAAACGAAAAATATGGATAAGAAAACGGAGGTTAAAAATGGAAGTAGTATTAAAATTCTTTCAGGGATTTATTAACATGGGGGCGAGTACATTATTACCATTCGTCATCGCGATCTTAGGTATTTTCTTTGGAATGAAGA
This sequence comes from Anaerostipes amylophilus, assembly GCF_025567365.1. Lineage (NCBI taxonomy): Bacteria > Bacillati > Bacillota > Clostridia > Lachnospirales > Lachnospiraceae > Anaerostipes > Anaerostipes amylophilus. Next base: position 106,101 of record NZ_JAOQJG010000005.1, on the reverse strand, counting down.
TTGGTAGAGCGATCAAAGCTGGTCTGTTAGTAGGTATCGGTTTCCAGGGATTAGTATTAGCAGTTAACTTGTTGATCACATCAGTAACACCCGCCATGCAATATTACAAAGATCTTGGATCTGGTTATGACACATTAGAGATTGGATTTGCAGCATTAGGAGCAGCATCTTGGACAACACCATTTGCAGTACTTGTAATTCCAGCGATCATTATCGCAAACTTGATCTTGGTTAGATTAAAAGTAACAAAAGTATTAAACGTAGATATTTGGAACTTCATGCATTTCTTAGTACCAGGTGCTTTAGCATATGCGTTAACAAAGAATGCAGTTATCGGATTTATCGTAGCATTTGCCTGTGGTATGGCAGTTTTATTCTTCGGACAGTGGATTGCAAAACCATGGCAGGAATTCTTCGGACTTGAAGGAACAACATGTACATGTCTTTGCTTCGTAGCATGGGCTTACCCAATCTGCTACCTGTTAAATAAGATCATTGACAAAATTCCTGGTCTTAACAAAGTAGACGTAGACATGACAAAGATCGGTGAGAAATTAGGAATCTTCGGTGACCCAGCCGTAATCGGTATCTTCGCCGGTGTATTCTTAGGAGTTATCACAAAACAGAGCCCAGCTGATATCGTAACAATGGCTATGGGAGTTGCAGCAGCAATGGTATTAATCCCAAGAATGGTATCAATCATGATGGAAGGATTATCTCCATTAGGACAGGCAGCAAGCGAATACGCACATAGAAAAGTTGGTGAAGATGCAGACATCTACATTGGAATGGATATCGCACTTGGACTTGGAGATCCAGCATGTATCACATGTACAGCTATCATGATTCCAGTTACAGTATTATTAGTATTCCTTGTACCAGGAATGAGATTCTTCCCATTAAGCTTATTAGCAGAAGTATGCTACATGACACCAATGGTAGTATTAAGCAGTAAAGGAAATCTTGTAAGATCATTGATCGGTATGACACTTATGATGTATTTAACACTGTTCTTTGCTAATATGTTCATTCCAGAAGCAACACAGATGATGTCCGTAACAAACGTACACTTTGCAGGTACAGTAACAGCATCCCACTTTGGATGGAACCCAGGTAACTTAATCGTATCATTCATCCATAGAATCATGATGATGATCGGATAATAGATAGACTTGATATAAGAGGAGAAACTAAAATGGCAACAAAATATTTGGTGATACAGGGGACAGCAAATAGTAGTGAAGAAGCGATCACGCTGTGTGGAGAAGCCTTGCATAAAGCGGGAATCGTAGGAGAAGATTTTGGAAAAGCTTGTGTAGAGCGTGAAAAAGATTATCCAACAGGACTTCCAACAGAAATCCCAACAGCAATTCCACATGCAAAAGTATCTGGAATTAAAGAGAACGCAATTTGTCTGTTAAAATTAGAATCCCCTGTGGTATTTCGAAGATTAGATGATGACACTGAACAAGTTGAAACTGATCTGATCTTCAATCTGGCGATCAAAGATCCCAACGAACATTTACAGGTACTTCAGAGAATGATGGAATTCTTAAATAACAAAGAAGTACTGTTAAAGTGTAAAGAACTTTCAAACGAAGAAACAGTAGCATATTTAACTGAGCAATTAGGATAGAAAAGGAGATAAGTATCATGGCAAAAGAAGTTAAAGTATTAGTAGCTTGTGGAAGTGGTGTAGCAACATCAACAATTGCACAGGAAGAAATCAAAGATATCGCAAAAAATGCAGGAGTAAAAATCCGCCTGATGAAAGGTACGATCTCTGAAGTTCCAATGAAACAAAAAGACGTAGATGTAGTATTTACAACAGCAAACTATCGTAATCCATTGGAAAAACCACATTTAAGTGTGTTTGGTCTTGTATCCGGAATCGGTAAAGATGCTACAAGAAAGAAAGTTGCAGATTTACTTCAGAAACTCGCAGAAGAATAAGAACAGAAAAGTTTTAAGAAAGGACAAGGTGTTATAAGATGAAAGCAGGAGTTTTATATGCTAGAGAAGATATCAGATACGAAGAAGTAGAGACTCCAGTACCGAAAGCAGGAGAAGTACTTGTTAAAGTAAAATATTCAGGAATTTGTGGATCAGACGTTCCACGAGTAAATGGAGACGGTGCACATTTTTATCCGATCATTCTTGGTCATGAGTTTTCCGGAGTTGTGGAAGAAGTGGGAGAAGGAGTTACAAAGGTAAAGAAAGGCCAGCGTGTAGCTGGCGCTCCACTTGTTCCTTGCATGAAATGTGAAGACTGCATGAAAGGTGATTATGCATTATGTAAACATTACAGTTTTATCGGAACAAGACAGCCAGGAAGTTTTGCAGAATATATTTGTGTTCCAGAACAGAATGCAGTTCCATTTGATGACAGCGTATCATTCGAGCAGGGGGCATTATTTGAACCAGCAGCAGTTGCATTACATGGACTTGAATGCTTGCCATATGAGGGCGGTAAGACAGTAGCAATCCTTGGTGGAGGAACGATCGGATTACTCGTTATGCAGTGGGCAAATATTTTTGGAGCTGCTAAGACAGTTGTATTTGACATCGATGATGACAGAATCAAACTTGCAAAAGAAATGGGAGCTTATGATGGAGTCAACACATTAGAAGAAGGCTTCATGGAAAAAGCAATGGCAATGACAGATGGAAAAGGATTTGACTATATTTACGAGACAGCAGGAAGCACCATCACAATGAAAATGGCATATGAACTTGCCGCAAACAAAGCAGGTATCTGCTATATTGGAAAACCAACCAAAGAGTTAACATTCACAGTAGAAGAATGGGAGAACATGAACCGTAAAGAATTCACAATGACAGGATCATGGTTATCTTATTCAGCACCATTCCCAGGACATGAATGGGATTGCGTCGCACACTATTTCGCAACAGGTCAGTTAAAAGGCGAGGAAGCCTTGATCTTCAAGAAATTACCACTTTCCAGAATTGCAGAAGGTTTTGAAATGTTCAAGACAAGAGGAGCAGTTAAAGGAAAGATCTTAATCGACAGCGAAGCATAGCAGTCAAAAATCCATATAATAACATATAACTGATAGATTACAAAGTGAAGAGTGGGAAGAAAAGAGGTAAGCTATATGCGTACTATGAAGCTAGCACCATCAGTTTTTGGCGCCGGTATTGGAAATTTAAGTCAACAATTGAAAATATTAGAAGAAAATAATGTCGAATTATTACATGTTGATGTGATGGATGGACATTTTGTAGAGAAAATGGCATTTGGTCCAGATCATATCAAAATGTTAAAAGAACTCACAACAATTCCTCTGGATGTACATTTGATGATTGAAAAGCCGGAAAGAAAGCTGGATACGATCATTGATGCCGGAGCAGATATCATTACAATTCATCAGGAATCAACAACAAGACTTTACAGCTGTATTGAAAAGATCAAAAGCCGTGGTGTGAAAGCAGGAGTAGTTTTAAGTCCAGCAACCAATGAAGATACATTAAAATATGTGCTGGATAAAATCGATATGATCCTTTTAATGACGATCAATCCTGGAGAAGCAGGACCGGGATTCCATGAAGAACTGCTTACAAAGATCAAAAACGTTCGTGAACTGATCGGAGATCGAGATATCGATCTGGAAGTTGACGGAGGAATTGACAACACAAACATTGCAAAATGTAAAGAAGCAGGAGTTAATGTTTTTGTATCAGGAGGATATGTATTCAAAGGCGATATTGCCGAGAAGATCAAAACACTGAGAGAAGCATTAAAATAAGGAGAAATAACAATGAAAGCATTAAGATTTTATGACGTACAGGATTTAAGATATGAAGATGCACCCGACCCAGTCATCGAGAAACCAGATGATGTCATCGTAAAGGTAAAAGCAGTCGGAATCTGTGGTTCCGATATTGCAAGATACAGAAACCTTGGACCATATGTACCAGGAAATGTATGGGGACATGAATTTTGCGGTGAGGTTGTTGAAGTCGGAGAAGGTGTTAAGAATTTAAAACCGGGAGACCGTGTCGTAGGATGCCCAAACATGGTATGCCACGAATGTGAATACTGTAAGAGTGGTCATCCATCCAGATGCGAAAACTTAAACACAATTGGAGCTTATGTACCAGGAGCTTACGCAGAATACATCAAACTCCCAGAAATCAACTTTGTAAAAATGGCAGACAGCATGAGTTACGAACAGGGTGCTTTAGTAGAACCAGCGACTGTTGCGATTCATGGTCTGTATCAGACAAGTATCAAAATGGGATACGAAGTAGCTGTTGTCGGATGTGGAAATATCGGTCTGATGGCAATCGCATGGGCGAAAGCTTTCGGAGCAAAGAGAGTATTTGCAATTGATATTGACGATGCACAGTTACAGTTAGCAAAAGAATTTGGAGCTGACGTTCTGATCAATTCAACAGATATCGACTTCCATGATGAAATTCGTAAATATGGAAATGGAGTTGACCTTGCGATCGAATCCGCAGGAAATCCATTTACAGCAGCCAGAGTTTTAGGTTTACCTCATAAAGGAGGAGAGGTTGTCTACATGGGAATTCCATATGCAGATGTACCAATCCCTAGATTTTACTTTGAACGTATCATGAGAAATGAATTACATGTCATCGGTTCATGGTGTACGATCTCTGCTCCATATCCAGGAAAAGAATGGACAAATGCAGTAGAATACATCGGTTCAGGTAAAGTTGACGTCCTCGGTATGGTAACACATCAGGTAAACTTAAGCGAAGGCCCAGAAATGTTTAAGAAGATCATTGCTAATCCGAAAGGATATGGAAAAGTCTTATTGTATCCAGAAGAAGACAGATAGGAGGAAATACGTTATGAGAATGAATACGATCATCGAAGAATTAGACAGATCTTCAAAAACGATCGCTCCTGAGAAACTTCAGGAAGTGATCAAGAAGATCAAAGAACATAAACGTATTTTCGTCTATGGGACAGGACGTTCAGGATTAATGTTAAAAGCATTTGCAATGCGCTTGATGCAGATCGGATTAAGTTCCTATGTTGTCGGCGAGACAACAACGCCATCTGTTCAGGAGGGTGACCTCCTGATCGTGGCTTCTGCTTCAGGAGAGACAGGAAGTGTATGCATGACAGCTGAGTCAGCAGTGAAACAGGGAGTTGACTTGATCGTGATATCTTCTGCACCAGAATCAACACTTGGAAAGATTCACGCACCAGATATCGAGATTGAAGCAGCAACCAAATTTGCGACATCCAAGGTCAGCGTACAGCCGCTTGGAAGCCTGTTTGAACAGATGCTTTTAATAGTATTTGACACGATCATCCTTGAGATGAGCGAGGAAAAAGAAGGAAGCAACGAAGATATGGCAAAACGCCATGCAAGTTTAGAATAGATATTCATCAAATTAGATATTAACAGATTCAGGTATTGATAAGTATTAGGTATTAACAGACAGAAAGAAGGAGAACAAAATGCAGAATAATGTAGGATTACAGACAGCATATTGGAGTGGAACAACACCAGCATTAGATATTCACCAGATCATTGAGCTGACAAAAAAGGCTAATATGGATACGATCGAATTAAAAGCAGGAGATTTTGTTCCATTAACAACAGAAGGACGAGCAGCACTTAGAAAAGAAATCGAAGATGCAGGACTTTCTATTACGATCAATGGAACAGGTTTAAGACCAGAAAGAGACGTATCAAGTTCTGACGAGGAATCTCATAAAGCAGGAATCAAACATTTATGTCATATGTTAGATTTAAGCAAAGAAATGGGAGCAAAACTGTTCTCCGGAATTCCTTATGGATTGTGGAATACACGTCCAGGAGCAGATGACGATGCGATTGAAATGAAAAAGGAACGCAGAGCCAATGCGATCAGAGGACTTAAAGAAGTTGCAAAACACGCAGAAGAAGTGAAAGTTGTGCTTTGCCTTGAAATCGTAAACCGTTTTGAACAATATATTGCAAATACAGCAGAAGAAGGAATCGCGATTTGTGAAGAAGTCAACAATCCATACTGCAAACTTCTGTTAGATACATTCCATATGAATATTGAAGAAGACTATATCCCAGATGCGATCAGAGCAGCTTCTGATAAAGGATATTTAGGATACATCCATATCGGAGAGGCAAACCGAAAGATCCCAAATGGTGAAAAGAAAACAAACATTGACTGGAAAGCAATCGCAGCAACGATTAAAGATATCGGTTATGAAGGACCATTTATTATGGAACCATTCGTACTGGAAAGTTCATCTAGTGCTAAGAGTATTTCTTTATGGAGAGCGATTAAAGATGGTACAGATATTGATGGACTTGTAGCTGATGCAGCAGCAGGTGTCAAATTCTTTAAGAGTCTGTAATCGAAGCAATGGAGGAAATGATATGATCACGACAGTAACATTAAATGCATCCATTGACAAAGCTTATCATATGACAGAAAAAATTGAAAATGGTACTGTTATGCGTGTCGCCAAAACAGATAACAGTGCTGGAGGAAAAGGATTAAATGTCGCAAGAGTTATTAAACTCTGTGGCGTTGACTCAAAGGCAACTGGCCTGGTTGGCGGATTTAATGGACAATATCTGGAATCACTTCTGGACGCAGATGGAATCAACCATGAATTTGGGCATATCCAGGGAGAAACAAGAAGCTGTATTAATATTTTAGATCCAGGATATGGATCAACTGAATATTTAGAAGGCGGATGCAATGTCACAAAAGAAGAAGAAGCAGACTTCCTAAACAAATTTCCAGAAATCATAAAAGACAGTGATGTTGTAACAATCTCTGGAAGTGCTCCAAAAGGCATGGGCAAAGATATTTACCAGAAACTGATCAAAGTGATCAAAGATCAGGGCAAACAGGTCATTTTAGATACAAGTGGCGAATACCTTGAAAAAGGACTGGAAAGCCAGCCGACAATGGTGAAACCAAATGAAGATGAGATTGAATTATTATTCCATACAAAGATTCAAAGTAAAGATGAAGTTATTACATACGCAAAAAGAATTTACAAAGAAAAGGAAATTCCTTATGTCGTTATCTCACTTGGCGGAGATGGAGCATTGTTAGTTTGCGAAAAAGGTATTTATCAGGGCAAACCACCAAAGATTGAAATTGCCAATACAGTTGGATGTGGAGATTCCATGGTAGGAGCATTTGCAGTCGCACTGGAGAAGAAAATGGAACCGGAAGCAGCATTAAAATATGCGGTTTCTGTAGCATCAGCAAATGCATTATCTCCGCATACAGGAAGATTTGATCCAAAGGACAGAGATGAGATCATTAAGAATGTTGAGATCATAAAATTAGCATAGAAAGGACATGGTTATGTTAGTAACATCAAAAGAATTACTGTTAAAAGCACAAGAAGGCGGATACGCTGTGGGTGCATTTAATGTAGAAAATATGGAAATGGTACAGGCAGTTTTAGCAGCAGCAGAAGAATTAAATTCACCAGTTATCATGCAGACAACACCATCTACAGTAAAATATGCAGGCCTTGATTATTATCTTGCAAATGTGGAAGCTGCAGCAAAAAGAACAAAAGTTCCAGTTGTTATGCATTTAGATCATGGAAATAGTTTTGAACTTGCAATGCAGGCATACAGAACAGGATATACATCTATCATGATTGATGGATCTCATGAATCATTTGAAGATAACATTGCAGTCAGCAAAGCAGTTGCAGATGCATGCCATCCTGGAAAAGTTCCAGTAGAAGCAGAACTTGGAAAAGTTGGTGGAAAAGAAGATGATCTTGATGGTGGAGATGATAATCCATATACAGATCCACAGGAAGCAAAAGAATTTGTAGAAAGAACAGGCGTTGATTCTCTTGCAGTCGGAATTGGAACAGCACATGGTGTATACAAAGGAGAACCAAAACTTCAGCTTGATATCTTAAGCCAGATTAGAGAAGTTGTAGACATTCCGCTAGTACTTCACGGAACAAGCGGAGTGCCAGATGAAGCAGTGGAAGAATGCATCAAACGTGGAATCTGCAAAGTAAACTATGCAACAGATCTTCGAATTGCATTTACAAATGGATTAAACAAATATCTAGCAGAAAATCCAGATACGATCGATCCTAAGAAATATAGTGCAGTAGGAAGAGAAGAAGTAAAGAGATACGTCATGAGTAAAATGAAAGTTTGTGGAAGCGTAGGAAAAGCATAAATCAGAGGAATGTTTGGAAGTGTAGGTAAAATATCAAATGGAATATATTTTAAATAATGAACAACTTACAGTAACATTTACTACAAAAGGTGGAACAATATGTTCCATTGAAGATTCTCAGGGAATTGAATATCTCTGGCAAGGTGATGCAACGTATTGGAGTGGGCAGGCACCAATATTATTTCCAATCTGTGGTGGACTAAGAGATGACAAAGCCCTGATCGGAGATGATCTGGAAACACAGATGCCAAGACATGGGATCGTAAGAAAACGTGAGTGGGAAATGATCGAAAAAGACGAAAAACATATCGTATTTGAGATAACATCCAATATTGAAACAAAAGTGATGTTTCCATATGATTTCCGCCTGCTGGCAAAATATACTTTAGAGGGAAGATCATTAAAGATCACATATGAAGTAGAAAATACGGACACGAAGAAATTCCCATTCTTTACAGGCGGCCATCCAGGATTTAATTGTCCATTGGTTGCAGGAGAAGAATATACAGATTATGAAATCGTGTTTGAACAAAAAGAAACATGTACAGTTCCAACACCAGTACCAGAGACAGGCTTAGTTGATATGGAACATAGATCTTTATATCTGGAAGATTCAGACACAGTAGAATTGAATCACGAAATGTTTGAAATTGATGCAGTTATCTTTGATGAACTGAAATCCAGAAAATTAAAACTTGTTTCTAAGAAAAGCGGAAAAGGAATTGAGATGGAATACAAGGATTTCCCATACTTGATCCTGTGGTCAAGTGCCAATCATGGGAATTTTGTGGCAATTGAACCATGGACGGGATTGTCAACATGTAGCGATGAAGGAGATCGTTTTGAAGAAAAAAGAAATGTACAGAGCGTAGAAGTAGGAGAAAGCAAAGAATATAGTTATTCAGTTTCTGTATTATAAATGAAAGAAAAGATAAGGGCTGTTGCAGGAATGAGATCTTGCAATATGCCCTTATTTTTTGAAATCAGGAGGTATAATCATGAAGATTGATATTAAAGAAAGAACCATATGATCAGTATAAACATCTGGTTATGGTTTGTGATGATAATACATACGAGGCAGTAGGAAAAGAAGTTGACTGTATGATCGCAGTCGGATCATCACAGATGCACCAATGAGACTGACAGCATCAGGAGCAGAACATCATATGGCACATTTCTGGGAGATGGCAGTGATCAATGAAGAAATCATTGCAATGTTAGAGAAAGTGCATGGGGTAAAAAGTTTAGAAGATCCAGATGTTGTAGTGCTTGGATTTGATACAACGTTAACTTATGAAAAACTTTCAAAAGCTTGTCATTATATCATAAAGGAAACAGGATACCAACCGAATGAGATCGCAATTGTGGGAGACAGATTATATACAGATATTGCAGTTGCTGATCACAGAGATGTTATAATGAAATTTAAGAAAAACATAAGCATATTTCACATTTTCTATTATATTTCGTCCTAAGAATGCATGTATAATAAATAACATAAGGAGGTACATGACAGAATGAGACGTATAATAGTTTGTTTTATCTGTTTTTTCATGATGCTTGGTAACATAAAGCTGGTATCTGCAGATACTAAGATAAATTCTATAATAAAAAATAAGAATCAAGATGTATTATTTGTGGGAACTATTTCACATATTTCAGACAATTATTTTGTAATCATCGCAAAAGATTATATCAATATAGAATCAACGGCAGAAGCAATCGGAAAAAGGACAGAAAATCATAGATACGTCATCATGAGAAATGGGGGAATTTCCTATACATCATCCTATCATGGGAAAACAACACTCGAAGAAGGAGACTATGTTATTGCATCATTAAAGAAGACGAAAGGAAAATGGATAATCTCAAACGGACTATATGAGGTAGACAACGAAGATTATCAGACACTATCTGTCAAACCATGTGATAAAAGTCCAGATGTTCAAAGTATCATACTTAAATATTTTATCAACTCCGATGGAAGGATGAATAAATTCTCAAGCCTAAGCAATAAAAATAAAGTATATTACCGAGGAAAAAAGATTTATGATGCGAGGTGGAATATGAAGAAATATTTAACAATTGAAGAAATAAGAAATTCAGAAAAATTAAAACAAATGGATCATAAAACTAGTCTGGTGGGGGATACAGAAGAAAAAACATCATATAAGATTCGAAAATGGATAATGCTTGCTGTGGATGTTTTAGCGGTTGTGATGATTGTGAGATTGTTGAAGAAGCGAAAGAAAAATTAAAAAAGATTAACGTAAGGGACTGCTGTTTATGGTGGTCCCTTATTATATACGATCAAAAACACTCCACACATCCCACTTTTTTTAACCCCCAATTTATGCTATGATAAAGCTTAAGTGTATTTTGCAACCCCAAAAGATACAAAATAGAGATGGAGGGAAGTTCATGTTTGATATTCAGGAAGAATTGAAGAAACTTCCGGCGAAGCCCGGAGTTTATCTGATGCATAACAGTAAAGATGAGATCATTTATGTTGGAAAAGCGATCAAGTTATGTAATCGTGTGCGTCAGTACTTTCAGGACAGCAGGAATCTCTCTGTGAAGATTCAGCACATGGTAAAAAATGTTGCTTATTTTGAATATATTATTACAGATTCTGAACTAGAAGCGTTGGTGCTTGAGAATAATCTGATCAAAGAGCATCATCCCAAATACAATACCAAACTAAAAGATGACAAAGGATATCCCTATATCAAAGTGACAACCAATGAAGAATTTCCAAGGATCATGCTGGCTAGAAAGATGAAGGCTGATGGAAGCAAATATTTTGGACCTTATACAAGTGCGGGAGCGGTAAATGATACGATTGAACTGCTTCGAAAGATATTTAAAATCCGTACATGTAACCGCAGATTACCGAAAGATACGGGAAAGGACAGGCCATGTCTGTATTATCAGATCAAGCAGTGTAATGCACCATGTCAGGGGTATATATCAAAGGAAGATTATGCAAAGCAGATTGATGAAACATTAAGGTTTTTAAATGGAAATTACAAACAGGTTGCAAAGATGCTTCAGGAGAAAATGCAAAAGGCATCGGATGAACTGGAGTTTGAACAGGCGATGGAATACAGAAATCTCCTTAAGAGTATTGAGCGAATCATGGACCGTCAGAAGATCAATACCTATGCTTTTGAAGATCGAGATATTATTGCAATGGCAGAGGATGACAAAGACGTTGTAGTATCAATTTTCTTTATCCGCAAAGGAAAACTTCTTGGAAGGGAACATTTTCATATGGAAGCAGATGAGGAAAGTTCAAAAGAGGAAGTTTTAGGGGCTTTTGTAAAACAGTTTTATGCAGGAACGCCATATCTTCCTGGAGAAATTTTTCTTGAACATGACATTGCAGAGAAAGAGATTATTGAAGAATGGCTGTCAAAGAAGCGTGGAGCCAAAGTGCATTTTAAGATACCAGTACGTGGACAGAAACATAAGATGGTAGAGATGGCAAAAGAAAATGCTCAGAATGTACTGCGAATGGATCGTGAGAAGATCAAACGTGAAGAAAAAAGAACGATCGGGGCGGTTCATGAAATTGAAAAACTGCTTGGAATAAAAGGTTTAAATCGAATGGAAGCATTTGATATTTCAAATATCAGCGGATTTCAAACAGTTGCATCCATGGTCGTATTTGAAAAAGGAAAAGCAAGAAGAAGAGATTACCGTAAGTTCCGTTTAAGAACTATCGAAGGTCCAGATGATTATGCGAGTATGCAGGAAGTTCTTACGAGAAGATTTCTCCATGGGAAGAAGGAACTGGAAGAATTAAAAGAACAAGGGAAGGATACAGAACTTGGAGGTTTTACCAAATTTCCAGATATTTTGATGATGGATGGAGGAAAGGGTCAGGTTAATGTTGCACTCAGAGTGTTAGATGAATTAAAACTTGATATTCCAGTCTGTGGAATGGTTAAGGATGATAATCATAGAACAAGAGGATTGTATTATAATAATGAGGAAATTATGTTCCCGCCTAATAGTGAAGCCTTTTTACTCGTGACAAGAATACAGGACGAAGCCCATCGCTTTGCGATTGAATATCATCGTTCACTGCGTGCAAAAGGGCAGGTGCATTCTGTTCTTGATGATATCAAAGGAGTTGGACCCAAAAGACGAAAAGAACTGATGAAGTATTTTAAAGATATCAGTCAGATTAAGACAGCAGAGATTGAGGAACTTTTAAATGTTCCAGGTATGAATCAAAGCACAGCCCAGGCAATTTATGAATTTTTTCACGTTTCCAAGTAAAGAAGAAATATGTTACAATAAATAAAGAGACCGGTAATCAAAGGTGCAGAAAGTGAGAAGAATTATGGATAAAGAGCATAAAGTATCAGTATATGATATGGTAAAGGAATTAAATTTAAAAGAAGTCACACCAGAGATCAATTCTAGAGAAGTTTATATTGAACAGGCTGAGATCAACAGACCTGCATTGCAACTGGCAGGATTCTTTGAAAACTTTGCAAAGAATCGTGTGCAGATCATTGGAAAAGCAGAGCATTTATTTATTGAAGAAGTAGAGAAAGATGTTGAAAATGCAAAAAATATTTATAATAGATTTATTGGGGCCGGAATTCCAGCGATCGTATTTTGCAGAAACCTTCATCCAAGTGAGATGCTGTTAGATATTGCCAAGAAATATAGTGTACCAGTTCTTATTTCACAGGATTCAACATCAGAGTTTATGGCAGAAGTTATCCGATGGCTTGGTGTTGTATTAGCACCAAGTATTACGATTCATGGTGTTTTGGTCGATGTATTTGGAGAAGGTATTCTGATCACGGGTGAAAGTGGAATTGGTAAGAGTGAAGCTGCTTTGGAATTAATACGAAGAGGACATCGATTGGTATCTGATGATGTGGTAGAGATTAAGAGAGTTAGCAAAAAGACTTTGATCGGGACATCACCGGAAGTTACACGATTCTTTATTGAACTACGAGGAATCGGAATTATTGATGTTAAGAATCTGTATGGTGTTGAGAGTGTGAAGATGGAACAGGAGATTGATCTGGTTATTCAATTGGAAGACTGGAATAAAGATGCAGATTACGATCGCTTAGGACTGGAAGAGAAATATGTAGAATATTTAGGAAATAAAGTTGCGGCACATACACTTCCGATCCGTCCAGGACGAAATCTGGCAATCATCGTAGAGGCAGCAGCGATCAACCACAGACAGAAGAAGATGGGATATAATGCGGCAGAAGAGCTTTATAAACGTGTTACAGGGCAGATGGAGGAATAATTGCATGAAATATATCTATGGAATTGATATCGGTGGAACAACTATAAAGATGGGACTGTTTGCAGAAGATGGAACATTAAAAGAAAAATGGGAGATCAAGACAAGAACAGAAGATAATGGAAAGAATATTATTTCAGATATCGCAACAGCAGTGAATGATCATATGAAAGAGAATGATCTTACACGTGAGGATGTGATCGGGATTGGAGCCGGAGTTCCAGGTGCAGTTTTGGAATTTGCAAGGGTAAATGAATGTGTAAATCTTGGATGGGGAAGTGTTGATGTGGCAGGTGAGTTGTCAAAACTTACAGGATGCCCTGTCAAAGCAACAAATGATGCAAACGCAGCAGCATTAGGAGAGATCTGGATGGGTGCAGCAGCGAAATATAACAGTGCAGTTATGATCACTCTTGGAACTGGAGTCGGTGGTGGAATCATCATTGATGGAAAGATTGTTGACGGAAGTCGTGGATATGGAGGAGAGATCGGCCATATGACTGTGGATCCTTTTGATGATCGAGTGTGCAATTGTGGAAAAACAGGATGTTTAGAGCTTTATGCTTCAGCTACAGGAATCGTATATGAGACAAAGAAAGCACTCAAAAAATACGAGAAATCAACTACACTGAAAGACATTACTGAAGTAACATCAAAAGACATTTTCGATGCAGCCAAAGCAGGAGATGAATTTGCAGCCACACAGGTAGACAATCTTGGTAAGAAATTAGCACTTGCAGCAGGAAATATTGCATTGATGGTAGATCCAGAAGTATTTGTGATCGGAGGAGGAGTATCCAAAGCTGGACAGATCCTTTTAGATGCGATCAATGCACATTATAAGACATATACATTTGGAAAAGCACAGGAAACAAAATTTGTTCTGGCAACACTTGGAAATGATGCAGGAATCTATGGTGCAGCCAGCCTGATGCTTTCATAAGTACAGATAGAATGGAGAAATTATGGACGTAAAGATCGATAAATTAAAACAGATCATACCAGAGAAATATATTTTAAGCAATGAACCAATGAAGAAACACACAACATTCCGCATTGGAGGACCAGCAGATATTTTTGCAGCACCAGAGAGTATTGAAGAGATTGAAGCAGTCTGTCGTTTTGCAAAAGAAGAAGGAATTCCATTATTTGTTTTAGGAAATGGAAGTAACCTTTTAGTTGCAGATGATGGAATGGATGGTATTGTTCTTCAGATTTACAAAAACTACAGTGGAATTGAAGTCAACGGAAATGAACTTACCGTAAAAGCAGGAACATTATTAAGTTCCACATCCAAAGCGGCATTGAATGAAGAACTGACAGGTTTTGAATTCGCAGGAGGAATTCCGGGAACATTTGGTGGTGCAGTTGTAATGAACGCAGGTGCATATGGCGGTGAAATGGTACAGGTATTAAAAGAAGTTAAGGTTCTTACAAAAGATGGAGAGATCAAAACTCTGAAAGCAGAAGAATTAGAACTTGGATATCGTACAAGCAATGTTCTTAAGAACGAGTATGTTGTCTTAGAAGGTGTGATCGCTCTGGAGAAAGGCAATAAAGAAGAAATTAAGGCAAAGATGGATGAGTATGCTTTAGCGAGAAAAACAAAACAGCCATTGGAATATCCAAGTGCAGGAAGTACATTTAAACGTCCAGAAGGATATTTTGCAGGAAAACTGATTCAGGATGCTGGATTAAAGGGATATCAGGTTGGAGATGCCCAGGTATCAGAGAAACACAGTGGTTTCGTGATCAATCGTGGAAACGCCACAGCAGCAGATGTTATGCAGTTGATCAGTGATGTAGCAGATAAAGTAAAAGAACAGTTTGGAGTTACGATGGAACCGGAAGTAAAACGAGTTGGAAGGTTCTAGATAAGAAGATTCTAAGAAGGAGCAGCGAAGATGAGATTTGTAATTGTAACAGGAATGTCGGGAGCAGGAAAAAGCAGTGCGTTAAAGATGTTAGAAGATGTTGGATATTTTTGTGTTGATAATCTTCCAGTGGCATTGCTTGATAAATTTGCAGAAATGTTATTAGATAAGACTGCCAAGATAGAAAATGCTGCACTTGGGATTGATATCCGTAACGGAGAAGGAATCGGCGAATTAGAGCAGAAATTAAAAGAAATCAAAGAAGCAGGGATTAAATATGAGATTCTCTATCTAAATGCAAGCAATCGTATTTTATTAAAAAGATATAAAGAGACAAGAAGAAATCATCCATTATCAAGAGATGGAAGAGTCGAAGATGGAATCGCAAAAGAACGTGAGATCATGAAATTTTTACAGGAGAAAGCGGATTATGTTATCGACACAAGTCAGCTTCTCACAAAAGAATTAAAAGAGGAGATCAATCACATTTTTGTTGAAGGTGAAGAAGGGGAACGATTCCAGATTGCAGTTGTTTCTTTTGGGTTCAAATACGGAATTCCAGCAGATGTGGATTTGGTTTTTGATGTACGATTTCTTCCGAATCCATATTACGATCTGGAACTTCGACCACTCACTGGAAATGACAAAGCAATTCAGGATTTTGTGATGGAACATCAGGAATCAGTAGAATTTCTTGAAAAATTAAACGATATGATGGAATTTCTGATTCCAAATTATATCAAGGAAGGCAAGTATAATCTTGTTATTGGGATTGGATGTACAGGTGGAAAACACCGATCTGTTACGATTACAAATAAGTTGGCAGAAAAATTAAAACGTCTGCCATATTCTGTTAAAGTTGAGCATAGAGATATTATGAGGTAGCAAATGTCATTTTCAAGTAATATAAAAGAAGAATTATCAAGAAATGAAACGAGTGCCAGACATTGCAAGATTGCGGAAATTGCCGGCTTTTTGAAATTTGGCGGAGATATCGGTCTTGAACCAGATAATTATACGATACAGATTCAGACAGAGACAGTATCTGCTGCAAAACGTTTTTATACACTTTTAAAAGAAGTGTTTGATATTCATGCAAAGATTGATGTCGGGCGCAACGAATTTCTAAAAAGAAGTCGAAATTATACGATAAGTGTTGACAAGCATAATGATTGTGTTTTAATATTGAAAACAGTGAAACTTTTAGACCTACGGGAATTTGGGTTGGTTTTACAAAACACATGTTGTAAGCGGGCATATATTCGAGGAGCTTTTCAAGCAGCCGGTTCCATGAGTGATCCTGAGAAGAATTATCACTTTGAAGTCGTCTCTACAGATGAGCAGACCGCAGAACAGTTAAAAGAAGTCTTGAATTTTTTTGATTTAGATGCTAAAATTGTTTTGCGTAAGAAATACTATGTAGTATACATGAAAGAAGGATCAAAGATCGTAGATGTGTTGAATATTATGGAAGCACACATTGCCTTGATGGAACTTGAGAATGTTAGAATCCTGAAAGATATGCGTAATAAAGTAAACCGTCGTGTCAATTGCGAAACAGCGAATATTAATAAGACGGTTTCTGCCGCAGTCAAACAGGTGGAAGATATTGAATATATTGATAAGCACAAAGGCCTCCGTTTTTTAGATCAAGGGTTGCAGGATATTGCAAGATTACGTCTGGAACACCCGGAAGCTACACTAAAAGAACTTGGAGATATGCTAGAACCGCCAGTCGGTAAGTCAGGTGTGAATCACCGATTGAAGAAGATTGGACGGATTGCGGAAGAGATGAGATTGGGAGGACAGGAATGATTTCAAAGAATGTCAAAGTGGAAGTAGCCTTAAGAGAAGAAGATAGACCAATAGCTTTTCTTGTACAGATGGCAAGCCAGTTTGAGAGCAAGATTTTATTCGAGACAGGGAATAAGCAAGTCAATGTAAAAAGTATGATGGGAATGATGAGTCTAGGGTTAGACTTAGATCGTTTAGAAGATTTGACAGTCGTAGCTGACGGAGCAGATGAGGAAGAAGCAGTCAGCAAGATTGAAGGTTATCTTACAAAAGGAGCATAGATTCAGCATATCTGTGCTTTTATATACGCCGAAATAGCTCAGTTGGTAGAGCACTTCACTCGTAATGAAGGGGTCGCCGGTTCAAGTCCGGTTTTCGGCTTTTTATATAATATAAAAAGAACTGACAAGTGCGTCAGTTCTTTTTTGTTGAAAACTTATCTTTTATCACTTAAATCCTAAAATATTAAGTTCCAAAATATGAAAAATGCATATAGTCTTTTCTGGATCCCCAGAGTCCACGTTCAAATCCGTATTTTTGAAGAATCTTTACAAGCTGGCAGTTTAAAGGAATAGAATAACGGTTTTTATTAGGTTTCCAAAAAGAACCTGCCAGGATATGTCCATTATCGATCATATAATAGTAAGGCACACCCTTTGCAGTATATTCGTTTGTATAAGAAGATGCAGGTGAAGATAAAATATCAACACATGAGTATTATAGCATAAGAAAAAGCACACAGCATGAGAAATATCAGCTGTGTGCATCTTCTGCATTATAAAGTTAGATAATATCTATTAGATTTCAAATAAATCACTATAAGCTTTCAAAGCACCATCTGTATCATGTGCAAGCACACGTTTTGCAAGTAATTTACCAAGCTGTACACCTTCCTGGTCGAAGCTGTTTACATTCCATACGAATCCCTGGAACATGATCTTATTCTCAAAATGAGCTAAGAGAGATCCAAGAGATTCAGGAGTTAACTGATCTCCGATGATAATACTTGATGGACGACCACCTTCGAAGTTCTTGTTCTTGTTTTCATCATCTTTACCACAAGCAAATGCAACGATCTGAGCTGCAACGTTGGCACATAATTTCTTCTGGCTTGTACTTCCTTCGATTACAACATCTGTACCAATCTGGCTGTCTTTGAATCCAACAAACTGTAAAGGAACGATATCAGTTCCCTGATGTAATAACTGATAGAAAGAATGCTGTCCGTTTGTACCAGGTTCACCAAAGATGATAGGTCCTGTTACATAGTTTACACGTTCACCAAAACGGTTAACAGATTTACCATTAGATTCCATGTCACACTGCTGTAAATGTGCAGGGAAACGGCTTAATGCCTGAGAGTATGGTAATACCGCTGTTTCAGGATATCCCTGTACGTTTCTTTCATAAACACCGATCAAGGCATCTAATAAGTCAGGGTTTTCTTTGATGTTTTTGTTTGTAGCAAGTTTGTCTTCATCAGCCATACCATTAAGGATTCTTGCGAAGACTTCTGGTCCAAATGCAAGAGAAAGGATTACTCCACCTACAGCGGAAACAGAAGAGTAACGTCCACCGATAAAGTCATCCATGAAGAATGCTTGAAGATAATCATCACTCTTAGCTAAAGGAGAAGTCTCACTTGTTGCAGTTAACATATGCTTAGAAGGGTTTAATCCAGCTTTTACTAAAGCATCTTTAACGAAAGCTTCGTTTGTTAATGTCTCTAAAGTTGTTCCTGATTTAGATACAACGATAAATAAAGAACGAGAAACATCAATAGAATTTAAAACAGCAGCTGCATCATCAGGGTCAACATTACTGATGAATTTAGCTTCCATTTTATCAAATCCATTTGTCTTAGCCCAATTCTCAAGAGCAATATATAAAGCACGAGGTCCTAGATCACTACCACCGATACCGATCTGTACAACTGTAGTGAACTTTTCACCAGCTTCGTTTGTAATTTCACCAGCATGTACTTTGTTTGCAAAGTCAGCTGCTTTCTTCTGCTGTTCAACATAGAAATCACGTTTGTTGACACCATCAACAATGACATCTTTACCAAGCTGTCTACGTGCTAAATGATGAAGAACCAGACGCTGTTCTCCAGTGTTGATCACAGCTCCATTATATAATTCTTCAAATTTGTCAACTAACTGCTGTTCTTCAGCTAATTCAGCTAATACGTTAAGTACTTCATCGTCTACCTGTTTTGCAGCGTAGTTAAAATTTAATCCAGAAGCCATAGGTACTGTGTATTCAGCGACACGTTTTGCTCCGTTTTCACCTGCCATAGCTTCTTTGATGTCTACATGACCTTTGAGTTCTTTAAGTTTGTCATAAGATTTCAAAGTATCAAGGTTGTTCCATGTTACCATAAATAAATCCTCCTTAAGTCCATATAAATATAATTGGTAATATAAGGAAGTGCAGATACAAATGGGTATCTGCACACACAAATATCATAAAATAATTATACAGAAAAAATATTGTAAAAGCAATGGAAATTGGGGTAAAATCAAAAGTTTAAAAACTTTCTTGATCTACTGCAAAACGAAGAGAGCGATGAATTCAGAACCTTCTCTTTCGGTGCTGTTAACAGAAATGTATACAAAAAATCTGGTTCCAAAATAAAACAAGCTATGATACAATAAAATTCTGTGATATCCCAAAATTATATTATAGAAATGAGGAAAGTAGCTTGGAAAATAGAGAAAAATTTTCATCAAGAATCGGATTTCTCCTGATTTCAGCCGGATGTGCGATCGGGCTTGGAAACGTATGGAGATTTCCATTTATTACAGGACAGTATGGTGGGGCTGCATTCGTACTGATCTATTTATTTTTCCTGATCATTTTAGGATTACCGATCATGGTCATGGAATATGCAGTCGGAAGAGCCAGTCAGAGAAGTATTGCAACATCATTTCAGAAATTAGAACCAGCCGGAAGTAAATGGCACTGGTACAGCTATTTTGGTATGGCAGGTAACTATGTACTGATGATGTTTTACACAACTGTAGCCGGATGGATGATCAGTTATTTCTTTAAGATGTTAAAAGGTGATTTTGTAAATAAAACCCCACAGCAGATAGAAAATATCTTTGGAAATATGTTAGCTGATCCAAAGACATTGATCTTTTGGATGTTAGTTGCTACCACATTAGGATTCTTGGTATGTTCACTAGGACTTCAAAATGGAGTAGAGAAGATTACAACAGCTATGATGTCATGTCTGTTTGTAGTGATTCTGATTTTGATCGTAAGAAGCGTAACATTAGATGGAGCATCCGCAGGACTTAAATTTTATCTGATCCCAGACTTTGCAGCAGTAAAGAAACAAGGTGTTATGACAGTGGTATCAGCAGCCATGGGACAGGCATTTTTCACATTAAGTTTAGGAATCGGAGCGATCGCAATTTTTGGAAGTTACATCGACAAAAGTCGCAGATTGACAGGAGAAGCGATCAGCGTAGCCATTCTTGATACATTAGTTGCATTAATGGCTGGATTAGTAATCTTCCCAGCCTGTTTCGCATTCGGAGTAAACCCAGGAAGCGGCCCAAACCTTGTATTCATCACGCTGCCAAACGTATTCAATGAAATGCCAGGAAGCAGAATCTGGGGAGCTATGTTCTTCCTGTTCATGAGTTTTGCTGCATTATCAACGATAATAGCAGTATTCCAGAACATTCTGTCCTTTGCACAAGATTTATGGGGATGGAGCCTTAAGAAATCCATCGCACTTAATGCAGTAGTGATCACATTATTATCCCTGCCATGTGCATTAGGATTTAACGTATGGAGCTTTATCCAGCCATTAGGAGTAGGAACAACGATTCAGGATTTAGAAGACTTTATTGTAAGCAATAATATCCTGCCACTTGGATCATTAGTTTATCTGTTATTCTGTGTATCTCGATATGGATGGGGATGGGATAACTTTATGAAAGAGGCTAATGAAGGAAAGGGGATTAAGTTTCCAAAGTGGCCGAAGATTTATATTACTTATATTCTGCCTTTGATTGTTTTGTTTATTTTTGTGCAGGGGTATATTGAAAAATTTTAATTTGTAATTGGCCAACTGTAGATTTCGAGTATATGATAAAAAATAAATAAGCAACTGAACGCGATGCGGTGGAATTTTGCTTATTTATTTTTCATCATATACCAGAAGTCTATAGTGTGGACAATTCACAAGATTGAAAATTTAAGGGGATGTCAAACATCTCATCCAATCGGTGTTCTTAAGTCTTTTTGATTTTCTGTTAACGAATACAAAAATTATCAGTCAATCCCCTTTAACATACACGAAAGACTACAATCGCAAATCAAAACTTAATTAAGGATATTTTTAACGACATCCTTATCACTCAAATAAACCATATGTGATCCCTTCAACTGCACATAATAATTTTTCTCATCAGAATCCTTCTTACCAATATAAAGTACGATATTCTTCGTCTTCTTAGTATCCGTATCCTTATAAGTAATATCCACAGTTATTCGAGAATCAGAATCTAGACCATATTTCTTTAAGTCACTCTGGCTTGCATAATAATTCTGGCAGTCTCCGAAAGTAAAGACTCCTAATCCTCCAGCAATTCCATCGAGGTTTTTCTTCTTGCTTGTATAAGTAGTTGTTTTCCCATTTTTAGTGATCAGTACTTTCTTTAAGTTCCCTGTACTTAGCGTAGGGAAAGTGTCAGTTGTGATCAGATCGTCTAAAGAGGAAGATAAACCTGAAGCAATATCAGAAGATACTGTATAGATTTTTGATTTATCTCCATAAGTAATATAATAGTTTTCACCGGTTGCGTTTCCGATATAATAAATAACGGATTTTCCAGACTTATCTTTTACCCTTACAGTGTAAGTTGGCTTATCAAGTCCGTAATCTTTTAGAGCATCTGCATTTTTAAGTTCTCTGACAGCTTCAACTTTCTGGAAGGTGGAAGCGAGGCTTTCGAGAGAGGATTGTGTGATCGGGTATTTTTTGTTTTTGCTGTAATACCATTTGTTTCTGCCTTTTTCAAAGGAAAGAGTTTCTCCATTGTTGTTATAAGAAATGGAAGTCAAACTTTTTAAATTTGTGATCAGTGTCTGATCGGAATCTTCTTTGGAAGATTTATTTTTCTTGTAGAAACTGATTCCCGCATACAGGACTAGAAGTCCTGCAAATACGAGAAGTAAAATTTGTAATGTTTTTTTCTGCTTCATAAAAACCTCCTAGCGGCGTCTGCGTTTAAACCATACAACAAATCCACCAATGATCAGTGCAAGTGGGATTACGAAGACAACAAGGATGCTGAATGGACCTGGGTGGGCAATCGTGTTGTAAGTTACTTCAAGACTCTTTGGAGAGATTGAAACATTGTCGGCATTATCTAAACTTGCAGTTACAGAGTTTGTGAATAAAGTAAGATTCTCTAAAGAAGAGAAAGAACTTGTGACCTGTGAATCGATCAGCATGTTGCTTCCGTAAACAGTTAGGCGACTTTCCTTTGTAACTTTCTTTCCTTTGCTATTTTTGACTTTTACAGATTCCGTTGCAGTCGCACCAAGGACATAAGTTCCCTGTGCCTGTTTCTTATCTGTGACAGCATATCCATTGCTTGAAGTTGTCATGAAAGCTTCTGTAGAAATGGAATCTCTTGTTGGCGTACTCTGTGTCATACCTTTGGAGTTGACCATCATAACAGAGTTTGATGTAATACCAGATGCCATATCACCGCTTACAGAAAGGTTTGGAACAAGGTAGTAATAATTTCCCTGATAAGAACGTTCGGTATCTGCAATATAACCGCTTTCTACATTTAGACCATAATCTTTTAATAAGCCGTAAAAGTTTTTCATACTCTTATCTGTCTGGGCTAGTAATGTAACAACTTTTCCACCCTTTTTTAAATAAGAAGATAATAATTTGATTTCATCTTTTGTAAAATCACTTGTAGGTCCATCGATGATCAGGACATCGCAGTCATTAGGGATGGATGTTACAGTCATTAAAAGAAGATCACTTGTGGAAATCCTTGATTTAGTAAGAAGGCTTGTGACTTCGGAAGACAGAGAAGATTCCCCATGTTCAGAAGTATAATAAGCTTTGTATTCTTTTGTGCTTGTGACATAATTTAATGCACTTGTAAGCTGTCCATCCCCATCAAACTGAGAAGCAGATGAAGAGGAAGTACTATAATAAGAAGAACTATCAGAAACTAAAATATCATCAAAAGAAACTGTGATCTTACGATTTGTTTTCTTGCATGATACAACAATATTATTTTCTTCTGTTCCGTATTTTGTCAGTGCAGATGGATGAAGCACAGGATCGATCCATTCTACATGAATCTTCTTTGATAATGAAGCGTATTTATTGATGAAAGTTTTAATACGTTTATCTGTACTGTCTTTTTGTGCTAATACATAAAAAGTGACGTCGTCATCTACATTTTTGATGATCTTCTCACTCTTAGATGAAATTTCATAAATGTTTGTACTGCTGATATCAATCTGTCTCATATTTTCTGGGACAAGATTTACGATCATATTAAAAATGATAACGATTGCGATCACGATGGATGTCATAGCGAGGGTATAAGATCCATGTTTCGAATCATTACTTTGAAATAAATTTTTGATTTTATCCACGATAATTTCCTCCTAACTCCAACGTCTTTTCTCAAATGTTTGTACAGTCAAAAATACCAGAAGGACGATCAGCGACAGATAAGTCAGAAGTCCTCCAATATCAAAAATATAATTCTGTGAGAAATTATAAAAGATATCTGTTAATACAAGGTGCCCTAAAAGTGTGGAAAACAGACTTTCAAGCAATGTCTTTTTCACAAAATAAATGATCACACCAGCAATGATACCAATACCTGTGATCACACCAGCGATCATCTGATTTTTCGTAATATGATAGATCAGCAAGCCGATCAAGATAAATACGATGATCCAGATCGCAAGGTTACTGATGGCACTAGTAGGAAGGTACTGTAGCAGATTATCTAACAGATAGAAGAAAAATAACGCTGCACAAGTACTGATCGCTGCGATCACGGGGCTTTCAGTGAGGGAAGATAAAAACATTCCAATTGCGATAAACACACATCCAAGCAGGAAAAATGCAAGGATAGAAGAATAATCAACTAATAAATGTGCATTTCCCTGAAGTTTGATGATCAGTGGGAAAATACAGTAAATGATACATGGAATTGCAAATACAGTTACCATAGCAAAATATTTTCCTAATACGATCTCAACAAGTGAAACAGGAGAAGTTAATAATAACTGGTCTGTTTTATTTTTTCGGTCCTCTGCAAATGATTTCATAGATAAAACAGGGACAGAGATCAGTAACATGAAAATAACGCCCGCTAAAGAGTAGGCGAAAAATGGATAACCACTGTAAAGGTTATAAACCATAAAATATACACCACCAATGATCGTTAAGAATGCAGCAAATACGCATCCGATCATGGAATTAAAATAGGAACGGACTTCCCTTTTGTAGATAGCAAGCATTATTTTTCACCTCCAGTTAATTCAAGGAAAATATCTTCCAGAGTTGCCTTATTTACAAACATCTGTGTCACAGGCATTTTCTGTTGTGCAAATGCAAGAGAGAGATCCGCACATAATTCCTGCGTATCGTTGCTTGTATTGATCTGAATATGACAACTGTTTTCATTGATATTCAGCCAGCTGATATCATCAATGCCAGAAATATCAGAAAGGATCTGTTTTACAGAAACTTGATCTGCCTGAATGGTAAGTTCAACAGATTCTTTTCCATGAGTTAAATCTTCTAATTGCTCAGGACTTCCTTCTGCAACTAATTTTCCTTTGGAAATGATCAAAATATCGTCACAGATTTCCTGCACTTCCGCAAGAATATGAGAACTTAGGATCACTGTATGATCTTTGGCAAGTGTACGAATCAGTTCACGGATTTCGATGATCTGTTTTGGATCAAGCCCAACGGTTGGTTCGTCTAAGATGATAATATCAGGGAAACCAAGAATTGCGGCAGCAAGTCCTGTTCTCTGGCGGTAACCTTTGGAAAGATTTTTGATCAAGCGGTCTTTCATATTAACAAGTTTGATCAGTTCCATAACTTTTAAGACCTGAGAATCACGGTCAGTTTTCGGAATTTTCTTTAATTCTGCTACAAAATGCAGATATTCCGAAACAGTCATATCAAGATATAATGGTGGAATTTCCGGAAGATATCCGATGCATTTTTTGGCTTTTTCAGGTTCTTCAAGAATGTTATGCCCATTGATGATAACCTCTCCGCTTGTTGCACCGATATATCCGGTCATAATATTCATAGTCGTGGATTTACCAGCTCCGTTTGGTCCAAGAAAACCGTAAATCCGTCCTTTTTCAATTGTAAATGACAAGTCATCCACAGCGAGATGCGTGCCATATTTTTTGGTCAGATGTTTTACTTCTATCAAAATGTTGTCCTCCTTTTGCAATAGCTGAACCTTATTTTATTGGAAAAAACCAATCAAACTGTGATAAAAGTCTGAATAGTTTGTGTTTAAAATATGGAGATTTTGTGAAAAACGCAATTGGTATAGAGTATACAGAATAATATGAAAATGTTTCGTAAAAGATGCACGGAATGGTAATGATAGACTTGCATAATTATGTATAGTTTCGTATAATATAGAAGTAATTTTACAAGAGAACTTGACAGAAGACATTAGAAGAATGTATACTTTGAGAATCAAACTAATTAGAGTGTGAAGGAGAATAATTATGTTAGAGAAGATGAAAGAGATCATTGCGGATCAGTTAAGCGTAAGCGAAGATGAAGTTACTTTAGAAGCATCTTTCAAAGATGACCTTGATGCTGATTCATTAGATTTGTTTGAATTAGTTATGGCATTAGAAGAAGAATATGATGTTGAGATCCCATCTGATGATCTTGCAGAATTAAATACAGTTGGTGATGTTATCAACTACTTAAAAGACAAAGGTGTAGAAGACTAAAGAAATTGTGAGATTGACTTATAACATTCTTGTTATAAGTCAATTTTTTGAAGAAAATATTTTGAATATCAAACTAATTATTTAAGAACGAATAGATCAACGAGGTAAAGATAATGGGTAAAATCGTATTTATGTTTCCGGGACAGGGAGCGCAGTATGTTGGAATGGGAAAGGATTTTTATGATTCTTTTGCATGCAGCAAAGAGATTTTCGACAAAGCGAATGAAGTTCTGGATATTGATGTAAAGAAACTTTGCTTTGAAGAGAATGAAGATATCAATATTACAGAGTATACACAGGCAGCTATGGTAACTGCAAGTGTCGCAATCTTAAAGAAGATAGAAGAAATGGGATTAAAGCCTGATCTGACAGCTGGATTAAGTCTTGGAGAATACTGTGCATTGGTGGCTTCTGATGTTATGAGCTTTGAAGATGCCGTGAAGGTGGTAAGACAGAGAGGTATTCTTATGCAGGATACTGTTCCAGCAGGAGAAGGAGCAATGTCAGCGGTTCTTGGAATGAAAAAAGAAGCGATTGAAGCAGTTTTACCAGACGTTGAAGGAATCGTAACGATCGCAAACTATAACTGTCCAGGACAGATTGTTATTTCTGGTGAATCAGAGGCAGTAGCGAAAGCTGGAGATGCATTAAAAGAAGCTGGGGCTAAGAGAGTACTTCCACTGAAAGTCAGCGGACCTTTCCATTCTCCAATGTTAAAACCAGCGGGAGAGAAATTATTAGATGTATTAGTAGATGTAGAAGTAAATGATCCAAAGGTACCATATGTATCCAATACAACAGCAGAATTTATCACAAACAAAGATGAAGTCAAGAAACTGCTTGGAAGACAGGTTTATTCTTCTGTATGCTGGGAACAATCTATTGAGAAGATGATCGCCGATGGTGCAGATACATTTGTAGAGATCGGCCCAGGAAAGACATTATGTGGATTTATGCGTAAGATCGACCGTAGTGTCAAAGCAATCAACATTGCGAAAGTAGAAGATTTAGAGAAATTAAAGGAGATCATGTAATCATGTTAAGTGGAAAAGTTGCAATCGTAACAGGTGCAAGCCGCGGAATTGGAAGAGAAACAGCTTTAACTCTTGCAGGATATGGAGCAACTGTGATCGTAAATTATTGCGGTTCCAAAGATAAAGCAGAAGCGGTAGTAGAAGAGATCAAAGCAGCAGGCGGTAATGCAAAAGCATATCAGGGAGATGTCTCTGATTTTGATGTTGCGAAAGAGATGATCACTTCTGTAAAGAAAGAATTTGGGTCAATTGATATTCTGGTAAATAATGCCGGAATCACAAAAGACAACCTGATCATGAGAATGAGTGAAGAAGAATTTGATAAAGTCATCGAAGTAAATCTAAAAGGTGCATTTAACTGTATGAAACATGTTTCAAGAATCATGTTAAAGCAGAAATCTGGACATATCATCAATATGTCTTCTGTATCCGGGGTCATGGGAAATGCAGGACAGGTCAATTACTGTGCATCTAAGGCTGGAATCATTGGTATGACAAAATCTCTTGCAAGAGAATTAGGTTCCAGAGGAATCACGGTCAATGCGATCGCACCTGGATTTATCGAAACAGAGATGACAGACGTACTGCCAGAAGATGTCAAAGAGAATTTATTAGCAAGTATTCCGTTAAAGAGAATGGGACAGACAAAAGATATTGCAGAAACAGTTGCTTTCTTAGCATCTGACAAGGCAGCATATATTACAGGCCAGACGATCAGTGTTGATGGCGGAATGGGAATGTAAAGGAGTTTTTATATGAAGAACATGAAACGTGTCGTTGTAACTGGTATGGGTGCGATCACACCGATCGGAAACAGCGTGGAAGAATTTTGGAGTGGTGTCAAGGAGCAGAAGATCGGATTTGCACCGATTACATATTTTGATGCGACAGAATATAAAGCACATTTGGCAGCGGAAGTTAAAGGCTTCAATGCAAAAGACTATATGAAACCAAAAGCAGCAAGACGTATGGAATTATTTTCACAGTATGCTGTTGCTGCATCAAAGGAAGCAATTGAAGATGCAGGATTGGACCTTGAGAAAGAAGATACAACAAGAATTGGTGTCTCTGTAGGATGTGGAGTTGGTAGCCTTCAGATGATCGAAAAGACAACAAGACTTCTTGATCAGAAAGGACCAAACAGAGTAAAACCTCTGGCGGTTCCAATGATGATTTCTAATATGGCAGCAGGAAATGTATCTATTGCATTCGGACTTCGTGGAAAGAGTATCAATGTTGTCACAGCATGTGCAACAGGAACACAGTCAATCGGTGAAGCATACAGATCTATTCAGGTTGGAGAAGCAGATGTGATGGTAGCTGGTGGAACAGAAGCAGCGGTATCAGAAGTAGCAGTCAGCGGATTTGCAGCATTAACAGCATTAAGCGGATCTGATGATCCAGAGAGAGCATCTATCCCATTTGACAAAGAAAGAGATGGATTTGTCATCGGTGAAGGGGCAGGAATCGTTGTATTAGAAAGTCTTGAACATGCACAGGCAAGAGGAGCAAATATTTTAGCAGAGGTTGTTGGATATGGAGCAACAAGTGATGCATATCATATCACATCTCCTTGCGAAGACGGAGAAGGTGCAGCAAGAGCCATGGTATTTGCAATGGACGAAGCTGAGATCACACCAGATAAAGTAGATTATATCAATGCACATGGAACAAGCACACATGCAAATGATTTATTTGAGACAAAAGCGATCAAGAAAGCATTAGGAGAACATGCATATGATGTGAAGATCAGCTCTACAAAATCTATGATCGGTCATGGACTTGGAGCAGCTGGTGCAATCGAATTTATCACATGTGTCAAATCAATCGAAGAAGATTACATTCATCCAACAGTTGGATTAAAAGTTCCAGATGAAGAATGTGATCTTGATTATACATTAGAGCCAGTAACAGACCGCAAGGTAAATTACGCTATGAGTAACTCCCTTGGATTTGGAGGACATAACGCAACACTTCTTGTGAAGAAATTTGAAGATTAATTTAGAAGGAGACTTACATGGAAGTCAAAGAAATGAAAGAATTGATCGCTGCAGTATCCGCTGCAAATGTCGATGAATTTGAATATAATAATGAAGAATTTTCAATCAGAATCGCTAAGAAAAAAGCTAAGATCGCAACAGTTGATGCATCTGTTGCTGGAGTTCCAGTACAGAATGCAGCGATCATGCCAGAGCAGAGTGAAGAACAGCCGGAAGAGGTCCTCTACGGAGATGAGATCAAAGCACCACTTGTTGGTACATTTTATGCAGCGCCATCAGAAGGAGCAGAACCATTCGTATCCGTTGGAGACAAAGTTAAAAAAGGACAGGTTATTGGAATCGTTGAAGCAATGAAACTTATGAACGAAGTAGAAAGCGAATACGATGGAACAGTTGCAGCTATTTTAGTTGAGAATGGCGAGATGGTTGAATATGGTCAGCCATTAATGGTTATCCAGTAAGAAAGGCAGAATATTTATTATGGTAATGGATATTAAAGATATTATGAATACAATCCCTCACAGAAGTCCATTTTTATTAGTGGATCGCATTGAGGAGATGGAAGAAGGAAAACGTATCGTTGGTAAAAAATGTGTGACATATAATGAACCATTTTTTGCAGGACATTTTCCACAAGAACCAGTTATGCCTGGAGTACTGATCATTGAAGCGTTAGCACAGACAGGAGCCGTATGTGCACTTTCTGCTGATGAATATAAAGGAAAGATCGCATTCTTAGGCGGAGTCAATAAAGCAAAATTCAGAGGAAAAGTTGTTCCTGGAGATGTGCTGACATTAGAAGTTGAGATGATCAAAGTCAAAGGACCAGTCGGTGTTGCAAAAGGGACAGCAACTGTAGATGGAAAGAAAGTAGCATCTGCAGAGATTACGTTTATGATTGGATAGAGAGGGTTTCTTAAATGTTTAAGAAGATTTTAATTGCAAATAGAGGAGAGATCGCGGTTCGTATTATTCGTGCATGCCGTGAGATGGATATCATGTCCGTTGCAATCTGCTCTGAGGCAGATAAAGACGCACTCCATGCCCAATTGGCAGACCAGACAGTCTGTATCGGACCAGCACCTGCCAAAGACAGTTATCTTGACATGGAACGTGTACTTGGGGCTGCAATGGCAGTCGGAGCGGATGCGATTCATCCAGGATTTGGATTTTTGTCAGAAAACAGTAAATTTGTAAGAATGTGTGAGAAATGTAATATTACATTCATTGGTCCATCTGCAGAGATCATTGACCGCATGGGTAACAAATCCGCAGCAAGAAAGACGATGATGGATGCAGGAGTTCCTGTAGTTCCTGGTACAAAAGATGCTGTATATGAAGCAGAAGAAGGACAGAAGATCGCAGATGATATGGGATACCCAGTCATGATCAAAGCTTCCGCAGGTGGTGGCGGAAAGGGAATGCGTGTCTGCTATAACTCTGAAGACTTCGTACATACTTTTGAGACAGCAAAGTTAGAAGCAGAGAATGCATTTGGTGATGGAACAATGTATATTGAAAAATATATCGAAGATCCACGACATATCGAATTCCAGATTCTTGCAGATAAATATGGAAATACGATCCATCTTGGAGAAAGAGATTGTTCCATCCAGAGGAGACATCAGAAACTGATCGAAGAATCACCATCTCCAGCTATCAGTGATGAACAGCGAAAGAAGATGGGTGAGATTGCAGTCAAAGCAGCGAAAGCAGCAGAATACTACAGTGCAGGAACAATTGAATTCTTACGTGACAAACACGGAGATTTCTATTTTATCGAGATGAACACAAGAATTCAGGTAGAACATCCAGTGACTGAATGGGTTACAGGAATCGATCTGATCCGTGAACAGATCCGTATCGCAGCAGGGGAACATCTGACATATTCTCAGGAAGATGTTCATGTGCATGGACATGCGATCGAAGTGAGGATCAATGCGGAAGATACAGAACATGATTTCCGTCCAAGTCCTGGAACTGTGACAAGTGTGCATTTTCCAGGAGGAAAGGGAGTAAGGATTGATTCTGCATTATTCGCAGGATACAAGATTCCGCCATACTATGATTCCATGATCGCAAAACTGATCGTGTATGATAAGAACCGTGAACTTGCACTAAGAAAACTCCGCAATGCATTAGGAGAACTTGTGTTAGAAGGCGTGAAGACAAATATCGATTATCAGTATGAGATCATCAATGATGAAGATTTCATCGAAGGAAATGTTGATACAGGATTTATTGAACGTTTTCAGAAAAAACATCAGTCTGAAAATGAAGTTAAATAAAGAAAGTTAAGGTGAGTATCATGTCATTAAAAGATATGTTTAAGAAAAGGACATTATCACCTCAGGAAGTAAAACAGGCAGAACGTGTACGAAAAGCAAAGGATACGCTCCTTGAATTTCAGGCACCAGAAGGATTATTCCAGAAGTGTAACTGCTGTGGAAAGCCTGTATATAATGAGGATCTGATCGAAAATGATTATGTATGTCCAGTCTGTGGCAGTTATTTCAGAATTCGTCCAAAGACAAGAATTGCCATGGTATTAGATAAAGATACTTTTGAAGAATGGGATGCAAAGATGGATACAAGCGATCCGCTGAACTTCCCAGGATATAAAAACAAACTGGAACGTCAACGTTCTGTAACAAATCTTGATGAAGCAGTCGTTACAGGAAAAGGTAAGATTTTAGGAAAAGATGTTGTGATCGCAGTCATGGGAGCAGATTTCATGATGGGAAGCATGGGAGAAGTTGTTGGTGAGAAGATCACACGAGCAGTTGAACGTGCAACACAGATGAGATTACCGATCATCATTTTCACATGCTCTGGTGGAGCTAGAATGCAGGAAGGAATCGTATCTCTGATGCAGATGGCAAAAACATCCGCAGCATTGAAACGCCATGATGAAGCAGGATTATTATATATCACAGTATTAACAGATCCTACAACTGGAGGTGTTACAGCAAGTTTTGCAATGCTTGGAGATGTTATCTTAGCAGAGCCAGGAGCATTGATCGGATTTGCTGGACCGAGAGTCATTGAACAGACGATCGGACAGAAGTTGCCAGAAGGATTCCAGCGAGCAGAATTTTTGTTAGAACATGGATTTGTAGATAAGATCGTAGAGCGCAAGAAATTAAGAAAAGTGCTGGTAACGATCATAAGGAGTTGTGAATATGAGCAGTAATTTTACCCCATGGGAAAGAGTGCAGATCTCAAGATCAGCAGAACGCCCAACAAGTCTTGATTATATTTCTACGATTTTTGAACGATATATGTCCTTACACGGAGACCGTTATTTTGGAGATGACAAAGCAATCGTTGGTGGTTTAGCTTCCATCGGCGGAAGACCAGTCACAGTCATCGGACAACAAAAAGGACGCTCAACCAAAGAAAATATCAGACGAAATTTCGGAATGCCATCACCAGAAGGATATCGAAAATCCTTAAGACTGATGAAACAGGCAGAGAAATTTCACCGTCCGATCATCCTCTTTGTAGACACACCAGGAGCATTCTGTGGAATTGAAGCAGAAGAAGGCGGAGTCGGAGAAGCAATCGCAAGAAACTTATTCGAGATGTCAAATATCAAAGTACCAATCCTTTCCATCATGATCGGAGAAGGAGGAAGCGGTGGAGCCTTAGCAATGGCTATTGGTAATGAAGTATGGAGTTTAGAGAACTCTACATATTCCATTTTATCCCCAGAAGGATTTGCAGCAATTCTTTGGAAAGACGGAAACAGAGCTTCTGAGGCAGCTAAGGTTATGAAGATCACGGCAGAGGACTTGAAAGAGTTAGGTGTGATCGAACAGGTGATTGAAGAACCAGAACCGGTTAGTATTGATAATATTTTGGATATTTCTGAGCAGATGAAAGAGATGATACTTGGATTTATTGAGAAATATGATAAGATGACGCCGGAAGAATTGGTGGAACAGAGGTATCAGAGATTTCGAAAATTCTGATTTGTAGGTAGTGTTGCATGTATGAGTCAGAAAGAAGATAAGAAGAAATATTTATAAGAAAAAGGGATGACACTCCGCATTTTTGAAAGCGTTTTTTACAAATCGCTGATCCGCGCCTGTTCCTTCGATAACTCACTTGCTGCGAGCCAAAATGCCCGCAGCTACGTTCAAACAATCGACCACAGGGCGCTGCGAATTTGTAAAAAACGCATTCAAAAAGTGCTCATGTTGTCACCCTTTTTTCTTATAAATATTTCTTCTTATCTTCTTTCTGACTCATACAACGGAACACTATTCAAATCACTACACAGAGTGTATGTTATACGGTATTGGTTGCTTATTTATTTTTTATCATATACTGAAAGACTGCAGTTGACCACCTTACAAATTTAACTATTTTTTTCTGCTTATATTCCTAAGTATATTCTCAACAGTCCAAGTATCAACATGTGTACAGGATAAAATAAATAATTGATCAGCTTATTCTGTTTTCCACGTTCTCCGTTATACGTAAGTACTAATCCAAATCCAAGAAGTGCCCATGGTTCTTTATACATGGATAAGAAATTAAATGGAATTGCAATAAGTTCTTTTCTATGAAAAATATAATAAAAATACCCAATTAAAATTGCATGATAATCGTAGTCAAGGCTGAGAATGGCAGCGATCAGGCACATGACCGCTAGGATCACAAATGACAAGAAAAACCATAATATCTTAGGAAACTTTTCCATTTTCTTTTTTAACACGTCGATCATCCAAATTGTAACAAGCATAAGTGCTAACGTAAACATAATGTTATTCCAGTTTGGTTCAAAAAATTGCTTTGTTGTAAACAGATCAAAAGGAACTTCTGAAATTACCCCGAATATTAATAAAGTTGCAAGGTATTTAGCCCTGCTTCTTGTTTTAAAAAAACCTTCTACAAGTAAAAATGCAAAGATTGGAAATGCAATTCTCCCGATAATGTCAAATATGTCACTAACTGTATTCAATCGGCCACCATTTAAATTTGGATAGATCAATGCCTTATTTGTGTGATCGATCAGCATTGACAAAAATGCAATGTATTTTAAGTGTGCTCCTGATAATACTTTAATTTTAGTTTTTATGGCTCCTACCTCCGATCTCTGTTGCTAGATATTCTTTTTTTGATCATCAAAATGTTTAATACAATCCTCATTTTGTTTACACAAGGATCACATTTGTGGATTTTTGCAACTGTGAGGCAGTTTCTTGTGGAAAATCTGTATCTGAGATCAGATAATCTATATCACTCCAAGAAGCATATTGCTGGAAAGAAGAATATTTTGCCTTTCTGCTGTCGGATAATACGATACTTGTCTGCGAACATGATATTGCACATGATTTAATCTGACCATCTGCAAATGCATTCGTTGCCGGTCCATGATGATGTTCGAATCCTGCTGATCCTAGAAAAGCAATATCAACTCTTAAAGTCTTTAAAAGTTCAATGACCTGTACACCAACACTTGCCATAACTTCAGAATCACACTCCCCACCAAGAAAGATTAAATGATTTTTACTGTCGATGAGAGTGGTTAATACAGGAATTGAATTTGTGATGATCGTATAACCAGATAAATTTTTTAATTGTAAAGCAAGACTTAAAGTAGTACTTCCAGTATCAAGAAAGATAAATCCGTGATCTGGAATAAATGATAAAGCTTTTTGCACAATTCTTTTCTTCGCATCATGTTCATCTAATAAACGTGAATCAATAGGAAGTGTTGTGAAATCGTTCATAGCGATCGCACCACCAAATCCTTTTTTGATAGAACCATTTTCACTCAATGTATTTAAATCTCTTCGGATCGTTTCTCTGGAAACAGAAAAATAATCTGCAAGTTCAGTTGCTTTCATAGAACCATTATTATTCAATAATTCTATAATCTGTGACTGCCTGTCATGGGCATTTAAACGAGCCATTTTCCATACCTCCTTCATAATATATATGTATTTTACCACATTTTATAAGTGAATAACAGTGACAAATTGTAAAAATGCAAATTTAACAGCAATAAAATGTGTAAAAAACAAATGACATAACTCATAAATAGGAAAGATGCACAAAAATAGCCAATATAATTTGTAAAAAACAACTAAAATGTGTAAAATAACAAAATAAAGGTTGCAAGTTGCCACAAACAGTGCTAATATAAAGCCATCGAAAGGAACAACAAAACAACGTAACATAAAAGGTTTTATTTAGGAGGAAAGAAACATGAAATTACAGTTAGCGTTAGACGATATCACATTAGACGAGGCAGTAGTATTATTAGATAAGGTTCATCCTTATGTAGACATCATAGAAGTAGGATCACCATTTATTATCGAAGAAGGAATGAGACCAGTTAGAATCTTCAAAGAAAAATATCCAGATTGCGAAATTTTAGCTGATACAAAGATTATGGATGCTGGAGAATACGAAGCAGAAGAAACATTTAAAGCAGGAGCTGATTATTGTACAGTACTTGGTGTGACAGATACATTAACAATCGAAGGATGTGTAAAAGCAGCGAAGAAATATGGAAAACAGACAATGGTTGATATGATCTGTGTCGAAGATGTACCAAAACGTGTCAAAGAAATCGAAGCAGTCGGAGTTGATTTTATCGGAGTTCACGTAGGGGTTGACCAGCAGGCAGTTGGAATCACACCACTTGAGAAATTAGCAGAAATGAAACAGTGTGTAGAACATTCTATCGTATCTGTAGCTGGTGGAATCAATGAAAAGACATTAGAAGACTACAAGAAATTAGATCCAGAAGTAATCATCGTAGGTGGTGGAATCAACCATGCAGAAGATCCGGTAGCAGCTGCAAAAGCAATTTATGATATTATTAATAAATAGTCAGGAGGATAAAGAAATGGAAGCAAAAACACTTCAGATTATTACAAACGAATTATACAAATATGGTAAACTGATTAAAGAAGAAGAAATCAAAGAAGTTGTAGATCTTTGTCAGAAAGCAAATCGTATCTTTATCGCAGGTGCCGGACGTTCAGGATTTGCAGCAAGAGGATTTGCAAACCGAATGATGCACCTTGGATTTACAGTTTATTTTGTAGGAGAAACAACAACACCATCCATTCAGGCAGGAGATCTTCTGATCGTAGGATCAGGATCAGGAAAAACAGCAAGTCTTGTCTCTGATTGTGAAAAAGCAAAAGCACAGGGAGCAACGGTTGCAACACTTACGATCTGTCCCGAAGCAGCGATCGGAGAGATGGCAGACGCAATTGTTACAATTCCAGGAGCAACACAGAAAAATGCAGAACATACAAGCGATGTAGTGACAGAACAGCCGGGAGGAAATTTATTTGAGCAGTTAAGCTGGCTCATTTACGACAGCATTGTGATGGATTTAATGCCAATTCTTGGAGAAACAGAAGAAACAATGTTCAAACGCCATGCAAACATGGAGTAAGTTGAAAGGAGAAAATATATGAAAAAGGCACAGGCAAAGATTCAAAAATTTGGTTCGCTGTTAAGCGCAATGGTTATGCCAAATATCGGTGTATTCATTGGATGGGGTCTTTTAACAGCACTGTTTATCGATACAGGATGGGCGCCAAATGCATATTTAAATAAACTGGTATCACCAATCTTAACATATTTACTGCCTTGTCTGATCGGTTATACCGCAGGATCTAATATTTATGGACGACGTGGAGGAGTTATCGGTGCATTTGCAACGATGGGAGCAGTTGTAGGAGCAGACGTTACAATGCTTGTTGCAGGTATGATCTTAGGACCAGTTGCAGCAGTATGTATCCGTGCATTTGACAAAGCTGTTGAAGGAAAAGTCAAACCAGGACTTGAGATGTTGGTTGATAACTTTTCACTTGGTATTATCGGATTTGTAATTTGTATCATCGGTTATGTTGGTGTAGCACCAATCATGACAGCGATTCAGACAGTACTGACAGGTGGAGTTCAGTATTTGACTGATCACAACATGCTACCATTAACAGAATTATTTGTACAGCCAGCAGAAATTTTATTCTTAAATAATGCAATCAACCATGGTATCATGACACCACTTGGATTACAGCAGGCTGCAGAAGCAGGAAAATCTGTCTTATTCTTGGTAGAAGCAAGTGGAGCTGCATGGGTAGGATTAAGTTTAGCATTTGCAATCTTTGGAAACAAATCAGCAAAGAAATCAGCACCAGGAGCTGTGATCATCATGTTCTTCGGTGGTATCGCTGAAGTATGTTTTCCATACTGCCTGACAATGCCATTAACGATCATTGGACCAATTCTTGGAAATATGTTCTCGTTATTTGTGTTGACAAACTTTGGTGGTGGAGTTGTTGGACCAGTATCACCAGGATCAGTTATTTCCTATTACATGATGACTCCAAAAGCATGTATGTTAGTGAATACGATTGCATACTTTGGATCATTGGCAATTTCATTTGCAGGAGCAGCTATCGTATTAAAAGCATTTAAACATGATGAGGAAGAAGAAACACCAACACTGACTGCAACAGCAGATGCTAAGATTCAGAAATTAAATAAAGTGATCTTTGCTTGTGATGCAGGA
Organism: Anaerostipes amylophilus; assembly: GCF_025567365.1. Lineage (NCBI taxonomy): Bacteria > Bacillati > Bacillota > Clostridia > Lachnospirales > Lachnospiraceae > Anaerostipes > Anaerostipes amylophilus. The sequence goes on along the minus strand of NZ_JAOQJG010000005.1, from coordinate 68,377 downwards.
ATGGGATCTTCTGCAATGGGAGTTACGATCCTTAAGAAAAAATTAGAAGAAATCGGATTAAAACCAGATATTAAACACGTGGCAGTTGCAGACATTCCGAAAGATGCAGATGTAGTCGTAACAAATGTAAATTTGGAAGAGCGTGCAAAGATGTCAGTGGAAGGAACGAATATTCCAATTCTTACATTAAGTAACTTTATGGATCAGTCAGAATATGAAAGAATCATTATAGAGATTCAGAGAATGTTAGGGCATGATGTGCCAGATGTATTTTGTGAAGATAACATTGTATTAAATGCAAAATACACAAACAAAGAAGAAGCAATCAAAGCTTGTGCTGATATTTTTATCAAAGGTGGATATACAGATGAAAGTTACAAGGCGGATATGTTACAGAGAGATAAAGAAGCGTCTGTTTATCTTGGAAATGGAGTAGCGCTTCCACATGGACTTGCAAGTTCGAAAGAAACGATCAAAAACTCAGGAATCTGTTTTGTACAGGTACCAGAAGGAGTAGATTTTGGTGGAGAAAAAGCATACATTCTTGTAGGAGTTGCAGGAAAAGGAGAAGAACATGTAGAACTTCTTGGAAAGATCGGACAGACTTTAATGGACGAAGGTGTAATTGAAAAATTAAAGAATGCAACATCAAAAGAAGAAGTTATCAAATTATTGAATTTATAAACAATAATGCGGCATGCGGATATTAAAAAGTATGCCGCAATTCAAAGAAAGGTGGAATATAACACATGAAAACAGCAGTACATTTTGGAGCAGGAAAGATTGGTCGTGGATTTATCGCAGATTTATTACATGACAGCGGATATAAAATTGTTTTTGCAGACGTTGTACAGCCATTAGTTGACCTTGTGAATGAAACACATGAATACAGTCTGTTTTTGATCGATCATGATTATGAAGAAAAAGTTATCGATCAGGTGGAGGCATATTCCACCATCACACAGGAAGATAAAGTCATAAAAGAGATTGCAAAAGCAGAAGTCTTAACAACATCTGTTATGGCAACAAACCTTCCAAAAGTAGCACCAACGATTACAAAAGGTTTAAAAGCAAGAGTGGAAGCTAGTAATGACAAGAAATTAGTTGTTATGGCATGTGAAAATGCGATCATGGGAACTGACATTCTTAAGAAAGCAATGATTGAAACAGGAATCATGACAGAAGAAGAAATGGACAAAGTCGCAGTATTCCCTAACACAGCAGTTGACCGTATGGTATTTGATGGGCATCATCATGGAAAAGATGGAATTGAAGTTGGAGATGCATTTGAACTTCCGGTTGAGAAAAACAAGTTGGAAGATCCAGAATCAGAACCAGTTAAAGGTGCAGAATATGTTGATGATCTGGCAAAGTTCTTACAGAGAAAGATTTATATGGTAAACTGTGCACATGCAGTTACAAGCTATTTTGGATTTGTAAAAGGATACAGTACAGTACAAGAAGGATTAGCAGATACTCAGGTGCTTGAGGATGTTAAGAAAACAGTTATGGAATCAGCATCAGCACTTGAAAAAATTTATGGATTTGCACATGAAGATCTGGTAGAATATATGAATTCAATGATCATTAAGAGATTTACAACGCCAGGAGTATCTGATCCGATCGCACGAGTGGCAAGAGAACCAATCAGAAAGATCTCTGCAAATGACCGTATCATGGGACCTGCGATCCAGTGTGAAGAATTAGGGTTAGACAACAGTTACCTATTAAAAGGAGCAGCTTGCGCAATGTTTTATAAGAACGAAGAAGATGCACAGGCAGTAGAACTGCAAAACTATATCAAAGAGAATGGTCCGGAAGCAGCAGTTGTCAAATATATTGGATTAAAACCAGAAGATCGAATGACGAAAGTAATCGTGGAAGAGTATAACAAGCTGGTTTAGAAAAGACGATCAAAACAAAATAAAAATTGCAAAACGAGTTCTTTCTATATATAATAAGGAAAGAACTCGTTTTCATTTATGCAAAAAAACATAAAAAACAAGATTATCTTGTGCCCAAAACGGTAATACTCATACAGAAAACACTACATTTTGTATTTTATCAAAAACATGCAAAAAAAATCGAAAAACCCCTTGCATTAATTTGAAACATCATATATAATAGCAAATGTTGTGACCTTGATAGCGTTGAAGCGTGAGGTTGCTGTAGAGGCAAAAGCCTTTGCAGGTTTTCCGTGGAGCGAATGTCAAGTTGTTAAAACTGGCGACAAGTCACTGTACGAATATACAATCTATTGAACACCGGTGTAGTCCGGAATAGAGACGCAGTGTGTAGATTTCACGATACACACGGAGGAGTGTACAGTCACCACTTGTCGTGCTACAAAAACATTTATAGTACGAAAAGGAGGCGGCTTTTTTTATGGCAGCAAGTCAGGTAATGAGAATTACATTAAAAGCATACGATCATCAGTTAATCGATGCAAGCGCAAAAAGCATTATTGAAACAGTTAAAAAGACAGGATCTAAGGTGAGTGGACCAGTTCCAATGCCAACTAAGAAAGAGATCATCACAATTCTTAGAGCGACTCACAAATATAAAGATTCCAGAGAACAGTTCGAACAGAGAACTCATAAGAGACTGATTGATATCATCACACCATCACAGAAAACAGTTGATGCATTATCTAAATTAGAAGTACCAGCTGGTGTGTACATCGATATCAAGATGAAAAACAAATAGGTAATCCCTACAGGGTTATGAGTAAATGAGGTATCCCCTTAAGCTTGTAGCGTCTAGGATGATTACAACGTTAAGCGTTATAATCCGCTGTAGATTAAATAGGAGGAACAATCAAAATGAAAAAAGCGATTTTAACAACAAAAGTTGGAATGACTCAGATTTTCAACGAAGATGGAGTTTTAACTCCAGTTACTGTATTACAGGCAGGACCTTGTGTTGTTACTCAGGTAAAAACAGAAGAGAATGACGGATACAGCGCAGTTCAGGTTGGTTTTGCTGACAAGAAAGAAAAAGGAATCAACAAACCACAGAAAGGACACTTCGATAAAGCAGGAGTTGCACCAAAAAGATTCGTAAGAGAATTCAGATTTGAAAATGCTGAAGAATACACAGTAGGTCAGGAAATCAAAGCTGACATCTTCGCAGCAGGAGACAAAATCGATGCAACTGCTACATCAAAAGGTAAAGGATATGCTGGTGGTATCAAACGTCACGGTTTGAAATCAGGTCCATCTGCCCATGGTTCTAAATATCATCGTCATGCAGGTTCTAATGGTATGGCTTCTGATCCTAGCAAAGTATTCAAAGGAAAGAAAATGCCAGGACAAATGGGAGCAGAAAGAGTTACTATTCAGAATCTTGAAATCGTAAAAGTTGACGCTGATCAGAACATTATTTTAGTAAAAGGTGCTGTACCAGGACCTAAAAAATCTTTAGTAATGTTAAAAGAATCAGTAAAGGCATAGGTCTTTAAAAGAAAGGAGGACTATATAAGATGGCAACAGTATCTGTATTAAATATGGAAGGCAAAGAAGTTGAAAAATTAGAATTAAACGACAACATCTTTGGCGTTGAGATAAATGAACATTTAGTACATCTGGCAGTAGTAAGCCAGTTAGCAAATAACCGTCAGGGAACACAGAAAGCTAAAACACGTTCTGAAGTTCGCGGTGGTGGAAGAAAACCTTGGAGACAGAAAGGAACAGGTCACGCAAGACAGGGATCTATCCGTGCTCCACAGTGGAAAGGCGGAGGAGTTGTATTTGCTCCAACACCAAGAGAGTACACAAAGAAATTAAACAAGAAAGAAAGACGTATTGCTTTAAAATCTGCTTTAACATCTAGAGTGCAGGCAGACAAATTCGTAGTAATCGACGAATTCAAATTCGACGAGATCAAAACTAAGAACGTAAAAGCAATGCTTGACAGCGTTGGTGCTAAGAAAGCATTAGTGGTTATGGGATCTAAAAACGATAACTTAGTATTATCTGCAAGAAACCTTCCAGGAGTTAAAACTGCTTTAACAAGCACAATCAATGTATATGACATTTTAAAATATGACACTGTAGTTGTTTCTAAGGAAGCAGTTGCAAATATCGAGGAGGTATATGCATAATGGCAGATATTAAATATTATGACGTTATCTTAAAGCCAGTTGTAACAGAAAAAAGTATGAACGCAATGGCTGAAAAGAAATATACTTTTTTAGTTCATCCATCTGCTACTAAGAATCAGATTAAAGAAGCAGTGGAAAAAATGTTCGAAGGAACAAAAGTAGCAAAAGTCAACACAATGAACAATGATGGAAAAACAAAGAGACGTGGAATGACTTTTGGAAAAACTGCAAAGACAAAGAAAGCTATCGTACAGCTTACTGAAGAAAGTGCAGATATCGAAATCTTCGAAGGACTATAGGCATTGAACACTTAGTGAATGCGAAGCATGAACTTAGTGAGAAAGCCGTTACCGAGACTCAATGAAGCCGAGCGAAAGCGAAAGCTGAATGCTTAGTCGAGTGTAACTACCTTATAAGATAGACATGAAACTATACGCAACAAAAGCGTGATATTAAATCAGATTTGAAAGGAGACTGACATGGGAATTAAATCATATAACCCATATACACCTTCTAGAAGACATATGACTGGACTTGATTTTGATGTTATTACAAAATCTACACCAGAAAAATCTCTGGTAGTTTCTTTAAAGAAGAACGCTGGTCGTAACAATCAGGGTAAAATTACTGTAAGACACCGCGGAGGTGGATCTAGAAGAAAATACAGACTTATTGACTTTAAGAGAAATGATAAAGATGGTATTCCAGCAACAGTTGCTGCAATCGAATACGATCCAAACAGAACAGCTAACATCGCTCTGTTAGTTTATGCAGACGGTGAAAAAAGATATATTATCGCTCCAAACAAATTAGCAGTTGGAACAACTGTTATGAATGGACCAGAAGCTGAAATCAAAGTAGGAAACTGCCTTCCATTGGCAAATATTCCGGTTGGTACAGAAATCCATAACATCGAGATGCATCCTGGAAAAGGTGGACAGTTAGTTCGTTCCGCAGGAAACTCAGCACAGTTAATGGCTAAAGAAGGAAAATATGCAACACTTCGTTTACCATCTGGCGAGATGAGAATGGTGCCTGTAGTATGCCGCGCTACTATTGGTCAGGTTGGAAACATCGAACATGATCTTGTGAACATTGGTAAAGCTGGACGTAAACGTAACATGGGAATCCGTCCTACAGTCCGTGGTTCTGTTATGAACCCTAATGACCATCCACACGGTGGTGGTGAAGGTAAGACTGGAATCGGTAGACCAGGACCATGCACACCATGGGGTAAACCAGCACTTGGATTGAAGACACGTAAGAAAAACAAACAATCTAACAAGATGATCGTAAGAAGAAGAGATGGTAAAACTGTTAAATAGTACAAGGAGGTAACTTATGGCTCGTTCACTTAAAAAAGGACCATTTGCAGATAAGAGTTTACTGAACAAAGTAGACGCTATGAACGAAGCAGGAGACAAGAGTGTTATTAAAACATGGTCTCGTCGTTCTACAATCTTCCCATCATTCGTAGGACACACAATCGCTGTTCATGATGGAAGAAAACATGTACCGGTATACGTTACAGAAGATATGGTTGGACACAAACTTGGAGAGTTTGTAGCAACAAGAACTTTCCGTGGACATAAGAAAACGGAAAAGAAAACCGGAATGAATTAATTAATTTTGGAAGGAGGTTCCATATAAATGGCAAAGAAATATAGCAGATCTCAGTACAAAAAAGAGAGAAATGCAAATAAAGATACTAGACCAAAAGCTACATTAAGAAACGCTAGAGTTTCTACAACAAAAGCAGCTTTTGTATTAGATGCGATCAGAGGAAAAGACGTAGAAACAGCACTTGGAATTTTACTTTACAATCCAAGATATGCTTCATCATTAATTGAAAAGTTATTAAAATCTGCAATCGCTAACGCAGAAAACAATAACGGAATGGACCCAGCAAACCTTTACGTTGCAGAATGTTATGCAAATAAAGGACCTACAATGAAGAGAATTAAACCTAGAGCACAGGGTAGAGCTTACAGAATCGAACATAGAATGAGCCACATTACAGTAGTGCTTGATGAAAGATAGATAGAAGGAGGCAAACATGGGACAGAAAGTTAATCCTCATGGTCTGAGAGTCGGAATTATTAAAGATTGGGATTCTAGATGGTATGCAGAAGACGCTTTTGCAGACAACCTTGTAGAAGACGACAAAATCAGAAAATATGTAAAGAAAAGATTATACAATGCTGGAATTTCTAAGATTGAAATCGAAAGAGCTTCCGACAGAGTAAAATTAATCGTATATACAGCAAAACCTGGAGTAGTAATCGGTAAAGGTGGATCTTCCATCGAAGAACTGAAAAAAGATCTTCAGAAAATGACAGACAAAAAATTACTGATCGATGTTAAAGAAGTAAAAAGACCAGACAAAGATGCTCAGTTAGTTGCAGAGAATATTGCACAGCAGCTTGAAAATCGTATTTCTTTCAGACGTGCAATGAAATCTTGCATGCAGCGTACAATGAGAGCTGGAGCTCTTGGAATCAAAACATCTGTATCCGGACGTTTAGGTGGAGCAGATATGGCACGAACAGAATTCTACAGCGAGGGAACAATTCCTCTACAGACACTTCGTGCTAACATTGATTATGGATTTGCAGAAGCAGATACAACATATGGTAAAGTCGGAGTTAAAACATGGATTTACCATGGTGAAGTACTTCCATCAAAAAAGGAAGGGGGAAATAAATAATGTTAATGCCAAAAAGAGTAAAACGTCGTAAACAGTTCCGTGGAAGCATGCGCGGAAAAGCATTACGCGGTAATAAGATCACTTACGGTGAGTATGGTATCGTAGCAACTGAGCCAGCATGGATCACAGCAAACCAGATCGAAGCAGCCCGTGTAGCTATGACTCGTTACATCAAACGTGGTGGTAAAGTTTGGATTAAAATTTTCCCTGACAAACCAGTAACAGCTCAGCCAGCTGAAACTCGAATGGGTAAAGGTAAAGGTAACTTAGAATATTGGGTAGCAGTTGTTAAACCAGGACGTGTAATGTTCGAAATTTCTGGTGTAAGCGAAGAAATTGCAAAAGAAGCATTACGTCTTGCAGTACACAAATTACCAATTAAGTGTAAGATTGTTTCTCGTGAAGCTTTAGAAGGCGGTGACAACAGTGAAAACTAGAGATTTTGTAAAAGAATTAAATAATAAGTCAGTAGACGAATTAAATAATGAGCTAGTAGCTGCGAAAAAGGAATTATTCAACTTAAGATTCCAGAATGCAACAAACCAACTTGAGAATACAAGCAGAATTAAAGAAGTTAGAAGAAATATTGCACGTATTCAGGGTGCAATTACAGCAAAAGCAAACGCTTAGTAATCATTTCGAAAGGAGGAATTTGTTGTGGAAAGAAATTTAAGAAAAACCCGTGTAGGGAAAGTCGTTAGTGATAAAATGGATAAAACAATCGTAGTTGCAATCGAAGACAACGTAAAACATCCTTTATATAAAAAGATCGTTAAAAGAACTTACAAATTAAAAGCTCATGACGAAAATAACGAATGTAACATTGGAGATAGAGTAAAGGTTATGGAAACAAGACCTCTTTCTAAAGATAAGAGATGGAGACTTGTTGAAATTATCGAAAGAGCAAAATAATTTTGCTTGGTTGGAAAGGAGAATAAAGGCATGATTCAGCAGGAGTCAAGACTTAGAGTAGCCGACAACACAGGAGCAAAAGAAATCCTTTGCATTCGTGTGTTAGGAGGATCTACAAGAAGATATGCTAACATCGGTGATGTTATCGTTGCTACAGTCAAAGATGCAACACCAGGCGGTGTTGTAAAAAAAGGTGACGTAGTAAGAGCAGTTGTTGTTCGTACAAAGAAAGGTGCCCGTCGTAAAGATGGTTCTTATATCAAATTTGACGAAAATGCTGCTGTAATTATTAAAGATGATATGAACCCAAAAGGAACTCGTATCTTCGGACCAGTGGCAAGAGAGCTTAGAGACAAGAAATTCATGAAGATTGTTTCATTAGCACCAGAAGTATTATAAGGAGGAAACACTGTGTCAGCAATTAAAATTAAAAAAGGCGATTTAGTTAAGATTATCGCTGGTAAAGATAAAGACAAAGAAGGAAAAGTAATTGCTGTTGATCATAAAAAAGGTACTGTAACAGTTGAAGGTGCCAACATGATCACAAAGCATACAAAACCAAGTCCTGCAAACCAGCAGGGTGGTATCGTAAGCCAGGAAGGCCCAATGGATGTTTCCAATGTAATGTTAGTGCACAATGGAAAAACAACAAAAATTGGATATAAAGTAGTTGACGGTAAAAAAGTTCGTGTTGCACGTGCAACAGGCGAAGTCATTGACTAATTAAGAGAGGAGGTTTACGCAAGTGAGTAGATTACATGAACAGTATAGCAATCAGATCAAAGATGCTATGATGAAGAAATTCGAATACAGCAATATTATGCAGGTACCAAAACTCGAGAAGATCGTAATCAACATGGGTGTTGGTGAAGCAAAAGAAAATAAAAAAGTTTTAGAATCTGCAGTAGCTGATCTTGAAAAGATCGCTGGACAGAAAGCAGTCGTAACAAGAGCAAAGAAATCTGTTGCGAACTTCAAATTAAGAGAAGGTATGCCTATCGGATGCAAAGTTACATTACGTGGTGAAAGAATGTATGAATTCGCTGATCGTTTAATTAACTTAGCATTACCTCGAGTACGTGACTTCAGAGGAGTTAACCAGAACTCTTTCGATGGAAGAGGTAACTATGCATTAGGTATTAAAGAACAGTTAATTTTCCCAGAAATCGAATACGATAAAGTAGACAAAGTAAGAGGTATGGACATCATCTTCGTTACAACAGCGAACACTGATGAAGAAGCTCGTGAATTATTAACTTTATTTGGTATGCCGTTTAAGAAATAGTTAGGAGGGTTCCCATGGCTAAGAAGTCAATGGTTGCAAAACAGAAAAGAAAAGCAAAATTCTCAACAAGAGAATACAGCCGTTGCAGAATCTGCGGACGTCCACATGCATATTTAAGAAAATATGGTATCTGCAGAGTTTGCTTCCGTGAATTAGCATATAAAGGACAGATTCCAGGTGTCAAAAAGGCAAGCTGGTAAGATTAAGGAAGGAGGAACACGAAAATGACAATGAGCGATCCTATTGCAGATATGCTTACAAGAATCCGTAACGCAAATACTGCGAAACATGATACAGTAGAAATTCCTGCTTCTAAGATGAAGACAGCGATTGCAGAAATCTTATTAAAAGAAGGTTTCATCAAAGCATATGACATCAAAGAAGAAGGTTCTTTCAGCACAATCGTAATCACATTAAAATATGGTGCTAACAAAAATGAAAAAATCATTACAGGACTTAAGAGAATCTCTAAACCAGGACTTAGAGTATACGCAGGAGCTGAAGAGCTTCCTAAAGTATTAGGAGGACTTGGTATTGCGATCATCTCTACAAACAAAGGACTGTTAACAGATAAAGAAGCAAGAAAACAGAACGTGGGTGGAGAAGTATTAGCATTTGTTTGGTAAGATTTACCTTACAAACACCGATATTCACAAATTCTGAAAACAGAAGGGACACCAACCCTGTCCCTTCCGACAATTTAAGGAGGTAACCTATGTCTCGTATAGGTAGATTACCAATCGCTATCCCTGCAGGAGTAGAGGTAAAGATTGAAGAAGGAAACAAAGTGACTGTAAAAGGTCCTAAAGGAACATTAGAAAAATGTTTACCAGTAGAAATGACAATCAAACAGGAAGATAATCAGGTTGTCGTAACAAGACCAAATGACTTAAAGAAAATGAAATCTTTACATGGTCTTACAAGATCTTTGATCGCAAACATGATCACAGGTGTATCTGAAGGATACGAAAAGAAGCTTGAAATCAACGGTGTTGGTTACAGAGCACAGAAAAAAGGAAAAGAAATCACTTTCAACCTTGGTTTCTCTCATCCGGTAGTTATGACTGATCCAGAAGGAATCGAAACAGAGATGGACGGACAGAACATTATTATCGTTAAAGGTATCGACAAAGAAAAAGTTGGACAGTACGCAGCTGAAATCAGAAGTCTTAGAAAACCAGAACCTTACAAAGGTAAAGGTATTAAGTATGCTGATGAAGTTATCAGACGTAAAGTTGGAAAAACTGGGGCTAAATAAAGGAGTGATATAGGATGATTAGAAAAGAATCAAGAAGCAAGATTCGTGCGAAAAAACACTACAAGCTTCGTAATCGAATCAATGGAACAAGCGAAAGACCTCGCTTAAGTGTATTTAGAAGTAATGATCATATGTACGCTCAGATTATTGACGACACTGTTGGAAATACATTAGTATCTGCTTCAACAACTCAGAAAGACGTAAAGGCAGAACTGGAAAAAACAAATGATGTTGCCGCAGCTAGCTACTTAGGTAAAGTAATCGCTGAAAGAGCTTTAGCAAAAGGTATCACAGAAGTTGTCTTTGACAGAGGCGGATTTATTTATCATGGTAAAATTGAAGCATTAGCAGATGCAGCTCGTGAAGCTGGTCTGAAATTCTAATAGGAGGAAGTCAAATGAAGCATACACTTATTGACCCTAGTCAGTTAGAGCTGGAAGAAAGAGTTGTATCCATCAAACGTGTTACTAAAGTAGTAAAAGGTGGACGTAACATGAGATTTGCAGCACTGGTTGTAGTAGGGGATAAAAATGGTCATGTTGGTGCTGGATTAGGGAAAGCAGCTGAAATTCCAGAAGCTATCCGCAAAGGAAAAGAAGCAGCTATGAAGAGCCTTGTTGAAGTACCAATCGATGAAAAAGGAACAACACCACACGACTTTACAGGAAACTTCGGTGGAGCATCTGTATTATTAAAAACATCTCCAGAAGGTACTGGTATCATCGCTGGTGGACCTTCCCGTATCGTTCTGGAACTTGCAGGATATACAAACATCCGTTCAAAATCTTTAGGTTCTAACAACAAACAGAATGTTGTATTAGCAACAATCGAAGGATTAAAGAACTTAAAAACTCCAGAGCAGGTAGCAAAACTACGTGGAAAATCAGTAGAAGAGCTCTTAGGATAGGAGGAATTTTGAAATGGCAGATAAATTAAAAATTACATTAGTAAAATCTACAATTGGTGCAATTCCAAAGCACAAAAAAACTGTTGAAGCATTAGGTCTTAAAAAACTTCACAAAACAGTTGAGCTGCCTGATAACGCAGCAACACGCGGAATGATTCACCAGGTGAAACATTTAGTTAAAGTAGAAGAAATCTAATAATATTCGGCAAGGAGGTGTAACGGAATGGAATTATCAAACTTACGCCCTGCAGAAGGATCTAAGCACAGCGACGCTTTCAGAAGAGGTCGTGGACATGGTTCAGGAAATGGAAAAACTGCAGGTAAAGGACATAAAGGACAGAAAGCTCGTTCAGGTGGTGGAGTAAGACCTGGATTCGAAGGTGGACAGATGCCTTTATACAGACGTCTTCCTAAGAGAGGTTTCAAATGCAGAAACTCTAAGGAAATCGTTGGTATCAACCTTTCAGCTTTAGAAAGATTTGAAGACGGAGCAGAAGTATCTGTAGAAGCTTTAATCGAAGCAGGAATCGTTAAAAATCCTAGAGATGGAGTTAAAATCTTAGGAAACGGTGAATTAACAAAGAAATTAAATGTAAAAGCAAATGCGTTTAGTGCTAGTGCTAAGGAGAAGATCGAAGCACTTGGAGGAAAAGCTGAGGTGATCTAGTATGTCAAACGCTGTTGTCAGCGCTTTTAAAAACAAGCAATTAAGAAAGAAGCTATTATTTACGACACTAATTCTTATTGTTGTACGTTTTGGATCACAATTACCAATTCCGGAGATAGATAGTGCACAGATCAGTGCCTACTTAAAGAGTACATTAGGTGATTCGTTCAACCTTTTGAACTCTTTTACCGGAGGCTCCTTCATGCAGATGTCAGTATTTGCATTAAGTGTAACACCGTATATCACATCTTCCATCATCATGCAGCTGATGACGATCGTTATTCCAGCGCTTGAAGAGATGCAGAAAGATGGAGAAGACGGAAGAAAAAGAATGGCAAAGATTACAAGATATGTAACGGTTGTACTCGCAGTGATTGAGGGTGCTGGTCTTGCGATCGGATTTGCCAATCAAGGTGCATTAGGCACCAATTATACAACGTTTACCATTTTTACAATGATCATTGCTTTAACCGCAGGTGCAGTTCTGGTTATGTGGCTTGGAGAACGTATCACAGAGAGTGGAATTGGAAATGGTATTTCCATTATCCTGCTCGTAAACATTGTATCCGGAATGCCGGGAGACTTTACTTCTCTTTATAATCAGTTTATGAAGGGAAAACAGATCGGACCAGCTCTGATCGCAGGATGTGTGATCGTAGGAGTTGTTCTGGCAGTTGTCGTATTCGTTGTCATTTTATCTGATGCGGAAAGACATATCCCAGTACAGTATTCTAAGAAGATGCAGGGAAGAAAACTGGTTGGCGGACAGCAGAGTAATATTCCACTGAAAGTCAATACAGCAGGTGTAATCCCAATCATCTTTGCATCATCCATTATGCAGTTCCCAATCATGCTGCAGAATGTCTTAAAATACGAAAATAACGGATTCATTGGAAAAGCATTAACAAGTTTGAACTCATCTACCTGGTTTGATGCATCCCATCCGAAGAGATCAATCGGTTTATTGATCTACATTGTTTTAGTAATACTGTTTGCTTATTTTTATACATCGATTACATTTAATCCATTAGAGATTTCAAACAATATGAAGAAACAGGGTGGATTTATCCCAGGAATCCGACCGGGAAAACCTACAGTAGATTATTTGAATAAAATATTAAAATATATTATATTTATAGGTGCTGCAGGACTGACAATCGTGGCAGTCGTTCCATTCTTCTTTAACGGAGTATTTGGAGCAAGCGTTTCATTTGGAGGAACATCCATCATCATCGTCGTTGGAGTTATCCTTGAAACGATCAAACAGATCCAGTCACAGTTGTTAGTACAGAATTATTCTGGTTTTTTAAGTGAGTAACTATAAGAAAAGCTGTAGTTTTGTGCTACAGCTTTTTGTGCTTTTATTAGATGTTTTTATAAAAGCACAAAAAAACGATTGTATGGTAACAAGGTGAAATGAAAGAAAGACAAGAAGGAGGATTTGTCATGAAAATTATTATGTTAGGAGCTCCAGGTGCTGGAAAAGGTACTCAGGCAAAACAGATTGCACAGGCGTACGATATTCCACACATCTCAACAGGTGATATTTTCAGAGCAAACATTAAAGAAGGAACAGAACTTGGAAAGAAAGCACAGGAATACATGGACAAAGGTCTGTTAGTACCAGATGAACTTGTATGTGATCTTGTTGTTGATCGTATCCACAAAGATGACTGTGAAAAAGGTTATATCTTAGATGGATTCCCAAGAACAATTCCACAAGCAAATGCATTAGATGAAGCACTTGCAAAAGACGGAGAAAAGATTGAATATGCAATTGATATCGAAGTTCCAGATGAAAATATCATCAACAGAATGTCTGGAAGAAGATCTTGTAAAGACTGTGGAGCAATCTTCCATGTTCAGTATAATCCTCCAAAGAAAGAAAACTGTTGTGACGTGTGTGGTGGAGAATTAGTTCTTCGCGATGACGACAAAGCAGAAACTGTAAAAAAACGTCTGGACGTTTATCATGAACAGACAGCTCCATTGATCGCACATTATAAAGAAGCAGGAAGCTTACATGAGATTGATGGAACACAGGATATCAAAGTTGTTTTTGAAGAAATCAAATCTATTTTAGGATAAGAGGCAGACCATGGCAGTTACGATCAAATCAAAAAAAGAAATCAAACTTATGCGGGAAGCTGGAAAAATGTTAGAAGAGGTTCACAATAAGCTAGCTGATTTCATAAAACCAGGAATCTCTACATTAGAGATTGACCAGTTTGGAGAAAAAGCGATCAGAGATCTTGGATGTGTACCAAACTTTTTAAACTATAATGGATATCCGGCATCCATCTGTGTATCTGTCAATGACGAAGTCGTACATGGTATTCCAAGAAAAGACCGGATTTTACAGGATGGAGATATTGTAAGTCTGGATGCAGGGCTGATCCATGAAGGATATCATTCCGATGCAGCAAGAACGCATGCTGTTGGAAATATTTCCGAAGAAGCAAAGAGACTTATTGAAGTTACAAAACAAAGTTTCTTTGAAGGAATCAAACTTGCAGTTCCAGGAAATCATTTGTTTGACATATCTGAAGCAATTCAGAAATATGTAGAAAGTAATGGATATTCCGTAGTCAGAGATTTGGTGGGACATGGAATTGGAACACATCTTCATGAAGACCCACAGATTCCGAACTTCAAACAAAGAAGAAAAGGAATGAAATTAAGACCGGGAATGACACTTGCCATTGAACCAATGGTAAATGAAGGTAGTTATGATGTCGTCTGGCTAGATGATGACTGGACAGTTGTTACAGAAGATGGAAGTCTGGCGGCACATTATGAAAACACGATCGTCATCACAGAAGATGGTTGTGAAATATTGACTTTGTCTGAATAGGAGGAGTAAAATGGCAAAATCAGAAGCAATTGAAGTAGAAGGAGTAGTGTTAGAGAAGTTACCAAACGCTATGTTCAAAGTAGAAATCGAAGGTGGACACGTAATTTTAGCTCACATTAGTGGAAAGCTTAGAATGAACTACATCAAGATTTTACCAGGTGACAAAGTAACATTGGCATTATCACCATATGATTTATCAAAAGGAAGAATTATCTGGAGAGACAAATAAATTTAGAAAAAAGTCTTGAAATATTCAGAATATGATGATATAATCATACCCGAACGTTTTTTGAAAGGAGATATTCAAGTGAAGGTTAGAGCATCTGTAAAACCAATTTGCGAAAAATGCAAGGTTATCAAGAGAAAAGGATCTGTCAGAGTAATCTGTGAGAATCCAAAACACAAACAGAGACAGGGATAATTACGACGTTCGATAAGAATATCGCAATAACCCTTGGTTTGTTGTGTATTCACCTATTTACTGCAAGAACAGTTTAGAGGTGTATTTTGTGATGTGTAGAGATACACACGCATAATTTAGGCGGCTGCAGTGTGAGTACAGGTACGCTCATACTGATTATTTATAGATAGAAAGATAATTTGAGGAAGAGACATATATATCATTTCACCGTACTGCGGATATATGGATTGCCCTTAATAGACAAGTAATTATTTATTTTGGAGGAAAGAAAAACATGGCTCGTATTTCAGGTGTTGATTTACCAAGAGAAAAGCGTGTAGAGATTGGTCTTACTTATATTTATGGAATCGGTCTTTCAAGCGCAAAACGTATTTTGGCAGAGGCAAATGTTGATCCTGATACTCGTGTACGCGACTTAACTGATGATGAAGTTAAAAGAATCAGTGCAGTCATCAATGATACACAGGTTGTAGAAGGTGATTTAAGAAGAGAAATCGCTCTTAACATTAAGAGATTAAAAGAAATTGGATGCTACAGAGGAAAACGTCATAGACAGGGACTTCCTTGCCGTGGACAGAAAACAAAAACAAACGCAAGAACACGTAAAGGTCCTAAGAAAACAGTAGCTAACAAGAAGAAATAATAAACACTAGATTTGTAGTGTTATGACACACCCGGCTGTATGGACAGTCCGGAATAGCATAAGATTTGCAGTATCGGCAATCTTTTTGGAATTGAAATGAAGAAAGAAAGGTATACGTAATTATGGCTAAAGTTACAAAGAAAAGTGCAAAAAAACGTGTAAAGAAGAATGTACAGCACGGACAGGCACATATTCAGTCATCTTTTAATAATACAATCGTTACATTAACAGATGCACAGGGAAATGCTCTTTCTTGGGCAAGTGCAGGTGGATTAGGATTCAGAGGATCCAAAAAATCTACACCATATGCAGCTCAGATGGCAGCTGAAACTGCAACAAAAGCAGCATTAGTGCATGGATTAAAATCAGTAGATGTAATGGTTAAAGGTCCAGGATCAGGAAGAGAAGCAGCAATCCGTGCTTTATCAGCAGCAGGATTAGAAGTTACAAGCATCAGCGATGTAACACCTGTTCCACATAATGGATGTCGCCCACCAAAACGTAGAAGAGTCTAATTATAGGAGGATAATTAAAGATGGCAGTAGATAGAACTCCAGTCTTAAAGAGATGCAGATCCTTAGGTTTAGATCCTGTCTTTTTAGGAATTGATAAAAAATCAAACAGAAGTTTAAATAGATCAAACAGAAAGAAAAGTGAATACGGACTTCAGCTTTGCGAAAAACAGAAAGCTAAATTCATCTATGGTGTATTAGAAAAACCTTTCCGTAACTACTATGCAAAAGCAGAAAGAATGAAAGGTCAGACTGGTACAAACCTGATGACATTATTAGAGCTTCGTTTAGATAACGTATTATTCCGTTTAGGATACGGAAGAACAAGAAAAGAATGCAGACAGATCGTTGACCATAAACATGTATTAGTTAATGGAAAACAGGTTAACATTCCTTCTTACCAGGTAAAAGCTGGGGACGTTATCGAAATTAAAGAAAAACACAGAACATCTCCAAGATACAAAGAGATCTTAGAAGTAACAGAAGGAAGAATGATCCCTTCATGGTTAGAAGCAGATCATGATAACTTTACAGGAACTGTAAAAGAACTTCCATCTAGAGATGAAATCGACGTACCAGTTAACGAAACATTAATCGTCGAGTTATATTCTAAATAATAACCCTCAAGTTAAACCTAAGCCAAAAGGAGGGCACGTATGTTTGAATTTGAAAAACCAAATATTGAGATTAATGAGATTTCAGAAGATAACCGTTTTGGACGCTTTGTTGTGGAACCTTTGGAAAGAGGTTATGGTACAACTTTAGGAAATTCCTTAAGACGTATCATGCTTTCTTCTCTGCCAGGTGCAGCAGTAAGTTCAGTAAAGATCAAAGGTGTTCTGCATGAATTCAGTTCCATCCCGGGAGTTAAGGAAGATGTACCTGAGATCATCATGAATATCAAATCTCTGGCAATTAAAAACAACAGCTCATCCGCTGAAACAAAGCAGGCTTATATCGAGTTTTCAGGAAAGGGTGTAGTAACTGCCGGAGATATTAAAGCGGACAGTGATATCGAAATCTTAAATCCAGAGCTTGTGATCGCAACATTAAGTGATGACAGCAGCAAACTGGATATGGAGCTTACAATCACAAACGGACGCGGATATGTAGGCGCAGACAAAGCAGACAAAGAAGGAAAAGCAATCGATGAGATCGCTGTTGATGCAATTTACACACCAGTAGAACGTGTAAACTTAAAAGTTGAGAATACTCGTGTAGGTCAGATCACAGATTATGACAAATTAACATTAGATGTATTCACAAACGGAACATTAACACCAGATGAGTCTGTAAGTTTAGCAGCGAAAGTATTATGCGAGCACTTAAACTTATTCGTTGATCTTTCTGAGAATGCCAAGACAGCAGAAGTCATGGTAGAAAAAGAAGACGACGAAAAAGAAAAAGTTCTTGAAATGAGCATTGACGAATTAGAATTATCAGTTCGTTCTTACAACTGCTTAAAGAGAGCTGGCATCAATACAGTAGAAGAATTAACAAATAAAACTTCTGAAGATATGATGAAAGTTCGTAACTTAGGACGTAAATCATTAGAAGAAGTTTTAGCTAAATTAAGTGAATTAGGATTATCCCTAAGTTCAGGAGAAGAATAGAAACCAAGACCCGCCTAGGCTGAAGGAATAAGTAAGCAAGGCGAAAAAACACAGGAGGTCATTATAATGGCAAAATATAGAAAATTAGGAAGATCAGCTTCCCAGAGAAAAGCACTGATCCGTGCAGAAGTAACAAATCTGTTACATCATGGAAAAATCATTACAACTGAAGCAAAAGCAAAAGAAATCCGCAAGGTAGCTGAAAAACTTATCGCTTTAGCTGTAAGAGAAAAAGACAACTTTGAAACAGTTACAGTTGACGCTAAAGTTGCTAAAAAAGATGAAAACGGAAAACGCGTGAAAGAAGTTGTAGATGGTAAGAAAGTTACTGTTTATGAAACAGTTCAGAAAGAAATCAAAAAAGATTTACCATCCCGCTTACATGCAAGAAGACAGATGTTAAAGGTATTATATCCTGTAACAGAAGTTCCTACAGCAGCAGCTGGTAAGAAAGCTAATACAAAGAAAGTTGATTTAACAGCTAAGTTATTCGACGAGTATGCACCAAAATATGCAGAACGTAACGGTGGTTACACAAGAATCGTTAAGATTGCTCAGCGTAAAGGTGATGCAGCATTAAAAGTAGTACTTGAATTAGTTTAATCAACAGTTCAGTACTGACTATATTATTTAAATTCCAAATCGACAACAACAACAAAGAGGTCTTATCTCGGAACCACCGGGATAAGACTTTTCTTTATTCTATAGGAAAATCCTAGGGAATCACTTATGAAATCTTGCGTCCGCTTCCAAGGTATACTATACTAACATTATTATGGCTTGAAATAGGTTTAAGAAATAAAAGCCAAAAATCAGATTGGAGGATATTTATGTCCATACTAAAAATCAAAGACTTAGTTCACAAATATGTGACTTATGGAGATACAGAAGAAGACAAACAAGAGATTGCAGCGATCGATCATATTGATATCAATGTCGAGAAGGGGGAATTTGTAGCAATCCTTGGAAAGAATGGTTCTGGTAAATCATCTCTTGCAAAACACATCAACGGATTGTTAATGCCAACAGAAGGAGCAGTCTATATTAAAGGGATGGATACAAAAGATGAAAGTACACTTTTAAATGTCAGACAAAGTGCAGGAATCGTCTTTCAGAATCCAGATAACCAGATCGTAGGAACGACTGTCGAAGAAGATACAGCCTTTGGTCCAGAGAATCTTGGAGTCGAACCAAAAGATATCTGGACAAGGATTACAGCAGCTTTGACAGGCGTAGGAATGATGGCCTACAAAGAAGCAAGTCCCAATCACCTCTCAGGAGGACAGAAGCAAAGAGTAGCGATCGCAGGAATCATGGCAATGGAACCAGAATGTATCGTATTAGATGAACCCACAGCCATGTTAGACCCAGAAGGCCGCAGACATGTTTTATCACTTGTCAAAGCATTGAATAAAGAAAAGAATATCACGATTCTTATGGTAACTCATCATATGGAAGAAGTGATTTTAGCTGACCGCATCATTGTGATGGATCAGGGTAAGATTGTTATGGATGGAAAACCAAAAGAAATCTTTTCAAGAGTCGATGAGATGAAAGCGTTAGGTCTGGAAGTTCCATACGCAACTGAACTTGCATGGGAACTCAAAAAAGAAGGTGTCAACTTGTCGGATACGATCACAACAAAGGAAGAGCTGGTGGAAGAATTATGTCAATTCGTTTAGAACATGTAAGTTACGCATATGAAGATAATTCCAGTAAGAAGAATTATGCATTAAAAGATGTAAATTTAGAAATAAAAAAAGAAGAATTTATCGCAGTGATCGGCCATACAGGCTCTGGAAAGTCAACACTGATTCAGCATCTCAATGGTCTGATCCGCCCAACATCAGGAAAGATTTATTTTGATGATGAAGATATCTATGCAGATGGATATCCATTACGGGAACTTCGAGGGAAAGTTGGAATCTGCTTCCAGTATCCAGAACATCAGTTGTTTGAGACAACAATCTTGGATGATGTATGTTTTGGACCAATGAACTTTGGTAAGACAAAAGAAGAAGCCAAAGAAATAGCTATTAAATGTTTAAAAGATGTCGGATTACCAGAAAAACTATATGAGAAATCTCCATTTGAGTTATCAGGTGGGCAGAAACGAAGAGTAGCGATCGCAGGAATTCTTGCAATGGAACCAGAATACTTTATTCTTGATGAGCCAACTGCAGGATTAGATCCAGTCGGAAAAGATCAGATATTAAATCTCTTAAAGAAACTTCATGAAGAAAAGAAGATCACGATCATCTTAGTCTCTCATAGCATGGAGGATGTTGCAGATTATGCACAGAGAGTTATTGTTATGAATCATGGTCAGGTCATGTATGAAGGAGATAAAAAAGAAGTATTTTCTCATAAGAAAGAATTGGAAGCGGCAGGACTTGCTGTACCATTTTATCGTCAGGTATGCGAAGAACTTGCAGACAGAGGTTTTCCAATTCAAAGAGACTTACTGACATTAGAAGAAACAAAAGGCGCGATCATACAAGGATTAAAGGAACTGAGAGGAAAATAAAATGCTCAAAGATATAACAATTGGACAATACTATAAAGAAGACTCTCTGATCCACAGATTAGATCCGAGAGTGAAATTATTTGCAGTCTTGATCTATGTCATTACATTATTTATGCATAAATCACCTGCAACTTATGTGATGTCACTGCTATTTTTAGTTTTAACGATCAAGATATCAAAAGTACCAGTAAAATATATTTTAAGAGGACTCAAAGCAATTGCAGTGATCTTGTTGTTCTCTGTGATGATCAATATGCTATTTATTCCAGGAAAGCCAGTGATCCAGTTTTGGATCATATCCATTTCTGCGGAAGGAATCAGGACAACGATCTATCTAGGAAGTCGTCTGATCATGTTAGTTTTAGGAACATCCTTACTGACATTTACAACAACACCAAATGAGCTGACAGACGGATTGGACAAATCCTTAGGATTTTTAAATAAGATCGGAGTGCCAGTTCACGAGATTGCAATGATGATGTCAATTGCCTTAAGATTTATTCCAATTTTGACTGAGGAATTAGAAAAGATCATGAAAGCCCAGACAGCCAGGGGAATTGATTTTGAATCTGGAGGACTTTTAAAACGAGTGAAAAGTATGGTACCGATCATCGTACCTCTGTTTGTTGCGGCAATCCGAAGAGCCAATGACCTTGCGATGGCAATGGAATCTCGTTGTTATCATGGCGGAGTTGGAAGAACCAAATTAAAACCATTAAAATATGAAAAAAGAGATAAAATGGCATACATTTTCCTATTTGCATTTTTAGCAGTGATGATCTATTTATCTTTTTTTAGTCCATGGAGGTAAGACACGATGAAACGAGTGAAATTAGTCGTAGCCTACGATGGAACAAATTATTGCGGATGGCAGGTACAGCCAAATGAGATTACGATCGAAGGTGTTTTAAATAAGCATATTTCAGAACTTACAGGAGAAGATATCAAAGTCATCGGAGCCAGCAGAACCGATTCTGGAGTACATGCCCTTGGAAATGTAGCAGTATTCGATACAGAAAGCCGTATTCCAGGAGAGAAGATGGCAAAAGCATTAAATGCAAGACTTCCAGAAGATATCATCATTCAGGGTTCCAAAGAAGTGCCACTAGATTACCATCCAAGATTTCAGGATACAAGAAAGACATACGAATATACATTTTATAATGCAAGATACGACAATCCTGTAACGAGTCGCCACCATCATTTTGTATATGTACCACTTGATGTAGAGAAAATGAAAAAGGCAGCTTCTTATTTTTTAGGAGAACATTGTTTTATCAGCATGTGCAGCAGCAAGGCCCAGGTTACATCCTATGTAAGAGAAATCTACGAATGTAATGTCACACAAAATGGCAGATATATCACCATGAGGGTCACAGGAAGCGGTTTTCTCTATAATATGGTACGATTAATGGCAGGAACACTTTTAGAGGTCGGAAGAGGTAAAAAAGAGCCAGAATGGGTCAAAGAAATCTTAGCATCCAAAGAAAGAGTCACACCAGGACCAAAACTTCCAGCCAAAGGACTGACATTAATTCAGATTGAATATCCGGAGGACAGAGCGAATGCAGAATAGCTTTATCATTTTTCAGAAATTATTAGTGCTGTTTGGGTTTATGTTCATTGGATATTTAAGTTACAAAAAAGAATGGATCACAGACCACACAGAATCACAATTATCAGGACTGGTACTTAATATATTTAATCCAGCTCTGATCATTTCAGGAGTCGTTGGATCTTCTGAAAATGGGAATTGGACAATGGTGCTTATAAATCTGCTTCTTGCAGTTATCTTATTTGCAATATTGATCTTCATTAGTCCATTGTTTGTGAGAATTCTAAGAATACCAAAGAATGAAAGAAATATTTATTCCGTGATGCTGATCTTTTCAAATCTTGGATTTATGGGAATCCCGATCATAGAAGAATTATATGGAAAAGGTGCGATCATTTATGTTGTACTGTATTCCTTTGTTTACAGCATTATTTTCTATTCATATGGAATTTATCTGTTTGAGAAAGAGAAGGCATTGCAGACAGGGGAAAAAGCAAAGATCAAGTTTGAATGGAAAAAGATGATCAATCCAGGGATTGCAGCGAGCTTGATTGCAATGGTTATTTTCCTATTTCAGATTAAGGTGCCGGCACCAGCAGTAAGTTTCGTGGATTATCTTGGAAATTCATGTATTCCATTGTCTATGATCCTGACAGGAGTATCGGTAGCAAAACTTCCATTGATAGAAGTTTTCAAGGATAAGAAAATGTATTTCTTTACATTTTTAAAGATGTTGGTGATTCCAATCATTGCAGCAGTTTTGATCAGAAACTTTCATCTTGATCCAGTACTTTCAGGAATCATGGTATTAATGTTTGGAATGCCGAATGGAAGTATGGCGGTAATGATGTCGATCGATTATGGTTTAGACAGTTCAATCTGTAGTCGAGGAATCGTACTGACAACACTGTTATCAATCATAACGCTGCCGATCGTGGCATATTTGATATAAAAAATAAGATTTATCAACACAATTTCAACATAGACAGGCATAATATACCCATATATTGTGGACAGAATATAAAAATACAGACCATCTTGTGGATAACATCAAAAAATTATCAAAAACAACGAGAAAAAATCTTGACACACCCGGCGCTGTATTATATAATAAGAAACTGTGACATGAGAGAGAATACTACCCCAATGCCCCGGTGGGAGTATTTAATATAGACACATATGATTGATAGAAATTTTAAGGAGGAACACCATGAAAAGTTTTATGGCCAGCCCATCAACAATTGAAAGAGAATGGTATGTAGTTGATGCTACAGGACATACATTAGGACGTTTAGCATCTGAGATCGCAACAATCTTAAGAGGAAAAAACAAACCAACTTATACACCACATATCGACACAGGAGATAACGTGATCGTTATCAACGCTGAAAAGATCAAAGTAACTGGTAAGAAATTAGACCAGAAGATCTACTATCATCATTCAGACTATGTTGGTGGAATGAAAGAACAGACATTAAAAGAAAAATTAGCTAAGAAACCTGAAGACGTAATCTATCTTGCAGTTAAAGGAATGCTTCCAAAAGGACCTTTAGGAAGACAGATGATTAAGAAACTTCACGTATATGCAGGTGCAGAGCACAATCATGCAGCTCAGCAGCCAAAAGCATTAGAGATCAAGTATTAATTTTTGAAGGAGGAAGAAGCAGTGGCTACAGCAAAATATTACGGAACTGGTAGAAGAAAACACAGTGTTGCCAGAGTATATTTAGTACCTGGAACAGGAAAAATCACAATCAACAAAAGAGATATCGATGAATATCTTGGATTAGAAACATTAAAAGTAGTTGTACGTCAGCCATTAGTTGCAACAGATACAATTGACAAATATGATGTATTAGTAAACGTTCATGGTGGTGGATTTACAGGACAGGCTGGAGCAATCCGTCATGGTATTTCCAGAGCTTTATTACAGGTTGATGGAGAATTCCGTTCAACATTAAAGAAAGCTGGATTCTTAACAAGAGACCCAAGAATGAAAGAAAGAAAGAAACCAGGTCTTCGCAAAGCACGTCGTGCACCACAGTTCTCAAAACGTTAATCATACGTTACGGAAGATACAAAGAATATACAGAGCCTTTCAGTGGAGAAATCTACTGGAAGGCTTTTCTTTTTGTATTCAAAAATGCTACAATATTCCAGATGGAGCAATTCTATGAAGTCATACCTAACAGCATTGGACGATGGTTCATTTATGAGGGTACAGTATGGAAGTAAGATTATAGGTAAGGAATTACCAGTTTTTGGTGGATTTTATGCAACAAAAGATAATTATTATGTCGTAACAGGAGAGAATAACACAGACGAAGACAATACAAAAGAAGTATATCGAATTACAAAATACGATAAACACTGGAACAAGATAACATCAACAGGATTAACAAACTGCAATACAACAAAACAATTTAATGCAGGATCATGTAGAATAGATGTTTCAGGAAATTCTATGATCATTCATACATGTCATGAAATGTACAAAAGTGATGACGGATATAACCATCAGGCAAATGTTACGATTCAAGTAGATATTGATAAGATGAAGATCACAGATTCTTATACAGGAGTTATGGACCAGAGGGGATCAAGGATACTACACAATGGTTGATAATAATGGAGATTATCAGTCAACCATATAACAGAGATTCATAATGGACATCAGTATGCCTATGATCCAGATTCTGACACAGATGATACGATCACATTCCGCTGTACAGCATGTGATGCCCAAAAGATAGAAAAGAAAATTGTATTAGATCAAGTGTATTGGAGAAACAGTGAGGCAACCGATGATTCTTATTGGTGGTATGAAAGAGGATGGAAACAGAAGGCAGGAACAATCTAAAAGATTATCTTCCTTCCGATATTTCCAATACATCTTATGAAGCAAAGATAACAAATGTATCTAATGAAATTGTGACAGAAGCACAGAAAACAGATGCAAGCTATAGCTATAATGTAAGCAAAAATGGAAATATTGGTAATCAGGCAGAGATTGAATTTACGATCCACAGCAATAATTATGAAGATATTACATTTAAAGTTTATATAACATTAACTGATAGAATCACAGTAACTCCAAAAGAAGGCACAGAACCTGCAATTGAAGGAAGTAATGAACTATATTATGGACAAACAATTTCTGAATTAAAATTAAATACAAAAAAAGCAAAGTTTGTAACACCAGACGGAACAGAAGTATCTGGAATATTAAAATTTAACACTCCAGATGAGATGCCAGAAGTTGGTACCAAAACAGTAGAATATACATTTACACCGGATGAGGAACAATATAAATCATACATAGGAAACATAGCAATCAATGTAACCAAACAGACTCCAAAATTAGAAGGTATGAGATTGGATGGAAGTATCTATGATTCACAAAAGACATTTAAGGAGATTGCTATTGATACAGGTGTTGCTTCCGTAATGATCAATGGAATTACCTATAAAGTTACAAAAGTAGTAAATACTAAAAATGCACAGGTGATGATCAAGAGCTTGAATAAAAAGAAATCATCCATCGTGATTCCAGATTATGTCACAGTAAAAAGAGTAAAATGTAAAGTTGTATCTATCAATAAGAAAGCTTTGTATAAAGACACAAAACTAAAGAAACTTACGATAGGAAAGAATGTACAGACAATAGAAGATAATGCATTTAATGGATGTAAGAATTTAAAATCCATTACGATCAAATCCACAGTTCTTAAGAAACCAATGAAATTAAAAAAATAATCAACCAGGGGATATATGATAATTATTATCATATATCCCCATTGATTTTTTCAGACAAATCTAGTATCATAAATATCAGTTAGACAACACTAACTAAAACGTGAATGAATCATGTGGACTCCTCGATTGAGATCGACACCTGCAACAAAACGATCTCAAACTGGAAGCTTACTCTTCTTCCAGCGAGGAGTACTGCTATGTATAGGGAAAGGAGTCACAATCGAAAATGAATTATTTAGAAATTGAAAAAGTAGTCGGAAGAGAAATCTTAGATTCCAGAGGAAATCCAACAGTTGAGGCTGAGATCACATTGGTAGACGGAACAGTCGCAAGAGGAACAGCTCCAAGTGGTGCATCGACAGGAGAATTTGAAGCACTGGAATTAAGAGATGGAGATAAAGAAAGATATTTAGGAAAAGGTGTTACAAAAGCCGTAGAAAATATCAATACAAAGATCAGTGAAGCAATCATCGGATTAGACGCTTCTGATACATATGCAGTAGACAAAGCAATGATTGATGCAGATGGAACAAAAGATAAATCAAACTTCGGAGCAAATGCAATCTTAGCTGTATCTATCGCAGCAGCAAGAGCAGCAGCTACATCTCTTGAAGTACCTTTATACAGATTTTTAGGTGGGGTGTCAGGAAACAGACTTCCAGTGCCAATGATGAACATCGTAAATGGTGGATGTCATGCATTATCATCAGGACTTGATGTACAGGAATTCATGATCATGCCAGTTGGAGCTCCATCCTTCAAAGAATGTTTAAGATGGTGTGCTGAAGTATTCCACGCATTAGCAGGAATCTTAAAAGAAAGAGGACTTGCTACATCCGTAGGTGATGAAGGTGGATTCGCACCAGCATTAAAATCAGATGAAGAAGCAATCGAAACTATCTTAGAAGCAGTGAAAAAAGCAGGATACGAGCCAGGAAAAGACTTCAAGATCGCTATGGATGCTGCATCTTCAGAATGGAAGAGCGAAAAAGGAAAAGGATATTACAAACTGCCAAAAGCAGGAACAGAGTATACAGCTGAAGAACTGATCGAGCACTGGGCTGCATTATGTGAAAAATATCCAATCATCTCAATCGAAGATGGATTAGATGAAGAAGACTGGGAAGGATGGCAGAAACTTACGGAAAGACTTGGAGATAAAGTACAGTTAGTTGGAGACGACTTATTTGTAACAAATACAGAAAGACTTTCCAAAGGAATCGAAATGGGAGCAGGAAACTCTATCCTGATCAAATTAAACCAGATCGGATCTATCTCTGAAACATTAGAAGCGATCAAGATGGCACACAAAGCTGGATACACAGCCGTAACATCTCATCGTTCTGGTGAAACAGCAGATACAACGATCGCTGACTTAGCCGTTGCATTAAATACATGCCAGATCAAGACAGGAGCACCTTCAAGATCTGAACGTGTTGCAAAATACAATCAGTTATTAAGAATTGAAGAAGCTTTAGGAGACAGTGCAGTATATCCTGGAATCAAAGCATTCAACGTAAAATAATAAATAATAAGAACACAATTATAAAAAATGTAAATAATAGCCCTTTTAAGCCTCTGGATGTTATTGTCCAGAGGCTTTTTTCAATCGTGACAGTTCAATAATTTAACAATAAAATGAAAATCATTTTCAAATTAGGATATACGGAGGAAGACCAATTGCCAAGGAAATCACAATATAGAACCAAACAAATGATACAGTTATTAGAATATTAAAAAAGCATTCCAAGAGAACATCTGGATAAAAGATGCTACAGAGAATTGTCTGGTGGGCAGCAGCAAAGAGTTTTATTTCCAATATCCGTTTGTATGGTATGCATTGATCGTAGGAACACTTGCTATTGGATATCTTTTGATGAATATATTTTCGACAGGACCGAATCTCTCTGGCGATGTATGTAGTACATTATTTGGATCAACATCCATCCTTACGTTAACACACGAGGAAGTTTTATTATGTGCGGTTCTTTCAATCACGGTTGTGATATTATTCATCCTGCTGTATTTGGCAAAAAATATATAAGACTCATGGCGGGAATCTTCCTGATGATAGTTATATTTACAGGATGTGGAAATCATACGATATCGAAGAAAACATCAAAAAAGGAAATAGATTATGATCTGGTAAAGATGGATAAAGATGAAGTATATGCAACAGTTTATCAGATTGATGGGGATAATAATAAATATTGCAGATTAGCCAATGCAGTTATAAAATAGTTGTTAAAGATAATAGAGGATGTATCATCAAGTTTATGATACATCCTCTATTATTTTTGATATATTATTATGAAATATGCTTTACGGATATCCTATCCCCAGACTTCCTCAGCAATCTCCTTGATCAGAGCCATCTTTTTCCACTGATCGTCATCTGTTAAGATATTTCCTTCCTCTGTAGAAGAGAAACCACACTGAGGGCTTAAGCAAAGCTGATCAAGAGCAACATACTGTGTAGCTTCTTTGATACGCTCTTTGATCTCTTCTTTATCTTCAAGCTGAGGATCTTTAGAAGTAACAAGACCTAATACAACTTTCTGATCTTTGATGAAACGTAAAGGTTTGAAATCACCAGCACGATCACTGTCATACTCTAAGAAGAAACCATCAATCTTGCATCCGCCAAATAAAGTTTCAGCAACTGGCTCATATCCACCAGAAGAGAACCATGTAGAACGGAAGTTACCACGGCAGATATGCATTGTGATCGTCATATCCTCAGGTTTTGCTTCTAAAGCTTCATTAATCATCTTCACATAATTTTTTGCAATCTGGTCAAGATCAAGCCCACGGCTTGCATAATCATCACGTTTGCTCTGGTCACAGAATTCTCCCCAAGATGTATCATCAAACTGTAAATAACGGCATCCACGAGCGTAGAATGCTTTGATCGCTTTCTGATAAGCAAGAGCAATCTCATGATACAGATCATCTTCATTTTTGTAACGATCGATTGGCTGATAAGATTCACTTCCACGAACACAGCAGATTAAGTGAAGCATTGTAGGAGAAGGAATTGTCATCTTGCAGTCAATATCTCCAGCAACTTCTTTTAAATAAGAAAAATGATCTAAGAATTCACTGTTCTCATCAAAATCAACTTTATCAACGATCTCAAGAGTTGCAGCTTTTGGCTGATGTCCTTTAAAAGCAACAGACCAGTGATCTGCTTTGATCTCTTCAACCCCAACTAAAGAAGCAAGGAAATCAAGATGCCAGTAACGACGTCTTAATTCTCCGTCTGTCACTGCTTTTAATCCAGCAGCTTTTTCTTTTTCAACTAATTCTTTGATCGCTTTATCTTCCACTTCACGTAACTGGTCAGCAGATAAAGTCCCCTCTGCATATTCCGTACGTGCATCTTTTAAATAATCTGGTCGTAAAAAACTACCAACGATATCATATCTGTAAGGTCTCATAAGTATAAATCCTTTCTATATTAAATATTTTATTATTTGCCTACTAATATTATATAGAATATCAAATATAAATAAGAAAGTGAAATAACTATAAATAACAGTTTGCCATAACCTGAAGCTATAATGAGAATAATTTTCAGATAATTATGTCTTTCTTTTAACAATGATTGTATGCAATGTACGGACAATGTTTCTGATAAGAAATTGTTAATTGTACAATATTAAAAAAATTGCATATTTTTTGTACTTTTCTTTAAGCATTGTAGAGAAAAAAGAAAATATTTGTTATAATGCACATAGATAAAAAAATAACAATATCTAGGGTGTTTTAGTTAAGTGTTTTATAAGGAAGGGTAAACTATTATGTATGATGTAACAAGCATTCAGAATCTGAAAAAAGATGTACTGTATTTAGTAGCAAAGGCATCGTTTGAAGGAACATTAGAAGAAGAACGCGATCACATTCCAGAGAAGATGATCGAAGGACCAGAACCAACATTCCGTTGCTGCATCTACAAAGAGAGAGAAATCGTAAGACAGAGAATCCGTTTAGCAGAGGGAAAAGCTCCAGGAGCAGAAGACGATGGAAATATCGTGCAGGTGATCAAATCTGCATGTGCAGACTGTCCAATCTCAAGCTATGTTGTAACAAACAACTGTCAGAACTGTCTTGGAAAAGACTGTATCAAAGCATGTCGTTTCGGAGCAATCGAACCAGGACATACAAGATCAAGAATCGATTCTCAGAAATGTAAAGAATGTGGTATGTGTGCGAAAGCCTGTCCATACAATGCGATCGCTCATGTATCAAGACCATGTAAAGACAGCTGTCCAGTAGACGCAATTTCTTATGATGAATACGGAGTATCAGTGATCGATGAAGAAAAATGTATCCGTTGCGGACAGTGTGCAGCAAAATGTCCATTCGGTGCGATCGGAACAAAGACATGGATCACAAATGTAATCGCAGACTTAAAAGCAGGTAAGAAAGTCTATGCGATCCTTGCACCAGCAACAGAAGGACAGTTCGGAAAAGACATTACAATGGAAAGCTGGAGACAGGCAGTAAAGAAAGCTGGATTTGAAGATCTTATCGAAGCAGGTTTAGGTGGAGATATGACAACATGCAGCGAAGCAGAAGAATGGTTAGAAGCTTACAGAAATGGTGAGAAGAGAACAACTTCATGTTGCCCAGGATTCGTAAATATGATCCGCAAACATTATCCAGATCTTGCAGATCTTATTTCTACAACAGTATCTCCAATGTGTGCAGTATCAAGAATGATCAAAGCAAAAGATCCAGAAGCTGTCACAGTATTCGTTGGACCATGTGTAGCTAAGAAGTCAGAAGTAGCAGATCAGAAGATCGAAGGAAATGCAGATTACGCATTAAACTACAACGAGATCTTAGCAATCCTGAAAGCAAAAGACGTAGAATTAGAACCAGCAGAGAATACATACCAGGATGCTACAACATTCGGTAAATTCTATGGAAACTCTGGTGGAGTTACAGATTCTGTATTAGAATACATGAAAGAAACAGAACAGAACGAAGATATCAAAGTATGCAAAGCCAACGGAGCAGCAGAATGTAAGAAAGCATTAATGTTCTTACAGAGAGGAAGATTACCAGAAGACTTCATCGAAGGTATGGCATGCGAAGGCGGATGCGTTGGTGGACCAAGCCGTAACGAAGAGATCATCAAAGCACGTAAAGTCAGAGAAAATCTGATCAAATCCGCAGATGATCGTAAGATCACAGACAACTTAAAACGTTATGATATGGACAGCTTCTCAATGCATAGATAATCATGCAGTTAGTAAGTATATGAAGCATTAAAGTAAGATAAATAACATTCTGAGTAGAACATAATTATTTTATGACTCAGAATGTTATTTTGTTTTATGGGAAAGTTTTATAAAATAAGTGTAAATTGTATTAAAAACAGTAACTATTACTACTAGATATTTCCATAAAACTATGTTATAGTAAGAACAGTTAAAATAAAAACAATCTTATTTTGGAGGTAATACAATGAAAGATATTAAAGTTACAGATTCAGTAAAATATATTGGTGTAGATGATCATGATATTGACTTATTTGAGAGCCAGTATGTAGTACCAAACGGTGTTTCTTATAACTCTTATGTAATCTTAGATGAGAAAGTAGTCGTTATGGATACTGTAGATGCACGCAAGACAGATGAATGGCTTGCAAACTTAGAAGAAGCATTAGAGGGAAGAAATGTAGATTACATTGTAGTATCTCATATGGAGCCAGACCATGCAGCAAGCTTACAGGTATTAGCAGAAAAATATCCAGAAGCACAGATTGTTGGTAATGCCAAGACATTTAATATGATCCCTCAGTTCTTCGCATTCGATCTAGAAGGACGTAAAGTGGTAGTAAAAGAAGGAGATACATTATCTCTTGGATCACATACATTACAGTTTGTTATGGCACCAATGGTTCACTGGCCAGAAGTTATGGTAGCTTACGAAACATCAGAGAAGATCTTATTCTCAGCAGATGGATTTGGTAAATTCGGTGCTTTAGATGCAGATGAAGACTGGGCATGTGAAGCAAGACGTTATTACTTTAACATCTGTGGTAAATACGGAGTACAGGTACAGAATCTGTTAAAGAAAGCAGCAGGATTAGATATCGAGATCATTTGTCCATTACACGGACCAATCTTAAAAGAAAACCTTGGATATTATATCGGATTATATGATACATGGAGCAAATACGAACCAGAAGATAAAGGAATTCTGATCGCATACGCATCTATCCATGGAAATACAGCAGCTGCAGCAAAGAAATTAGCAGAGATCTTAGAAGCAAAAGGAGCTCCAAAAGTCGTAGTAGCAGATCTTTCAAGAGATGACATGGCAGAAGTGATCGAAGATGCTTTCCGCTATGACAGACTCGTATTAGCAGCAGCAACATACGATGCAGGAATCTTCCCATGCATGGAAGACTTCTTACATCACTTAAAAGCTAAGAACTATCAGAAACGTAAAGTAGCATTCATGGAAAATGGATCTTGGGCACCAATGGCTGCGAAGATTATGAAGGGTATCGTAGAAGGATTTAAGAATATTGAGATCGTTGATCCTGTTGTTACGATCAAGTCTACGATGAATGATGAGAATGTTAAGACTATGGAAGAATTGGCTGATAACTTACTTTAAATTCTAATTTGTGAGTTGGTTGGCCAACTGTAGATTTCGAGTATATGATAAAAAATAAATAAGCAACCGAACGCGATGCGGTGGAATTTTGCTCATATTTTGAACAAATCGCTGATCCGCCCAATTTCCTACGAAAACTCGCTTTGAAGTTTTGTTTAAGACAAAAATCTTTGAAGCTCAGACATTCGTCCAATTGGGCTGCGAATTTGTTCAAAATATGGCAAAATTCCAATGCATCGTGTTCGGTTGCTTATTTATTTTTTATCATATAGCTGAAGTCTATAGAGTGGACAATTCACAAGATTGGAAAATTTGAGGTGGTGTGTATGGAAAATAATATTGTATGGGGTTTCAATCATTCGCTATCTCCTTCGTTTTATCAAAAATTGACTGTTTTATCAGTAACTTCCGCTGTTCCTTTCATATTTCCCATCTAATTCTTCTTTTCTCAATTCAGCATATATTGTCCCCGAAGCTTCGAAATATACTGCCTGCAGTTTAAAAGTTTCTGGCACAGTTTCATCGAAAGAAGCTGAGGAAGTCTGGTATCCCGCTTCATTCTTGGAACAAGATCCTGATCCCATGGGATGTGCAAGACATATTTGTATAAAAAAGCAAGGTTTGTAGCCAAGATATTTCATAAATAGACTGATAAAAACCTCCATGATGATAACGACATAAAAAAGAAGCTACCAGTCTCATGGAGGTCCTCGTAAGAAAGAAAATCTTTTGTCAGTGAATACAAAAATTATTATCCAATACCGTTTAACATACACATCTCTAGTGGTTTCGATAACTGAAATTATTGAATATTATAAAAAGGGTTATATGTCGGCAGACCGTAGGAACACGTTGGCACTTAATGAGCAGTGATGATTTATCATCGCTGTCGAATTTAGTGTCCACTACGTGTGAGTCGAGCGAGAGCGCGTCACAGACATATAACCCTTTTTATAATATTCCACCAATAACTTCAGCTTATCAAACTACCTACAAATCACAATTTTTATAGACAAATTTTGTATACCTGCCGTATAATAAGAATTATACAAAATTAATAGGAAAAGGAAACATCAACATGAGCGATTTTAAATATGTATTCGGTCCAATTCCATCCAGAAGATTAGGAAGATCTTTAGGGATCAGTCCATTGCCTAAAAAGACTTGCAACTATTCTTGTATCTACTGTCAGTTAGGAAGAACCGATAAAATGACAAATAAACGTCAGGAATTTTATAAAACAGAAGATATCATTGCAGAATTTAAACAATATCTGAAAGACTCTGATAAATTCGATATCGTAACCGTGGTTGGAGAAGGAGAGCCTACGTTAGCATCGAATCTTGGTGAATTAGTAGATGCATTAAAAGCATTAACAGACAAGCCTGTTGCAGTGATCACAAATGGTGCATTACTTTCTGATCAACAGGTCAGAGAAGAATTGTGTCATGCCGATATGGTATTGCCATCCTTAGATGCTTATGATCAGAAAATTTCCAAGAAGATCGACCGTCCTTATGGAACGATTAAATTTGAAGAAGAATTTGATGGTCTTAAAAAGTTCACTCACATGTATGAGGGAGAACTTTGGTTAGAAATCATGTTAGTTGACGGAATTAATGATGATGAGCATTCTATTCTTGAATTTAAAAAGTTATTAAAAGAATTAAAATATGACAGATTATACCTAAACACACCAGTTCGTCCGCCAGCAGAAGCAGATGTGAATGTTGTATCAGAAGAACGTATGCGATATGCAGTTGAGACGCTTGGTGGTATTTCTATCGAGATGATGAGTTCAGGTGCATTTTTTAGTGAGATTGAAGATGACTATGAAGCGGTCAAATCGATTATCGGAAGACATCCAATGAATCAGTTTGAAGTAAGAGGATTCTTAGAAAGCAGAGATGTCAAAGATCCAGAAGCAATGATGGAGCAGATGAAACAAGATGAAGAAATCAATGTGATCGATTATAAAGGAATCTTGACATTCCGCTTAAAATAGTAAGGAGAAATAATATGAAACACAGTGTAAAAAGAGTGGCAGCGATCCACGATCTTTCAGGATTCGGAAGAGCCTCACTGACAGCGATCATACCAATCCTTTCATCCATGGGAATTCAGGTTTGTCCATTGCCAACAGCAATCCTGTCTAATCATACTGGTGGATTTGATACTTTTAGTTTTGTAGATTTTACAGATCATATGCAGGACTATATCGATCACTGGAAAGAATTAAAGATTGATTTTGACTGCATTTATTCTGGATTTTTAGGGTCTGAACGTCAGATTGAGATTGTTTCTGGATTTATTGATGATTTTGGAACGAAAGATAACATGGTCGTGATCGATCCAGTACTTGGAGATAATGGAAATTTATATTCAACGATGGATCAGGGATTGGTTGAAGGAATGAAACATCTGGTGACAAAAGCAGATATCATTACACCAAACTTTACTGAAGTAAGCCTTCTGTTAGGAGAAGAATATAAACAGACAACGACCGATGAAGAGATCAAAGAATGGGTAAAACGCCTGTCAGATATGGGACCAGATATTGTGGTTGTGACAAGTGTTCCAGATAAAGAAAAAGATAAAGATTCTAATGTAATCGCCTATGATAGAAGTTGTAATACATACTGGAAGATTAAATGTCGCTATATCCCAACATTCTATCCGGGAACAGGGGATGCTTATACTTCTGTTATGATCGGAAGTCTGTTAGACGGAGACAGTCTGCCAATTGCATTGGATAAGGGTGTACAGTTTATCACACAGGCAATTAAAGCAAGTTATGGATTTGATTATCCAAACAGAGAAGGAGTATTGCTTGAGAGAGTACTGGAAGTGCTGAAAATGCCAGTAGTTTTGGGCGGATATGAGATGATCTAGAAAACAGACAGGAGGTGTCTGATATGTTTCATTTACTAGATTCAGATAAATGGGAACGACAGAAACATTTTGAATATTATATGCAGATGATACCATGCGGTTATACCGTCACAGTACGTTTAGATGTGGAAAATCTGTACCAGCAGGTCAAAAAATGTGGATTAAAGTTTTATCCATCATTTATTTACTGCGCAGGGAAAGTCATTAACGAGAAAAAAGAATTTAAGATGGGAGTCGATCAGGAAGGAAGACCTGGCTATTTTGATGTGATGCATCCAAACTTTACGATCTTTCACAAAGACGACCATACATTTTCAGACATCTGGTCTTATTATGATGACGACTTTCAGATATGTTATCAAAATATCATAAATGATATGGAAACTTACAAAGATGTCAAAGGACCAAAAGGAAAAGAAGGGCAGCCACCAAACTTCTTCTGTATTTCCTGTGTGCCATGGATGGATTTTACAGGATACAGCACATGGGTACCAACCGGAAGACCAAATCTATTTCCAATTATTACATTTGGAAAATATGTGGAAGAAGATGGAAGAAGAAAATTATCTGCTGCCTTGACGATATCCCATGCATCGGCAGATGGATATCATGCTAGTATGTTTTTTGAAAGATTGCAGGAAGTATTGAATGAGTTTGTAATTCATTTTTAAGTGAAAAAATTGATGATTATAACAGCAGTATGTATTATGAAAAAAATAGCTTTTAAGAATAAAAAGATAAAATTATTTCCCTTGCAAAAATCCTACCGAAGTAGAAGCAGACAATTTCTCCAACATCAAAGATACTTCCTCTTCAGACTCCTGAAAACCACCCGTGATCCACTGCCGGATCACAGCCATACAGCCACTCACAATATAAATATGCAAAGAAGATAAAGTCTCTGCATCATAATCCGGTCTTCGGCTCTGCCACATCGGCATTGTCCAGCGCTGTGTGGCAAACAGAAGTTTATTCTGAAATCCAGGATCACCATGATCTGAAAACAGAAGCCTTACTAACTGCTTATGCTCGCTGATATAAAAGATAATCGAATTCATCAGCTGAGAAATCGAATTTTCCTTTTCAAACTGGATCATATCTTCTTCCAGCGTATTCAAAATCTCATCCTCAATGGATTCCAAAAGATCCATCGGACTGGAATAATAAGTATAAAATGTACTGCGGTTAATATCTGATTTCTCACACAGAAGGGAAACGGATATTTTCTGTATTGGCTGCTCTTTTAATAAATAAAGCAAGCTCTCCCTGAGCACACGTTTCGTCTTTAAAATACGACGATCAGTTTTCTTCTCTACCATATCAAAAACTCCTTTAAAATCATATAAAAAGATAATCTACAAAACAATAAAAAATGTTTGATACCCGCCAAAAACTCTATTTTTGTGGTTGTTCTATATACATATATTTATTATAATATACATATGAATGAAAAACAACAGTTGTAGGATAAAAGGAGGCACAGACATGAACCGGCAAGATTTTTATGATGGAAAATTATTTGACGCATATCGTTATATGGGTGCACATAAAGACGGTGACAAGATCCGTTTTGTAACCTATGCACCAAGAGCCTCCAGGATATCGATCATTGGAGAATTTAATGACTGGAATGAAGAATTTATGGAACAGGACGCACAAAGCGGTTTCTTTTTATTCTACTCAGACAAAGCCAAGGAAGGCCAGATGTACAAATACTGCATCTACGGACCTGATGGAAATAGGCAGGAACATTGTGATCCTTATGGATTTGAGATGGAATTAAGACCAGGAGCATGTTCTATTATTCGTGACATTACGACATATCAGTTTCATGATGATTCATGGATGCAGATGAGAAGTGTTGGCATGGAAGATGCTGTCAATGTCTATGAGATGCATATGGGATCGTGGCGAATGAACGAAAAGGATGAAAATGGCTGGTATCAGTATGACGAGATTGCCGAGATGCTTGTGCCTTATTTAAAGAAGAATAACTATACCCATGTAGAATTAATGCCGTTATCTGAACATCCATTTGACGGATCATGGGGATATCAGAATACTGGATTTTTCGCACCGACCAAGCGTTATGGAACCCCGGATAAATTAATGAAATTTGTTGATATGATGCATCAGGCGGGAATTGGAGTCATCATGGATTTTGTACCAGTTCATTTTGCAGTGGATGGATACGGATTGAAATTATATGATGGAACACCGCTATATGAATATGATAATAAAGACACTGGGGAGAGTGAATGGGGAAGCTGCAACTTTATTCATTCCAGAAGAGAAGTCCAGTGTTTCTTACAATCAGCTGCTAACTACTGGCTGGAAGAATATCATTTTGATGGAATCCGTATGGACGCAGTGAGCCGTCTGATCTACTGGCAGGGAGATGAAAACAGAGGAGTCAATGACACAGCAATTGACTTTCTAAAAGCATTGAATTTAGGTTTAAAACAACGCCATCCAACAGCTATGCTGATCGCAGAAGATTCTACCTCATATCCCGGAGTGACAGAACCTGTATGGAAAGGTGGTTTAGGATTCGATTACAAATGGGATTTAGGATGGATGCACGATACCTTGGAATATTTCCAGACCGGGCCAGAATACCGAAGCCGTGATTATCATAAGCTGACATTTTCCATGGTATATTTCTGGAATGAACGTTATATGCTGGAATACTGCCATGATGAAGTTGTCCATGGTAAGGCAACGATCTTACAGAAAATGTACGGAGATTACGAAGACAAATTTCCACAGGCAAGGGCAATGTATATGTATATGATGATCCATCCCGGCAAGAAATTAAACTTCATGGGAAATGAATTTGGTCAGTTAAGGGAATGGAGCGAGGCAAAGGAACAGGACTGGATAATCTTAAAATATCCGATCCATGATGCTTTCCATAAATATATGATCAAATTAAATGACATTTATAAGAAAGAAAAAGCATTCCATTACGACTACCATAAGGAAAACTTTGAATGGCTTGACTGTCATCAGGAAGAGAGATGTATCTATGCGATCGGAAGAAAGACAGCTGACCATATGATCGTTGGAATCTTTAATTTCTCTGACAAAGAACAGGAAGATTATAAATTAATACTTGAAGGCCATTATACAAGAAGAACCTTGTTACATACTGAATGGGAACAGTATGGTGGAACGATGAAGAAACGCAAAGAAAATATCCATTTAAAGAAAAAAGGCAAGAACAGTGAATTGACGATCACACTTCCAAGATACAGTGGAGTTTTATTAAAACTAACATACAAATAAGAAAGATAAAAATAAATACAAAGGGGAGAAACAGCAAGAGTTTTTTATGGATGGAGCACTCAACATCATTTATTGAGATACAAAATATAATATAGACTTCCTATATACAGCCTTTGTTCTGCAGGAGAAGAAGATCATGGAAGATTATGTAAATAATCATTCGGAATGCAGAAGAAGGGATTTTTTGCAGAGCATATGCAGATACTTTTTACATCTGCATGCCAGCGAGTAGGAAATTTTATAAGGAGATGAAAATTATGAAAATATACGATTTAGTGATCATAGGTTCTGGACCAGCCGGAATGTCAGCAGCAATCTACGCACAGAGAGCTATGCTTGATTTTATTGTGATCGAGAAAGAATATATGCCAGGAGGTCAGGTTGTACAGACGTATGAAGTCGACAACTATCCAGGAATTCCAAAGACTAATGGAATGGATCTTGGAATGAAATTTTCGGAACATGCCAAAGAACTGGGAGTCGAAAGCATTACAGCGGAAGTAAAAGAAATTAATGCAGACAATGAGATCAAAGAGATTATCTTGAAAAATGGTGATATTCTTAAAACAAAGACGATCATCCTTGCAACCGGAGCAGTCCATCAGACGTTAGGAGTTGAAGGCGAAGAAAAACTAAAAGGAATGGGAGTATCCTACTGTGCAACATGTGATGGAGCATTTTTCAGAAATAAGGTCACAGCAGTTGTTGGTGGTGGAAATGTTGCATTAGAAGATGCATTATTTCTAAGCCGTATGTGTGAAAAGGTTTACCTGATCCATCGAAGAGATGAATTTCGAGGTGCAAAGATCCTTCAGGATGAAGTAAAGAAGAACGATAAGATTGAAATTTTATGGAATACGATCGTGACAAAAATCGAGGGTGATGAGGTTGTTCAAAGTATACAACTACAAGATGTAGATAACCATGTGGATAAGTCACTAGATGTTGATGGAATCTTTATCGCAGTTGGGACAAAACCAGCTTCCAAACTTTTATCTGGAAAGTTATCAACAGATGAAAAAGGATATATTATTGCAGGAGAAGACGGTGTTACAAATATTCCGGGAATCTTCGTAGCAGGGGATGGAAGAAGCAAAAATCTGCGACAGGTAGTGACTGCAGTGTCCGACGGGGCAAATTGCGTGTACTCTGTCGAGCGATATCTCCAGAATTCCTAATTTTCAGACAATTTAAGCCATTTTTTAATAGTGACTCATAAATTAAAAATCAACCGCTTTTTGACGATTTGTGCTAGTTGTATAACAAAAAGCAGGTTGATTTTTTTATGGAAAAATTACACACATATTGCTAACAAAATACCCACAAAGTTATCAACATACAGAAATGGCATATTTTAGCCAAAAATAAGTTACCCACAGAGTTATCCACATTGTCCACATCCATAATTCGACAAAATTAAATTGTGGATAACTCGAAAAAGAAACATATGTTTTGTTCACTATTTATAAAAAGATTTTGTTTTCTTAAGAAGAATTATATGTTATAATGAATGCATACAAAAAAGGTAAAGGAGATGGGAGCCATGAAATTCATTATTAGTGGAAAGAACATTGAAGTTACAGAAAGTATCAAAGCAGCAATCGAAGAGAAACTCGGACGTCTCGACAAATATCTTGTAGATGATACAGTCGTAAACGTAACGTTAAGTGTTCAGAAGGGAAGACAGAAGATAGAAGTTACCATTCCTATGAAAGGGCACATTATCCGTGCTGAAGAAGGCAGTGAAGACATGTATGTATCTATTGATCTGGTTGTTGATGTCATTGAACGCCAGATTCGCAGATATAAAACAAGACTTATGAATCAGAAACATGATGGAACAAGCTTCAAACAGGAATTTATGGAGCAAGAAGATGAAGTGGAAGATGATGAGATCAGAATCATCCGAAGCAAGAAGTTCGCCATCAAACCAATGGATGTAGAAGAAGCTTGTGTACAGATGGAATTATTAGGACATGATTTCTTTGTATTCCGCAATGCTGATACATTTGAAGTCAATGTTGTATATAAGAGAAAAGGAAATACATACGGACTGATCGAACCTGAATTTTAGAAGATCGGAAGATAGAGGAGATCCTTAATGATAAGGATCTCCTTTTTCATGCATAAAATTATAAAAAGTTTATATTTTATTGATAATTTTTACAATTAGTTAACTTGCACCTTATAATGTTAAGTGTTACAATAACAAAGATTATATAATTGATATAAGTCTACCCTGATGTCATCGAAGACAGGCAGAAGAATCGGGGATATAGTAAATGTAAAAAGAAACTTAGGAGATTAATTTATGGGTTTATTTGATAAAGTATTTGGTTCTCACAGTGATAAAGAACTGAAACGAATCAGCAAGACAGTTGATAAGATCGAGGCACTGGATGCATCCATGCAGCAGCTATCTGATGAAGAATTAAGACATAAGACCGTTGAATTTAAAGAAAGACTTGCAAATGGAGAGACATTAGACGATCTGTTACCAGAAGCATACGCAACAGTAAGAGAAGCCAGTAGCCGTGCGATCGGATTAAAACATTATCGTGTTCAGCTGATCGGTGGTATCATCCTGCATCAGGGACGTATCGCTGAGATGAGAACTGGTGAAGGTAAAACTTTAGTGTCTACTTTACCTGCATATTTAAATGCATTAGAAGGAAAAGGTGTTCACATTGTAACAGTCAACGATTATCTGGCTACCCGTGATGCGGAGTGGATGGGAAAAGTTCATAACTTCCTTGGATTAACCGTTGGTGTCGTTACAAATGATATGGAGAACGATGAACGTCGTGAAGCTTATAACTGTGATATTACTTATATTACAAACAATGAATTAGGATTTGACTACTTAAGAGATAACATGGTCATCGAGAAAGAAGATCTGGTACAGAGAGATCTTCATTATGCGATTGTCGATGAGGTCGATTCCGTATTGATCGATGAGGCGAGAACACCACTGATCATTTCCGGTGAGAGTGGAAAGTCTACAGAATTATACCGTGCATGTGATATCTTAGCACGCCAGATGGAACGAGGAAGTTCTGACGGTGAGTTATCTAAGATGGATATTTTAATGAATGAGGATATCGAAGAAGACGGAGATTTCCTTGTCAATGAAAAAGACAAACAGATCATGCTGACTGCAGAAGGTGTGAAGAAAGTTGAGAAATTCTTCCATATTGAGAATCTTGCAGATCCAGAAAATCTTGCGATCCAGCATAATATCATCTTAGCACTTCGTGCACATAACTTAATGTTTAAAGACAAAGACTATGTCGTAAAAGATGATGAAGTACTGATCGTCGATGAATTTACAGGACGTATCATGCCAGGTAGACGTTATTCAGACGGCCTGCATCAGGCAATCGAAGCGAAGGAAAATGTAAAAGTTAAGAGAGAATCCAAGACTCTTGCAACGATCACATTCCAGAACTTCTTCAATAAATATGATAAGAAAGCAGGTATGACAGGTACTGCGCTTACAGAAGAACAGGAATTCCGTGAAATTTACGGAATGGACGTTGTTGTAATTCCAACAAACAAACCTGTCCAGAGAATCGATCATGACGATGCGATCTATAAGACAAAACGTGAGAAGATGAATGCTGTTGTCGAAGACATCATCAAATCACATGAAAAAGGACAGCCAGTCTTAGTTGGTACGATCACAATTGAGATGTCCGAAGAATTAAGCGCAATGCTTAAGAAACGTGGCATCAAACATAACGTATTGAATGCGAAATTCCATGAAAAAGAAGCAGAGATCATTTCTCATGCAGGTGAGATCGGTGCTGTAACGATCGCTACAAACATGGCTGGTCGTGGTACTGACATCGTGCTTGAAGATGGAGTTGCTGAACTTGGTGGATTAAAGATCATTGGTACAGAACGTCATGAATCCAGACGTATCGATAATCAGTTGCGTGGTCGTGCCGGACGTCAGGGAGATCCAGGTGAATCTAAGTTCTATTTATCTCTGGAAGATGATCTGATGAGATTATTTGGATCTGAAAGAATGATCAGCATATACAATGCACTAGGAATTCCAGAAGGAGAAGAAATCCAGCATAAGACGATCAGCAAGACAATTGAAAAAGCACAGAAGAAGATCGAGAATAACAACTTCGGTATTCGTAAGAATCTGTTAGACTATGATAGAGTTAATAATGAACAGAGAGAAGTCATGTACAAAGAACGTCGTCGTGTTCTTGATGGAGATGACATGAAAGAATCTGTTTTAAATATGATGAAAGAAACAGTTGCAAACCATGTATATCAGGTGATCAGTGATGAACTTCCACCAGAAGAATGGGATCTTGCAGCACTGAATGCAGAGTTGCTTCCAATTGTTCCTTTAAATAAGATCGTATTAACAGATGCAGAGAAATCTTCTGGAAGAGTTGATGATCTAGTAGCAAGATTACAGGAAGAAACTGTTGCATTATATGAAC
This sequence comes from Anaerostipes amylophilus, assembly GCF_025567365.1. Taxonomy (NCBI): domain Bacteria; kingdom Bacillati; phylum Bacillota; class Clostridia; order Lachnospirales; family Lachnospiraceae; genus Anaerostipes; species Anaerostipes amylophilus. The sequence goes on along the minus strand of NZ_JAOQJG010000005.1, from coordinate 25,376 downwards.
AGAAAGAAAAAGAATTTGAAGATTTCGATCTTCGTGAGATTGAGCGTATCATCTTACTGAAAGTTATCGACCGCAAGTGGATGGATCATATCGATGATATGGATCAGTTACGTGAAGGAATCGGACTTCAGGCATATGGACAGAGAGACCCAGTTGTTGAATACCGTATGGCTGGATTTGAGATGTTCAATGAGATGACAAAGGCAATTCAGGAAGAAACAACAGGTGCATTGTTCCATGTACAGGTTGAGCAGAAGATTGAGAAAGAAGAAGCTCCAAAGATCACAGGAACAAACAAAGATGCTGAAGTTGAGAAGAAGCCTTATGTTAGAAAAGGAGCTAAAATCGGCAGAAATGATCCTTGCCCATGTGGAAGTGGTAAGAAATATAAGAACTGCTGCGGAAGAAATAAATAAGGAGTTGTTTGTAAATGATTGAAGCAGAACAATTACAATATAAATTAAACTCTTTTCAGGAACCACTAGAAGATCTTAGTGGTTCCCTTGCGTTAGAAGCAAAAAAAGAGAGAATCGATCAGTTAGAACTGAATATGGAAGAACCAGGATTCTGGGATAATGTCGAGGAATCCCAGAATGTTATGAAAGAAGTCAAAAGCTTAAAAAGTGTTGTGGAAGAATATGATGATCTGAAAACAAAATATGAAGATATCGAGACATTGATCGATATGGCACAGGAAGATGAGGATACAGATCTGATCGAAGAAGCAACGGCATTGATGGATGAATTTGAGACAAAATATGAAGAATTACGCATTTCAACGCTGTTAACCGGTGAATATGATAAGGACGATGCAATTCTTACGTTACATGCCGGGGCAGGTGGAACAGAATCTTGTGACTGGGCAGGAATGCTTTACCGTATGTTTACAAGATGGGCATACAAGAAAGGTTATGGAACGGAAGTTTTAGACTATCTTGACGGAGATGAAGCAGGAATCAAATCTGTCACAGTGAAGATTTCAGGGATGAATGCTTATGGATATTTGAGATCAGAGAAAGGTGTTCACCGTCTTGTCCGAATTTCGCCATTCAACGCAGCAGGAAAGCGACAAACATCATTTGCATCCTGTGATGTCATGCCAGATATTAAAGATGATATCGAAGTTGAGATTGCAGATGAAGATATCCGAATCGACACATATCGTGCGAGTGGAGCTGGTGGACAGCATATCAATAAGACAGATTCAGCAATCCGTATTACTCATTTACCAACAGGAATCGTTGTACAGTGCCAGAATGAGCGATCACAGCACAAGAACAAAGATCAGGCGATGAAGATGTTAAAGACAAAGTTATATCTGTTAAAACAGCAGCAGCATTTGGAGAAACTATCAGACATCCGTGGAGATGTTGGAGATAACGGATGGGGCAACCAGATCAGATCTTATGTACTGCAGCCATACACCATGGTAAAAGACCACAGAACAAATTTTGAAAGTGGAAATCCGAGTGCAGTATTAGATGGGGATCTGGATGGATTTATGAATGCTTATCTTGCGTGGAACAATAACCGTAAACAAGAAGAAAATTAAATAAAAACCATATAAGATTAAAAAAACAAAAGGGTGAGGATATGGCAGGAAAAATAATGAAAGCAATGATTGCGATGGGAGTATCACTTGGAATCGTAGGTTTACTATTTACGATATATTGCAATGTACAATTAAAGACGGCAAAATGCCAGACATATTCTGTAGATCATACAGAGAAGATCAAAGAAGTGGACTATGTGATCGTGCCAGGGTGTCTTGTATACAAAAGTGGGAAACCATCGTATGCACTAGAAGACCGCTTAAATGGTGCATTAAGATTATATCAGGAAAAGAAAGTACCGAAGATCATCTTATCCGGTGCAGCAAGAGAAAATAAGACAGGAAAAATATTTTTGACAAATCGTAATGTAGCCGAAGAAGATATTTTGATCGATGATGGAGGACTTGATACCTATTCAACGATCTATCGTTGCAAAGAAGCATTTCCAAATAAGAGATTTATTGTATGCACACAGCAAAAATACTTTAAAAGAACGGGTTATCTGATCAGCAAGCTTGGAATGAATGGGTATTGTATGGGTATTGACAAACATCAGTACAAAAAAGAAATTTATGAAAAATTTCGTGATTTTTTTGCATCAGATAAGGCATGGATCGAGTGTAATATCACAAAACCAGAACCAGTGTATTCTTTAGAAAAACTTCCAATTAAGTAATGTATTTATTTTAAAACTCAATTTTCTATTGCATCCTAAAAATATCTGTGGTAGTATTTTGCACAAAGACAACTGTACACCACAGAAGAACAAAAGGAACGAAACATGAAAGAAACAAACTATTATGTAATTAAAAAGAAAGCAGTTCCAGAAGTGTTATTAAAGGTCTTAGAGGTCCAGAAACTGTTAGATTCCAAGAAAGCAGTTTCTGTATTAGAAGCCACAGAGAAGGTTGGAATCAGCAGAAGCTCTTATTACAAGTACAAGGATGATATCTTCCCATTTTATGCTGGTAAGAAAGGCCGAAGTATCACATTTGTGATCGAAGTTGATGACCAGCCGGGCGTTATGGCCTCGATCCTTAACATTTTTGCACTTTATAAGGTAAACATCCTGACAATTCATCAGAGTATCCCGATCAATGGAAAGGGACTTTTAACAGTCAGCGTTGATATCGAAGACAGCCAGACGGATGTCTCGGCAATGATCCAGGATGTTGAGAAGATAGAAGATGTATCTTATGTAAAAGTGATTGCAATGGAATAGATGTATAAATATACATGACACATTTTTGGAGGGCAGAATGAAATATGTTATCGTTTTAGGAGATGGAATGGCCGATGAGCCGATCGAAGCAGCAGGTGGAAAGACACCACTGCAGTTAGCAGATAAACCAGTGATGGATGAGATGGCGAAAGTTTCCGAACAGGGAATTGCATACACCGTACCATCCAATTTACCAGCAGGAAGTGATGTGGCGAACCTTTCTATGTTAGGTTATGATCCACAGGTTTACTATTCTGGAAGATCACCACTGGAAGCGTTAAGTATCGGTGTTGATATGAAAGATACAGATATTGCACTTCGATGTAACGTTGTAACCGTATCTGAAGACGAAGACTATGAAGATAAGACGATCATCGACCACAGTGCAGGAGAGATTACTTCCGAAGAAGCAGCGATCCTGATTGAAGCTGTGAGAAAAGAATTAGAAGATGATGAATATAAGTTTTATCCTGGAGTCAGCTATCGCCATTTAACGATCTGGGATCATGGAGAAGTGGTTGAACTTGTACCACCACATGATGTTCTGGGACAGAAGATCGGGCAGTATCTCCCAAAACAGGAGAAATTAAAAGAGATGATGAAGAAGAGTTTTGATATCTTAGATCATCATCCGATCAATGAAGCAAGAGCCAAGAGAGGTTTAAACAAAGCAAACAGCATCTGGTTCTGGGGAGCAGGAACGAAACCGGCACTGGATGATTTTAAAGAGAAGACTGGAATGAACGGAGCGATGGTATCCGCAGTTGATCTGTTAAAAGGAATCGCAGTCGGAGCGAACATGAGAAATCTTGATGTTGAGGGGGCAAATGGTGGTCTTGACACGAATTATCATGGAAAAGCAATGGCAGCAGTCGAAGCACTACTTGAAAAAAATGACGATTTCGCTTATATTCATGTAGAGGCACCTGATGAGATGGGGCATCAGGGAAGTCTCGAGAATAAGATCAAAGCAATCGAACATCTTGATAAGGAAGTTGTAAAGGTTGTCAAAGAAGAATTAGAGAAAGCTGGAGAGGATTTCAGAATTTTGATCGGACCGGATCATCCGACACCAATTGCGATCCGTACCCATTCCAAAGAACCGATACCATTTATGATCTATGACAGCACAAAAGATTATGAAGGTCAGGAAGAGTACAGCGAAGAAGCAGCGAGAAAGACAGGACTTGTCATTTCCCACGCTTATGATTTAATGAATCGGTTATTACAAAAATAAGAGAAATAATTTTAGGAGGCACAAGATGCTAGTAGTTAAGAAATTTGGTGGTACTTCTGTAGGAAATAAAGAACGTATCATGAACGTAGCAAAAAGATGTATTGAAGACTATAAAAAGGGAAATGACGTTGTCGTAGTTTTATCAGCAATGGGTAAAATGACAGATGAACTGATTGCAAAGGCAAAAGAGATCAATCCAAATCCATCCAGAAGAGAAATGGATATGTTATTAACAACAGGAGAACAGACTTCTGTATCTTTAATGGCAATGGCAATGGATTCCCTTGGAGTTCCAGCTGTATCCTTAAATGCGTTTCAGGTAGCAATGCATACAACATCTGTATACAGTAATGCAAGAATCAAGAGAATTGATACAGATCGTATCATGAACGAATTAGAGCAGAGAAAGATCGTTATCGTTACAGGATTCCAAGGAGTTGACCAGTTCGATAACTACACAACACTTGGACGTGGTGGATCTGATACAACAGCTGTAGCACTTGCAGCAGCACTACATGCAGACGCATGTGAGATCTACACAGACGTAGACGGAGTTTACACAGCAGACCCAAGAAAAGTACCAAATGCTAAGAAATTAGATGAGATCACATACGATGAGATGTTAGAGATGGCAACACTTGGAGCCGGAGTACTTCACAACCGTTCTGTAGAACTTGCCAAGAAACACGGAGTTGCTTTAGTTGTTAGATCAAGTCTTACAACAGAAGAAGGAACAGTCGTAAAAGAAAATGTAAAATCAAAACAGAATGAGATCAGCGGTGTAGCAGGAGACGACGATGCAGCAAGAATCGCAGTTATGGGAATTGAAGATACACCAGGTATGGCATTTAAGATTTTTAATGTATTAGCAAAGAAAAATGTAAATGTAGATATGATCCTTCAGTCAGTAGGACATAATGACAAGAAAGATATCTCCTTCACAGTCAAAGAAGAAGAATTAGATATCGCAGTAAAAGCATTAGAAGATTACCTTCCAGACAGCTATTATGAAGAAATCAAAGCAAGCAAGGAAGTTGCCAAAGTATCTATCATCGGAAAAGGATTATTAAATCACTATGGAATGGCAGCTCGTATGTTTAATGCATTATACAAAGCAGATGTGAATATCCGAATGATCTCAACATCTGAGATTCGTGTGACTGTGTTAGTAAACCAGGAAGACATGGTGAAAGCAATGAATGCAGCACATGAGGAATTTGAGGCTTAAATTTTAATTTGCTGGTTTGATGACGGAAGTTATTGGTGGAATATTATAAAAAGGGTTATCTGTCTGCGACGCGCTCTCGCTCGACTCAGACAGATAACCCTTTTTATAATATTCAAATAATTTACGCAATCGAAACCACTAGTGGGTGTTCGTAGGTTCCTTTCATCTTCTGTCAACAAACACAAAACTTATTAGCCAATACCGTTTAACATACACACTGTGTAGTGATTTGAATAGCGTTCCGTTGTATGAGATAGAAATAAGATAAGAACAAGTATTTATAATATATCGGTGGCAACACGCAGATTTTAAGAGCGTTTTTTGCTAATCGTTGCCACCGATATATTATAAATACTTGTTCTTATCTTATTTCTATCTCATACATGAAACACTATTACAAATCAGAAGTTGACGATATGGCAGAAACATGACAAAATATACCTACATAGATTCAGAAAGGAATATACATTATGAAACGTAAAGATTATATTTCATGGGACCAGTATTTTATGGGAATTGCCATTTTATCTGCCCAGAGAAGTAAAGACGATCACACACAGGTGGGAGCATGTCTTGTGAATGATCATAATAAAATTTTATCTGTCGGTTATAACGGAATGCCAACAGGATGTAACGATGATGATATGCCATGGGAGAGAGAAGGAGATCCTCTTCATACCAAATATTTTTATGTTTGCCACGCAGAATTAAATGCTATTTTAAATTATGGTGGTGGTTCTCTTGATGGTGCGCGTGTTTATGTAACATTATTCCCATGTAATGAATGTGCAAAAGCAATCATTCAGAGTGGTATGAAAGAAGTTATCTATATGCAGGATAAATACGCAGATAGTGATGCGACAAGAGCATCAAAGAAGATGTTTGACATGGCAGGTGTCAAATACCGTCAGTTTGTGCCAAAAGGACAGACAATAGAAATTGATTTATAAGGTGAAGACATGGATATTATTAAAATTTTACAAGAAGAATTAGGAATCAGACGAGGACAGGTAGAGACAACGATCAAATTGATCGATGAAGGCAATACGATCCCATTTATTGCAAGATATCGAAAGGAAATGACAGGATCATTAGATGATGAAACACTCCGTAATTTTCATGAGAGATTATTATATTTAAGAAATTTAGAAGACCGCAAAGAAGCGATCAAGAAGAATATCGAAGAACAGGGAAAACTTACAAAGGAACTGGCAAAGCAGATCGAAGAAGCCAAAACACTGGTAGCAGTAGAGGATTTATATCGTCCATACAAACAGAAGAAACGTACCAGAGCTATGATCGCAAAGGAAAAAGGATTAGAACCATTAGCAAATCTGATCCTGCTTCAGATGACAAATGAGCCATTAGAGAAAGAAGCCAAAGCATTTATCAATGAAGAAAAAGATGTAAAGACTGTAGAAGATGCATTAAAAGGTGCAAATGATATCATTGCAGAGCATATCGCAGATGATGCTGAATATCGTACATGGATCCGCAAGGCAACATGGGATCATGGAAAGATCACATCTACAGCGAAGAAGCCAGATGAATCATCTGTATTTGAGATGTATTATGATTTTGAAGAACCGATCAAGAAGATCGCAGGATATCGTATTCTTGCGATTAATCGCGGGGAAAAAGAAGGAATCCTTCAGGTAAAGATCGAGCCAGATATGCAAAAGATCGCATCATATCTAGCAAGAAAGATTGTAACAAAGAAGAATCCAAATACAACAAAAGCTCTATTTGCAGCCATCGAGGACAGTTACAAACGTCTGATCGCACCATCAATTGAACGTGATATCAGAAACGAATTAACTGAAAATGCAAGTACAGAAGCAATCAAAGTTTTTGGAAAGAATTTAACACAGCTCCTGATGCAGCCACCGATCGCAGGCCAGGTAGTTCTTGGATGGGATCCGGCTTTTCGTACAGGATGCAAGTTAGCGGTTGTTGATGAAACAGGGAAAGTGTTAGATACAGTAGTCGTTTATCCAACAGCACCTCAGAATAAAGTGGAAGAAGCCAAGAAAGTAGTCAAAGGACTTATTAAGAAATACGGAATCACCCTGATCTCTATCGGAAATGGAACTGCATCCAGAGAATCCGAACAGATTGTCGTTGATATGTTAAAAGAGATTAAAGAGCCAGTACAGTATGTCATTACAAATGAAGCAGGAGCATCCGTATATTCTGCAAGCAAATTGGCAACAGAAGAATTTCCAAACTTCGATGTAGGACAAAGAAGTGCAACATCCATCGCAAGACGAGTTCAAGATCCACTAGCAGAATTAGTAAAGATTGAGCCAAAAGCGATCGGAGTTGGACAGTATCAGCACGATATGAATCAGAAACAGTTATCTGAAGCTCTGGGAGGTGTTGTTGAAGCAACAGTAAATAAAGTCGGAGTTGATCTTAATACAGCATCTGCATCTCTTTTGGAATATGTATCCGGAGTATCCAAAGCAGTAGCAAAAAATATCGTAGCATATCGTGAAGAAAATGGAACATTTAAGAACAGAAAACAGCTGTTAAAAGTAGCAAAACTAGGACCAAAAGCCTTTGAACAATGTGCAGGATTCTTAAGAGTATCCGGAGGAGACGAGCCACTTGATGCAACTGGCGTACATCCAGAGACATACAAAGAAACAGGGATGTTACTAAAGAATTTAGGATATTCAACAAAAGAATTATCCAAAGAAGGATTCCGAGGAATCAGCAAAAAGATCACAGATTACAAGAAATTATCAGAAGAACTTGGAATCGGAGAGATCACACTCAAAGATATTGTAAAAGAACTGGAAAAACCAGGACGAGATCCACGAGAAGATCTTCCAAAACCAATCCTTAGAACTGATGTCCTAGAAATGAAAGATCTAAAACCAGGAATGAAATTAAAAGGAACAGTAAGAAATGTTATAGATTTTGGAGCGTTTGTAGATATTGGAGTACATCAGGATGGATTAGTACATATTTCACAGATGGCAGATCGGTTTATCAAGCATCCTCTGGAAGTTGTAAGTGTTGGGGATGTGGTAGATGTTACAGTAATTAGCGTCGATATGGATAAAAAAAGAATACAGTTAAGCATGAAAAATTGTGATTTACGACAATAGTCTTTTGTATATGTTAAAGGGGATTGGCTGATAAGTTTTGTATTCGTGAATTGTCCACTCTATAGACTTTAGGTATATGAAAAAATAAATAAGCAACCGAAAGCGATGCATTGGAATTTTGCCGTATTTTGAACAAATTCGCAGCCCAATTGGACGATTGTCTGAGCTTCAAAGACCTTGGCCTTAGACAAAACTCCAGAGCGAGTTATCGTAGGAAATTGGGCGGATCAGCGATTTGTTCAAAATATGAGCAAAATTCCACCGCATCGCTTTCGGTTGCTTATTTATTTTTTATCATATACTCAAAATCTACAGTTGGCCAACTCCACAACTTAAAAATTCAGTATATAATCAACTCAAATCCCACATACTATCTCCAAAAAAGAAAAGAGGGTAAAAACTCCATGGACCATTTCCACACAAAAACTCACAAACTGAAAGGCAGTATCTCCCCAAACATCCAAGAAAACATAAAATATACAAAAAAGGTCATGCAAAACTGCAATGACTTAGTACAAAAACAATTCAAAATCGGAATTAACCATGAAATCAGCTTATATATTGTGTACATGGACGGCTTAGTAGATACAGAAAGGCTTCAAGAATCCGTCATAAGGCCATTACTTCAAGACTCTTTTCCACAAGAAAGAACAGCAATTGATCAATATGTAATTGAATCCGCAGACTGGAAATGGATCAATACAATGGAAGATGCCATGACGGCAATCTTATCTGGCAATACAGTCTTATTTCTGGATAAAGAAGCAAGGGCAATCTTATTTTCCAGTAAATCATTCCCAACAAGAGGTGTGCAAAATGCGGATCAGGAAGTGGCGATCGTTGGTCCCAAGGATAGTTTTACGGAGAGTTTGAGAACGAATACAGCGTTGATCCGCAGGAGAATCAGGGATACAAGGTTAAAAGTGATTCAGAAGCAGATTGGAACGAGAAGCAAAACGGATTATGCATTGATGTATATTGATGATCTGGTTCAAATAGATATCTTAAATAAAATTAAAAAACAAATGGATAAAATCTGTGTGGATGGAATTTTTGATAATGGAATGTTGCAGCAATATCTTGAAAAAGATAGTAGAACTCCATTTCCGCTTTATCAACTGACACAGCGGCCAGATAAGGTAGCGAGCAGTATTATGGAGGGGCGGATTGCGGTTGTATTGGATAATTCTCCAATGGTTTTATTGCTTCCAGTGACGTTAAATGTATTTTTTCAGGCGAGTGATGATTACTATAATCGTTGGGAAATTACGACATTCGTAAGAATCTTAAGGTATATGGCAGCAATTATTTCTATAGGGTTGCCAGGATTTTATGTAGCAATTGCGGGATTTCATCCGGAAGTGCTGCCAACACCATTTTTGCTGGCATTGATATCAGCTAGGGAAGGGGTCCCATTTCCAGTGATCGTAGAGGTTTTGCTGATGGAATTGTCTTTTGAATTATTAAGAGAAGCAGGAATCAGACTTCCGGGGCAGCTTGGAGGGACGATGGGAGTTGTTGGAGGCCTGATTGTTGGACAGGCGGCAGTGGATGCACATCTTGTCAGCACAATCGTGGTAATTGTGGTGGCGTTGACTGCGATCGCTACATTTTCGATTCCGAATGAGTTATTTACAAGTGCATTTCGGTTGATGAAATTTTTCCTGATCATGATGTGTGCTTTTTGGGGATTATATGGTTTTTTCTTAGGGTTTCTGGCAATATTTATTCATTTATTTTATCTGGAAAATTACGGAGTGCCATATGCACATCCGATGGTCGAAGAAAAAGGAAAATTATCCGCAGCTTTTCAGGATTTTATGGTACGTTATCCATTAAAGCGGATGAAATACCGCCCAGAATTTACAAAAGAGGGGGCGAGGGTAAGGCAAAAGGAGGAACAGGATGAAAAATAAAGCACAAACGATCACGGCAAGACAGGGAAATCGAATTATGATTCTTGAAATATTTTCAGCGGCTGCGATGTTTCTCCCGCAGATCGCGTTGAAAAAGTCATATCATTCAGGGATTATCGTAGTGATCATAGCAAGTGTGATGACAGGAATTTATTTATGTATCACAGATTGTGTAGCACAAGGAATTTCAATTGAAAATATATTAAAAAAATATCGTCTCGCAGCCATCATTTATTATGTAAGATTTTTACTAAATGGAGCTTTTTTTTATTTGTGTATTTTATATCTTACAAAAAAATATCTCCTTCCAGACAAATCATCATTTCTTATTGGGGCTCCATTAATTTTACTGGCTTATCTGATGAATCAAGGAGGATTAACAAAAAGGGGCAGAGTAATGGAAGGGATTTTCTGGTTCGTGTTACTACCGATGATCTTTGTTCTGATCCTAAGTGTGACAAATCTATCATGGAATGAGTTAATGGTCAATGGCTGGAAAGGCAGGGAAATGTTCAATGGAAGTATCCTTACGTTTGCTCTGATGCATCCGATAGAACTTGTCTGGTTTTATCGTGGAGATATGAAAGATGGAGCAATCCATTTTAGATCATTTGCAGGGCTAACGCTTCTTTTTCTTGGAGTATTTGTAAGTACTGTAGGTTCTCTTGGAAAGAAACTTACAATGATCGATCTAGAACCTGTGATGTCTATGGCACAGGGAGTCGCAATGCCAGGAGGAATTATGGCAAGACTGGATTTGTTTTTGATCGCATTTTGGATCGTAGGAGTATTTTGTGTGTTCAGCGGCTATTTATTTTATGGAAATGAAAGCATCAAACATGCATTTTCAAAAGGAAGGACTGCGGGATTGATCTTGTCGTATGGAGGAATTTATGCTATCAGTCCATGGATCATGACAATATTTGCAACATGGATCAGGCGATATTTTTCTATTTTTATTTACGGAAATTTAATTGTTGGATTGGTTTTGCCGCTTATTTTATTCATGCTGTGGAGAAAGGAAAAGAAAGATGAGAAAATATAGGCTATGTCTTCTGGTAATACTGATTGCATTTTGCATACAAGGATGCAGCAAACAACAAGATGTGGAAGATCACAGTTTTGTACTGGCAATGGGATTTGAACGGATCAATGAAAAGAAATTGCTAGTGCGTTATTCTTATGCGGATTTCGACAAAGTACAGAGCGATTCCGGGACCAAAATACCATCAAGATCGGTGACAGTTTTAGCAACGTCTCTAAAAGATGCTAATAAAAAATGGAAACAATACAAAAGCCAGCAGTTAAATTTTGGACATCTAAAAGTTGTGATTTTTGGAAATGGAAAAAAGAATGTAAAGATCATAAAAGAATTAGTGGAAGAACCGCAGATTGCAAAATCTGTATACGTGTTAAAAACAGATCATAATCTGTCAGATATTTTTGGAAAAGAAGACAAATTGTCAATCTCATTTGGAGAATATCTGTCAAAAAAACTGGAAATAAAGGACAGTCAAAATCTTACTCTTGGAAGGATTTACAGATAAAGGGAAAGTAATAAAAAGTTAACATTGACTTTGCTGTATAGGGGTGTTAAACTTGAAAAGCTACACTATCTAGTGTGTAAAAGAAAAAGAAAATACTACATCTAGTATACAATATAATGAGTAAAGAATAAAAGAATCTGATAGGGAAGGGAGAATTATGATCAAGGTAATTAAAAAAGACGGAACAAAAGAAGAATTCAATGTACAGAAAGTTATTGTAGCAGTGAATAAATCTGCATATCGTGCATTAGTAAAATTTACAGATGAAGAAATTGATTTTATCTGCAAATTTGTGACTGAAAAAGTAGAACAGATGCGCAAGAAAGAAGTTACGATTTCTGATATGCATAATGTGGTCGAAAGTGCATTGGAACAGACAAATCCATTGGTAGCGAAAAGCTACAGAGATTACCGTAATTACAAACAGGACTTTGTACAGATGTTAGATGAAGTATATAAGAAGAGCCAGTCTATCATGTATATTGGAGATAAAGAAAATAGCAACACAGACAGTGCACTGGTTTCTACCAAACGAAGCCTGATCTTTAATGAACTTAATAAAGAACTCTATCAGAAATTTTTCATGACAACTGAGGAAATTCAGGCATGTCGTGATGGATATATTTATATTCATGATATGTCTGCACGACGTGATACAATGAACTGCTGTCTATTTAATGTGCAGGAAGTATTAAAAGGCGGTTTTGAGATGGGAAATCTCTGGTACAACGAGCCAAAGACATTAGATGTCGCTTTTGATGTCATCGGAGATATTGTATTAAGTGCAGCCAGTCAGCAGTATGGTGGATTTACAGTACCAAATATCGAACTGATTTTGGAACCATATGCAGAGAAATCTTACGCAGCAGGGATCGAGAGATACGAAGAACTTGGATTGTCCAGAGAACGTGCCGAAGAAGAAGCAATGAAAGATGTCAAACGTGAATTTGAACAGGGATTCCAGGGGTTAGAATACAAATTTAATAGTGTATCATCAAGCCGTGGAGACTACCCATTTATCACAATGACAGCAGGAACTGGAACAGGAAGATTTGCGAAGATGGCAACGATCTCCATGTTAGATGTCAGAAGAAAAGGTCAGGGAAAAGATGGACATAAGAAACCAGTGTTATTCCCAAAACTTGTATTCTTATATGACAAGAATCTACATGGACCAGGATGCAAATTAGAAGATGTATTTGAGGCAGGAATCCGTTGCTCCAGACAGACAATGTACCCAGACTGGTTATCACTGACCGGAGAAGGTTATATTGCAAGCATGTACAAGAAATATGGCAAGATCATCAGCCCAATGGGATGCCGTGCATTCTTATCTCCATGGTACAAAGAAGGCGGAATGAAACCAGCAGATGAAAATGACGAACCAATTTTTGTCGGAAGATTTAACATCGGTGCCGTCAGTCTTCATTTACCAATGATCTATGCGAAGGCAAAACAGGAAGGAAAAGATTTTCACGAAGTATTAGATTACTATTTAAATCTGATCCGTGAATTACATATCAGAACATACGAATACTTAGGAGAAATGAAAGCATCAACGAATCCACTTGCATACTGTGAAGGGGGATTTTTAGGTGGACATTTGGGAATCCATGATAAGATCAAACCGATCTTAAAGAGTGCAACAGCTTCCTTTGGGATCACGGCATTAAATGAATTACAGCAGCTATACAATCATAAATCTTTAGCAGAAGATGGCGAGTTTGCGTTAGAAACTTTGCGTTATATTAATGAGAAAGTAGAAGAATTTAAGGAAGAAGATGGAAATTTATATGCAATCTACGGAACACCAGCCGAGAACTTGTGCGGTTTACAGGTCAAACAGTTCCGCAAGAAATATGGTGTCATTGAAAATGTATCTGACAGAGAATATGTGAGCAATTCGTTCCACTGTCATGTTACAGAAGACATCACACCAATCGAGAAGCAGGATCTTGAAGGACGTTTCTGGGAATTATGCAATGGTGGAAAGATTCAGTATGTAAAATATCCGATCAATTATAACAAAGAAGCAGTAAAGACATTAGTAAGAAGAGCAATGGACAAAGGGTTCTATGAAGGAGTTAATTTATCCTTAGCTTACTGTGATGACTGCGGACACGAAGAATTAGAGATGGACGTATGCCCAGTGTGCGGAAGCGAAAACCTAACAAAGATCGATCGAATGAACGGATATCTCTCTTACTCCAGAGTCAAAGGAGACACAAGACTTAATGATGCCAAAATGGCAGAAATTGCAGAAAGGAAATCCATGTAAAATGCGTTACCATAATATTACGAAAGATGATATGTTAAATGGAGACGGCTTAAGAGCCGTCCTATGGGTTGCAGGCTGCACCCACAAATGCAAAGGCTGTCACAATCCAGTCACATGGGATATCGAAGGAGGAATTCCTTTCGATGAGGCAGCAAAAGAAGAATTATTTGAAGCCTTAAAACCAGACTATATCACAGGTGTCACATTCAGCGGAGGAGACCCACTGCACCCGGCAAATCATGCAGAAGTTGCGGTATTAGCAAAAGAGATCAGAGAAACATTTCCAGAGAAAACCATCTGGTTATATACAGGATTTTGCTGGGATGAAATTAAGACATTAGATGTTGTAAAGTATTGCGATGTGATCGTTGATGGACCTTTTGTACAGGAAGAATTTGATGGAAAGCTTCATTGGAAAGGAAGTAAGAATCAGAGAGTAATAGATGTACAGGAAACTTTGAGAGGGAATGAGATAGTGTTGCATGAATTCTAATTTGTGAGTTGGTTGGCCAACTGTAGATTTCGAGTATATGATAAAAAATAAATAAGCAACCGAACACGATGCTTATTTATTTTTTATCATATAGCTGAAGTCTATAGAGTGGACAATTCACAAGATTGGAAAATTTGAGGTGGTGTGTATGGAAAATAATATTGTCCCCGAAGCTTCGAAATATACTGCCTGCAGTTTAAAAGTTTCCGGCACAGTTTCATTGAAAGAAGCTGAGGAAGTCTGGTATCCCGCTTCATTCTTGGAACAAGATCCTGATTCCATGGGATGTGCAAGACATATTTGTATAAAAAAGCAAGGTTTGTAGCCAAGATATTTCATAAATAGACTGATAAAAACCTCCATGATGATAATGACATAAAAAAGAAGCTACCAGTCTCATGGAGGTCCTCGTAAGAAAGAAAATCTCTAGTGGTTTCGATAACTGAAATTATTGAATATTATAAAAAGGGTTATATGTCGGCGACCGTAGGAACACGTTGGCACTTAATGAGCAGTGATGATTTATCATCGCTGTCGAATTTAGTGTCCACTACGTGTGAGTCGAGCGAGAGCGCGTCACAGACATATAACCCTTTTTATAATATTCCACCAATAACTTCAGCTTATCAAACTACCTACAAATCACAATTTAATTTTCCAACTGTTTTCCAAGAAATCCAGCTCCAACCCGTGCCACCATCAATTCCTGTTCTGTAAGTTTCTCATCAATCGAGAGGATACAAACAAATCCAACAGCATCTCCTTCCGATATGATCGTAGCTAGACATACATATTGGAAAACTTCAGGAAAGTCTGATATAAAAGGAAAAAAGTTTTTGCTTTCACGATGCATAAGTAAATTTTTACGTTCCGACAGTGCTTCTTCTGATTTTTCATGTAATAATTTTCCAAGTAGCTTTTTAGCATTAGGGCCTGCAGCAGCGATTACAGAATCCTGGTCACAAATGCAGACTGTATGAGGAAGCTGTGATGCGATAGATTCAGCACATTGCTGGGCATTGCTGCCCATTTCTCCGATTGGAGAGTATTTTTTTAAGATGATACTTCCATCTTTTTCTGTAAATATTTCTAAAGGATTACTTTCTCTGATATGCATGGTTTTTCGTATTTCTTTCGGTATAACGATCCGGCCAAGGTCATCGATTCTTCGTATAATACCTGTAGCTTTCATTTTTTATGATCCTCCATAGGTTGATTTTTCTTGTATGTCTGTAGTATTTGTAAAATCATTGGTTTTATACCCGGATTATGGTATAATATTTGATTAACAAAGAAAAGGAGAATCAATATGAAATTTTATACACAATTGAAGGCAAATGATATATTTAAATTTTCATTAGCATACACATATTCAGGGCTTCAGCTGATTCTGACAATTGCTATGGTCGCAGTGGGAGTATACATGTGTGTTACAGGAATGGGTGCAGCAGATGGACAGTCTAATATGATATTTGGAATTGTTTTGATCGTATTATTTGTTGTAGTCAATCCGCTGATGTTATATGTAAAGGCTAAGAAGCAGGCGATTGAGAATCCTGTGTATAAAATGAAGACATATTATACATTGAATGAAGATGGTATTTTTGTAGAACTTGGAGAAGACAGCGCAACGATTGAATGGGCAAGAGTCTTAAAGATTTCACATGTTATTGGATTGAATATTTTATATACAGGAAGAAAACAGGCCTTTGTATTTCCAGATTATGCGCTTGGAGAAGATAAAGACAAGATGCTGTCATATATGAAAGAACATATGAAAGCAGCAAGAAGAACTCCGAAGGCATCTGATGGACAGGATATTTCAAAATATTCAAAAGTGCCTGTGAAAGAAGAAAATAAAGAACAGGATGAAAAAACAGAAAAATAGAAGGAGAAATTATAAGATGATCGTACAAAGTTTTTGTGCAGAAGATACTTATGAGATTGGGAAGAAGATCGGACAGGAAGCAGTTCCTGGGCAGGTCATCTGTTTATATGGAAATCTTGGAGTAGGAAAGACAGTATTTACAAAAGGTCTGGCAGATGGTTTAGGAATCACAGAACCAATTCAGAGTCCGACATTTACGATCGTAAGAGAATATGAGGAAGGAAGACTTCCATTATACCATTTTGATGTTTACCGGATTGGTGATATTGAGGAGATGGATGAGATCGGATATGAAGATTACGTTTATGGAGAAGGAGTCTGTCTGATCGAATGGGCGAATCTGATTGAAGAGATTCTGCCAGATCATTATCAGAAGATTACGATCCGCAAAGATTTAGAAAAAGGATTTGATTATCGAGAAATTGAGATGGAGGAACAATAGATGAAATTATTAGTACTGGATAGTTCAGGGCTGGTAGCTTCTGTGGCACTGATCGAGGATGACCGCCTGATCGCGGAATATACGACTGGGAACAAATTAACACACTCTCAGACATTGCTTCCAATGTTAAATGAAGTGATCAAAAGAACTTCATTTGAGATGGAAGATATAGATGCAATTGCAGTTGCCAAGGGGCCTGGTTCATTTACAGGGCTTCGTATTGGGGCAGCAACGGCGAAAGGACTTGGACTGGCACTTAATAAGCCAATCGTACCGGTTCCAACAGTTGATGGACTGGCATATCAATTATTTGGAACATCTAAGATCATCTGTCCGATGATGGATGCCAGAAGGAAACAAGTATATACAGGATTTTACCGCTTCGAAGGCGGTGAAATGAAAGTGTTAAAAGAACAATGTGCACAAAGCGTAGAGGATACTCTTGATCAGTTGAGGAAATATAATGAACCGGTTATTTTCTTAGGAGATGGTGTGCCGGTATATCATGATGAGATCATGGAGAAGATGGGAGAATCAGCCATTTTTGCACCAGCACATGCAAACCGTCAGAGAGCGGCCGCAGTCGGTGCACTGGCACAGGTTTACTTTGCACAGGGAATTTATGAAAGTGCAGATGAATTTGTACCAGATTATTTAAGAAAATCTCAGGCAGAACGAGAGAGAGAAGAGCGGCTTCATGGACAAAAATAGTGCATCAGCAAGAGAATGGCATGTAAGGAAAGCTCTTCCAGAAGAACTTAAGATGGTAGCAGAGATTGAGAGACTTTCATTTAGCAGACCATGGAGTCTTGAAAGTATAGAATCTTTTTATTACAGAAAAACAAGTGATATTTATGTATGGAGAGACAGGAATCGTATCAGTGGATATATTATTGCTGAACATGTTCTTGATCAGGCAGAGATACATAGAATTGCAATTGTCCCATTTATAAGGAAAATGGGAATCGGAACCCTTTTGTTTCAAGAATTTGAACGAAGATATCAGAAACTTGGGGTAGAAACGATTTATCTGGAAGTAAGAGAATCAAATGAGGCAGCCTATCAGTTTTATTTAAAAAATGGATTTGAAGAATATGGCCGCAGAGCTAAATATTACAAAGATCCGATTGAGGATGCTGTGCTAATGTTCTGCGATGCTTCAGTGAATAACCAATCATTACCACTGGATTCTTCAGATACGACTTCTTATAATGAAGAACATAAGGAGGAGAATGAGATGAAGTGTAATGTATGTGGACAGTTATTGAAAGATAAATCAGATTATATAGAAATCAAAAAAGAATGGGGATATTTCTCTGATAAGGATACACAGATTCATGAATTTAGGATTTGTGAGAAATGCTATGATCGTATCGTAAAACAGTTTGAAATACCACCGAGAGTAACTGAAAAAAATGAGATATTATCATAAAAGGTGATTTATGTTAGATATATGTTTACTGGGAACTGGTGGAATGATGCCGCTCCCATACAGAAGATTAACCGCATGTATGACAAGATTTAATGGGCACAGTCTGCTCATTGACTGCGGAGAAGGAACACAGGTAGCGATCAAAGAGCGTGGGTGGAGTGTAAAGCCGTTAGATGCAATATGCTTTACACATTTTCATGCAGATCATGTTAGTGGTCTGCCAGGGCTTTTACTGACTCTTGGCAATGCAGAGCGGACAGAACCGCTTTTGATCATAGGACCAAGGGGTGTGGAGAAGGTTGTAAATTCATTGCGAGTGATCGCACCAGAACTTCCATTTCCAATTGAGTTTTATGAATTAAATGAAAAAGAGCATGTAATACAGATGGATGGCTATAAGATAGAAGCCTTTCATGTAAAACACAATGTACCATGCTATGGATACAATGTGATAATTCCAAGAGCAGGAAAATTTGATCCTGTCAAAGCGAAGGAAAATGAAATACCGATGAAATACTGGAACAGACTCCAGAAGGGAGAAACTGTGGAAAGTGAAGATGGGCGTGTATTAACAAGTAATATGATCCTTGGGGAACCAAGACCAGGCATTAAATTGACATATTGTACAGATACAAGGCCTGTTCCGGCAATTTCAGAGCATGCGAAGAATGCAGATTTATTTATATGTGAAGGAATGTACGGAGAAGAAGGAAAAGAAAAGAAAGCAAGAGAATATAAGCACATGACATTTTACGAAGCGGCACACCTTGCAAAAGATGCTGACGTAAAACAAATGTGGTTGACACATTACAGTCCGTCATTGGTTCGCGCTGAAGAGTTTATGGGGAAAGTAAAATCTATTTTCCCAAGAGCCAAGGCTGGAAAAGATGGTAAGACAATAACATTAGATTTTCAGGAAGAATAGGAGAATACGATGAGTGATAAGATTAAGATTCTGGCAATCGAATCTTCCTGCGATGAGACAGCAGCAGCAGTTGTTGAGAATGGAAGATGTGTAAGATCCAATATTATTTCATCTCAGATTGAATTGCATAAATTATATGGAGGAGTTGTCCCAGAGATTGCCTCAAGAAAACATGTGGAGAAAGTGAACTTTGTAGTAAGAGAAGCCTTAAAAGAAGCAGGAGAGACATTAGACAGTATTGATGCGATCGCGGTCACATATGGACCGGGTCTTGTTGGTGCACTTTTGGTAGGGGTAGCAGAAGCAAAAGCATTAGCATTTGCTAAAAATAAGCCATTAGTAGGGGTACATCATATCGAGGGGCATATTTGCGCTAACTATATAGAACATCCAGATTTAGAGCCACCATTTTTATGTTTAGTTGTATCAGGAGGACATACACATCTTGTAGATGTCAAAGATTATGGCAAATATGAGATAATTGGATGCACAAGAGATGATGCTGCAGGGGAAGCATTTGATAAAGTAGCACGAGCTATTGGCCTGGGATATCCAGGAGGACCAAAGATTGAAGCTTTGGCAAGAGAAGGAAATAAAGATGCAATTGCATTTCCTAGAGCTAAGGTAAGTGATTCTAAAATGGATTTTAGTTTTAGTGGATTAAAATCATCTGTATTGAATTATTTGAATAAATGTGAAATGAAAGGCGAGGAAGTAAACCGTGCAGATGTAGCAGCATCTTTTCAGGAGGCTGTTGTAGATGTGTTAAGTTCTCATGGAGTTGAAGCGGCAAAAGAACTTGGGTATAAGAAACTTGCGATTGCGGGTGGAGTTGCGTCTAATGGTGCATTTCGTGCCAAAATGATTGAACGTTGTAAAGTGGCTGGAATTGAATTTTATTATCCATCACCAATCTTTTGTACAGACAATGCAGCGATGATCGGTGTATGTGGATATTATGATTATATGAATGGTGTGAGAAGTGGTTTGGATTTAAATGCGGTGCCAGGATTAAAGATCGGTACCAGACAGGGGTAATACATGGAAGAAAAAATTGCGGCAATTGTTTTAGCGGCAGGAGAAGGAAAAAGAATGGGGA
>NZ_JAOQJG010000004.1:206091-280059 GCF_025567365.1 Anaerostipes amylophilus | reverse complement strand
ATTTTTCCGCCGCTCTTTCAGCGACGTTGATTATCTTACCATAGCTGTATACAGTATGTCAACTACTTTTTTCATCTTTTAGAAACTAATTTTATTTCATAGATTTTCCTCTGTTTTCACGTTATAATATGATGTAAATACATTTCATATAAGAAAGGAAACCTATCATGGAAAAAATAGCAAGTTTTACAATTGACCATTTAAGATTATTGCCTGGCGTTTATGTTTCTCGCAAAGACGCTGTTGGTTCTGAAACTTTAACAACATTCGACCTTCGTATGACAGCTCCAAATCGTGAGCCTGTCATGAACACTGCAGAGATGCATGCGATCGAGCATCTGGCTGCTACTTATTTAAGAAACAATGAAGAATGGCAGGATAAAGTTATTTACTTTGGTCCAATGGGATGCCGTACTGGATTCTATCTTATATTAGCTGGCGATCTCTCTTCAAGAGATGTACTTCCTCTTATTATAAGTACCTTTGAATTTATTCGAGATTTCAAAGGTGATGTGCCTGGTGCCAGCGCAAAAGATTGTGGTAACTATCTTGATATGAATCTTCCTATGGCAAATTATCTTGCAGATCATTATCTTGAAAATGCTTTATACGTTGCAGATGATAAAAATCTGAATTATCCAGCATAAATTTGTACATAATATAAAGGCATCTATTGTTGTACTCACAGAATTCTTTCCACGTGATTCTGTGAGTACTTATTATAAGGAGGTTTTTATATTATGAAAAATCAAAACAAAGTATATCAAGAAGTTGCCGAAGAATGCAGCCAGTATTGTCCTTGTGGCTGTGATCATTCCGTAAAGAACGTCAGTACTGGAGATGATGCAAAAGCACCAAGCTGTTTAAACTGTAAACATTTTTCTGTCTCTGAACAGCATTGTCAACTTGATCTTTATGATCAGATTGTTACAAATTTATAATTACTCTTATATGATAATCATATAAAGTAGTGTCAAAATTTTGTTAAAGAAGTCATATTTATGGCTTCTTTTTTATTTTTCCCTTGCAATATTTGAAAAGAGGTCTATTATAATAATGAGTTTATTTTTAGGAGGAAATTGTTATGTCATTACAACAAATCATAGCGATCGTCATCTTTTTATGTACGATGGGCGCTATCATCACAGGGAAGGTCCACAATACAGTTGCCTCATTAACTGGTGCTGCATGTTTGGTGCTTACCCACATTCTTTCGATTGAAGATTGTATTGACGCAGTCGATGTAGAAACCATCTGCATTCTTGTCGGAATGATGCTTTTAGTTGCAGTTATTAAGAATTCTGGTATCTTTGAATACATAGCGATCAAAGCTGCAAAGATTGCAAAGGGTCGTCCTTGGCCAATCATGGTCATCTTTATTTTGATCACAGCTGTATGTTCTGGAATGCTTGACAACGTTACGACTGTATTGTTAGTTGGTCCAATGACCTTAGCTATCACAAATATCTTGAAAGTTGATCCTGTGCCATATATTATCACACAGATCATGGCTTCCAATATCGGTGGTACCGCTACACTGATCGGTGACCCACCTAACATCATGATTGGTAGTGCAGCGAAATTAAGTTTCGTAGATTTTATTTTAAATACAGGTGTAGCTACTATATTGGTTATCATCGTTGGTTTGATCTGTATGTATTTTATATATGGAAGAAAGTTGTTTGTAGAAGATGAAGCCATTGCCAAAGTCATGCAGCTAGATGAAAACAAAGCGATCAAAGATAGAAAACTTATGCATGAAAGCGTGATCATTATCATTCTCGTTGCTTTATGCTTTATTTTCCATGATCAGTTAGGCGTGCAGTCTTGCACCGTTGCAATCGCTGCGGCATGTATCATGCTTCTGATCGGCGGACAGGAACCTGAAGAAATCATTTCAGAAGTTGAATGGCCAACCATTCTTTTCTTTATTGGATTATTTATCGTTGTCGGTGGTATGAAAAAAGTTGGCGTTATCACAATGCTTGCAAATGGATTAATTTCTATTACTCATGGTAATATGGTTGTTACAATGATGGTCATCTTATGGGTTTCCGCAATTGTATCTTCTTTCTTAGACAACATTCCATTTGTTGCAACATTGATTCCTATGATTCTTACCATGCAGTCAGAAGGAATGGATGTCACTCCAATCTGGTGGGCATTATCACTTGGAGCTTGTTTAGGCGGAAACGGAACTCTGATCGGTGCTTCTGCAAACGTTGTTTTATCTGGTATTAGTAAGAATAATGGACATCCTATCACATTTGGACAATATTTTAAGATTGGATTCCCTATGATGATCTTATCTATTGCCGTATGTTCTGTATTTCTTTTGATCCGATTTGCTTAATGAAAAATTATGGAATATAATATTTATGAGAGGAGAGTGATCTTATGAATCAAAATACTGTAACCGGAGATTTTATCAATATTAACCTGCGTCAGTTAGGTGCTACCTCTATTAAAGAGTTCAATAGTATTATGCACATTGCTGAGTTTGATCTTGGCGATGGACTGATTGTTTCTTATGTTTTTAACATTACACGACACAACAAATATTTCCTACAGCGTATGCAACCATATGCTATGGTACATGGTAAATTTGCCAGTGATCAGGAAATCATTGATTTTATCACAGAAGATCTAAAACGTTTTGAAAACGCTAAAAACAGTCACAATTTCAATACTTTCCTTCTGATTTCCCATCTGGGTCATCATATTACCGAGAATATTGAACAGCTATTTTTAAATTATAATGTTGATGCTGATAAATTAAAAGCAATTGAAGATTCTCTGGAAGATTCTCTTGTTGAGATTCAATCCTTATTTGAGAAATCTGATAAGCTAAATTTACCAAAAGACTAACACTTATAAAAGTTAAAACTGCCCTTGAAGCTAAATGTTTCAAGGGCGTTCTTATTTTTTATCAGATAATCTACATAATTAAAAAGCTCACAAGCTGTATATTCTCTATACATCCTGTGAGCTTTCATCTTCTTATTGAATATCAACGACAATCTTCTTGTCACCTTTGTCAACCGAAGCCTTGACAACAGTTCTGATTGCTTTTGCAATTCTTCCCTGTTTCCCAATTACTTTCCCCATGTCACCTTCTGCAACATGAAGTTCTAATACGACTGCATCGGCAGTTTCTTTTTCTGTAACTGTCACTTTATCTGGCTGATCAACGAGGGCTTTTGCAATCACTTCTAATAAATGTTTCATGCACTGCCTCCTGTCTTAAATCTGACTATTTTTCGATTCCTGCAGCTTTTAATAATTTAGCTACTGTATCTGTAGGCTGAGCACCTGTTGCTAACCATTTCTTAGCAGCTTCTTCGTCGAATTTGATCACGCTAGGATCCTGATTTGGATCATATGTTCCGATTTCTTCAATGAATCTACCATCTCTAGGGGATCTAGCATCTGCTACTACTACTCTATAAAAAGGTGCTTTCTTCTGTCCCATTCTTTTTAATCTCATTTTTACTGCCATTTTGTTTTTACCTCCAAAAATCTTTCTTTTCTAAATTAATTATTATTTTCTATAACTAAGGCCTAAAAAGGTAATTTAAATCCACCTCTTTTACCACCTTTGCCACCAAACATACCTGACATCTGCTTCATCATCTGTTTCTGATTCTGAACCTGTTTGCATAAGCGATTAACTTCTGCAAGTGGAACTCCTGCTCCTGCTGCGATTCTTCTCTTTCTTGAAGCATTGATGATCTTAGGATTTGCACGTTCTTCTTTCGTCATGGAATAAATGATCGCTGCTGTCTTATCCATCATACCATCATCAATATCAAGTCCCTGCATCTTATTTCCAATACCCGGAATCATAGATAACAGATTGGATAATCCACCCATCTTCTTCATCTGATCCATCTGATCAAGAAAATCGTTAAAATCAAATTCCGCCTTCTTCATCTTCTCCGTCATGCGAAGTGCATCTTCTTCATTGATCGTCTGCTCTGCTTTTTCGATCAATGATAATACATCTCCCATACCAAGAATTCGGCTTGTCATTCGGTCTGGGTAGAACTGCTGAAGATCTTCAAGTTTCTCTCCCATACCTACATATAAAATCGGCTTTCCTGTTACGGAACGGATAGAAAGTGCTGCACCACCTCGTGTATCACCATCCATCTTCGTGATGATAACTCCATCAATACCGACTTTCTCATTAAATTCTTTCGCCACATTGACAGCATCCTGTCCCGTCATGGCATCAACGACCAGAATACTCTGGAATACATCAACTTTATCTTTGATCTCGATCAGCTCTGTCATCATATTCTCATCAATATGAAGACGCCCTGCTGTATCCAGAATTACGATGTTGTTTCCATTCTTCTGTGCGTGTTCTACGGAAGCTTTCGCAATATCTACTGGATTCTGCTTATCTCCCATTGTAAAGACTGGTACTCCGACTTTCTCTCCATTGACCTGAAGCTGTTTGATCGCTGCTGGACGATATACGTCACAGGCTACTAACAGTGGTCGTTTTCCCTTCTTCTTATACTGTCCGGCAAGCTTTGCACAAGTTGTTGTCTTACCTGCACCCTGAAGACCTGCCATCAAAATGATCGTAATCTCATTTCCTGGACGAAGCTGAATCTCTGTCATCGTAGATCCCATCAATGCTTCCATCTCTTCTTTTACGATCTTGATTACCATCTGTCCTGGATTCAGTCCGCTTAATACATCCTGTCCTACGGCTCTTTCCTGTACAGATTTGATAAATGTCTTTACGACTTTGAAGTTAACGTCGGCTTCTAGTAAAGCTCTCTTAACTTCTCTCATTGCCGCTTTTACATCATCTTCTGTTAAACGGCCTTTACTTCTTAAGTTCTTAAATACACCCTGAAGTTTCTCGGATAAACTTTCAAATGCCATTGATTCACCTCATCTAAGTTATAAATCTTCTAAAACCTGATTGCATACAGATTCTATTTGCCTGATGTCTTCTTTCATCTGCTCTTTATCTTCTCTAAGAAGCCTTCTGGATAAGGTATGGATCTCTTTGATCTTCTCCTTGGCCGTCAAAAACTTCGCTACCAGATGGAGTCTTGCTTCATAATCTGTCAAGATCTTATCGCATCTCCGGATCATGTCATGCACTGCCTGTCTAGTAATTCCAAACTCAGCTGCAATCTCCGTAGCTGTCATATCATTCAAAATATGTTCACCATAAATCTCCTTCTGATGCGCGGTCAACAATTCGCCGTAAAAATCATATAATAAATTCTGTTCTACGATTCGTTCCATCTGATACTCCTGTAAAGCAATTTTCCTTTACCAGATGTTAGTTTAGCGAATTTTACCGTCTTTGTCAAGTATTTTTACTTGCACAATGCAATTTTTACTTGAAAAACTCTGGCTTTTCTGTAAAATGAAAAGAGCGATTCTATTTAATTATAAATCAAAAAGAAAGGTTATACAATGATTCAGGCAAATAATGTAACTTTACGTTTAGGAAAACGTGCTTTATTCGAAGATGTAAATATTAAATTCACAGAAGGTAACTGCTATGGACTGATCGGTGCCAACGGAGCAGGAAAATCCACTTTCTTAAAAATTCTTTCCGGAGAGATTGAACCTTCTAAGGGAGATGTAACGATCACTTCCGGACAGCGTCTTTCTGTTTTAAAACAGGACCACTATCAATACGATGATCATATCGTCCTTGATACGGTTATGATGGGTAACCAGAGACTATATGAGATCATGAAAGAAAAAGAAGCTTTATATGCAAAAGAAGACTTCACAGATGAAGATGGTATCCGTGCCAGTGAGTTAGAAGGCGAATTTGCTGATATGAACGGATGGGAAGCAGAATCTGATGCTGCCACTTTATTAAATGGTCTTGGAATTCCTAGTGATATCCATTACACAAAAATGGCTGACTTAAACGGCTCACAGAAAGTCAAAGTCTTACTTGCTCAGGCCTTATTTGGAAATCCAGATATCCTGCTGCTTGACGAGCCTACCAACCACTTAGACTTAGATGCTATTTATTGGTTAGAGGAATTTTTGATCAACTTTGATAACACAGTTATTGTTGTATCTCATGACCGTTATTTCTTAAATAAGGTATGTACTCATATCGCAGATATCGATTATGCGAAGATTCAGTTATTCTCTGGAAACTATGACTTCTGGTATGAATCCAGCCAGCTTCTTACAAAACAGATGAAAGAAGCGAATAAGAAAAAAGAAGAAAAAATGAAGGAATTACAGGACTTTATCGCAAGATTCAGTGCCAATGCTTCCAAATCAAAACAGGCTACTTCCAGAAAGAAAGCCTTAGATAAGATTCAGTTAGATGAATTAAAACCATCCAGTCGTAAGTATCCATACATCAACTTTAAACCAAACCGTGAAATCGGAAATGATGCTTTGGTTGTTGAAAATCTTACAAAGACGATCGATGGCGTGAAAGTCTTAGATAATATTTCTTTCTTAATGAAACCAACGGATAAGATTGCTTTCGTAGGACCTAACACATTAGCTGCTACAACATTATTTAAGATCTTATCTGGAGAGATGGAACCTGATTCTGGTTCTTACAAATGGGGAGTGACTACAACTCAGTCTTATTTCCCAAAAGATAATACAAAAGACTTCAGTCAGGATGAAACGATCGTCGAATGGCTGACTCAGTATTCTGAAGATAAAGATGCAACATTTGTCCGTGGATTCCTTGGACGTATGTTATTTTCTGGAGAAGACGCTTTAAAGAAAGTCGGTGTTTTATCTGGAGGAGAGAAGGTTCGTTGTATGTTATCGAAATTAATGATCAGCGGTGCAAACATCTTACTTCTTGATGAACCTACAAACCACTTAGATATGGAATCTATCACTGCTTTAAATGAAGCATTAAAAGATTTTTCTGGTGCATTATTATTTACTTCTCAGGATCATCAGTTCGTACAGACGACAGCAAACCGTATCATGGAAATTACTCCTAATGGTCTGATCGATAAAGAATGTACTTATGATGAATATCTGGAAAATGATGAAGCTGCCAGAAAACGTCAGGTTGTTGAAATTGAAGAAGACGATGAATAATTTTATGATTTTTAAAAGGAAATTTTGTAATTTAGAATGATCATATTAAAAGAGCACAGAAGGTTTGTTACAGACCTCTGTGCTCTTTATTTATATTTTTATTCATTTTCCTGATCATAAGTATCTAAGAATGAATGTTTCACTCCATCTTTCTTATATGCAATGATCGTCTTTAAGTTGACATTTTCCACACTCTTAAAAATATTGGATTCTACATATGGATTGATCTCTTTCATCTTTGCGATCAGCTGTTTTGTCTCCATCCTCTTAGACTTAGCTACACCATCCGGATTACATGTGGTACAAGTATCTGTAAATTTGCATGCACACTGAATAAAGTGTAATCCGTTATAGTCTCTCCAATGTTTGATATCGTCCTCACGGATCAGATACATCGGACGGATTAACTCCATTCCTTCAAAGTTTGTGCTGTGAAGTTTTGGCATCATTGTCTGCACCTGTGCTCCGTAAAGCATTCCCATAAGGATCGTCTCAATAACATCGTCGTAGTGATGTCCCAGAGCGATCTTATTACATCCAAGTTCTTTTGCTTTGCTGTATAAATATCCGCGGCGCATTCTTGCACACAGATAACATGGGGATTTCTCAATCTCATATACTGCATCAAAGATATCAGATTCAAAGACTGTGATCGGGATATCTAATAATTTGGCATTATTCTCGATGATCTGTCGGTTCATCTCATTGTATCCAGGATCCATTACTAAAAACACCAGATCAAAATGAAATTTGTTATGACGTTTTAACTCCTGAAATAATTTTGCCATCAGCATGGAATCTTTTCCACCAGAGATACAGATTGCAATCTTGTCATTCTCCTGTACAAGATCATATGTCTTGATTGCTTTTACAAATTTGGAAAATAACTGTTTGTGGAACTTCTTTCGGATACTCTTTTCGATTTCCTGTGTTCTTGTCAGTTCTTTTTTCTTTCCTTTACCTTCGGCTTCTTTGTTACTCTGCTCTGTTTTCTGATCATTTTCCTGTTCTTCTTTCATCAGAGATAACAGCCACCCCGTGTATCCACCTTCTAAGCTCAAAACATCGATTCCTTCTTCTGACAAGTTCTCTGCTGCCTCTTTGCTGAAGATTCCCTTTGTGCAGTATAAAATGACTTTCTTTCCTTGATCAAGATATTCCTTTGCCTGTGCTGCAAGTTCTTCTTCATCTGCTGCCACTACAGCTCCGGGGATCATTCCATAAGATGTGTTTGATTCATCTCTCATATCAAGAAGCTGATAGCTTCCTTCTTCTAACTGTTTTAATTCTTTATATGAAATATTAATATTACTCATGCTTTCAACCTTTCTATCGTATCCTACTATATTTGTAGGGTTCCAATCACTTATTATAGAGAGAAAGCTTTCAAAATACAAGAGAAAATCGTATCATTTTTGCATCAGTTATTGTACACATTATTGATCATAAATCCATATCCGCTCCATTCCACTGGAATATATGTCTGATTTTTATTTTGTATTGCGTAAACTCCTCCACTTCCTGAAATCTTTGTATATGGATTCTTTGCTGATTTAGCTTTTTCATATTGCTGTAATACACTTGCATTTCCAAGCAGATTCTTCTTAAGCCCAAATTCTGATTGTTTTAGATTCAAATATGACAAAAAACCTGACGGTATATCTTCGATATGTTTCGCAATATCTTTCCAGTTTTGCGTATACTCATACGAATACACATCGATTGCAAGAATCTGATCTGTATACGCATCCATGATCATATTAACAGATTCATCTTCCTGTGCTGCATCCGGCACTAATGTCACATACCAAACTAAAAGATTTTTAACATTTGACACAGAAGTTTCCGTATCTGTTGTTGTAGTATTATTTTGTTTTGTAATGTATGTATATAATTTTTTATATGTAACTTTCCAGTCAGAATTCACCCGATAAGAAATCTTCATTTTCTCAAACAATTGATTGATCTGCTTTCTAGCTGTTTTTTCTACATCTCTTCCATCCACTGTTCTTGATGATGGTCTTACTGACACACTCAAAATATGATTATTGATAATTTTTAATTTTTCCAATGTTGTTTGTGTAGATTCCACTGAAATTTCCACCGGATTTAAAGATAAATTCTCACTTTTTCCAAAAGTTTTCCAGTCTGTCAATCTGGACTGAATATTGGGAAAAAAGCAAAAAAGAACCGTCAACAAAAATGCTGTTATAACTAAAAGAACATTTCTAATCTGTCTTCTCATAATGTCCTCCTCCAATGGTTATGATCGCAGTTGTTCCCTTTTCTTCCTGACTGATAAATTCCATATCACCTTTATGAATTCTCACTATTTCTTTACATAGAGCCAGCCCCAAGCCTACTCCTCCTTGTTTTCTTGATCTTGATTTGTCAACCCGATAAAATGCCTCTGTAATTTTATCAAGTTCTCCTTTTGGCATTCCGCAACCTGTATCTGAAACATAGATCTTTGCCCCTTCCTGCGCTGGGCAACACTCAATTGTCAAAATACCTCCCACATTCATGGATTTTAAGGAATTATCGACTAAATTTAAAATCAATGATTTTAAAAGATCTGCTTCCACTTCACAAATCGTTGGCTTAAGATTTAAATTCACTAAAATTTTCTGTTCTTGCAGCCGATACTGCATAGAAGATATCACCTCATGAATCATTGGCACAAGATTTTGTTTCTTCATTTGAAACTCTTGATTTTTTAAAACAAGAAGATTCATTAATTTTAATGATAAATTTTGAAGACGCTTTCCTTCCGAATAAATATACCCACATGCTTCCTTTTGTTCCTCTTCCGAAAGATTTTCAATTCGCATCAAATCTGCATAGCCAATAATCGACGTAAGCGGTGTTTTCATCTCATGGGCAAGACTTCCCATAAATTCTTCCTGATTTTTTAATAGTTGATCTAATTTCATCAATTTTTCTACCAATTGCTCTGTCATATAGTTAAAATTAATTGAAAGTTCTCCAATTTCATCTTTTGTATTTACTGATACTCTGACCGAATAATCACCATCTGCAATCTGTTTTGAAACTTGTGATAATTTTTGCAATGGCCTTGTAAGAATTGATGCAAGAAAATATGATAAGATAATCTCCATTCCTATAACTACCATGAAAATCTTACGAAAACTTATGAGTTGCTGATGCCTTGTTTCATAAACTTCAGAAATATCATAGGAACCTTGAAACACCATCGTTTCTTTTCCATAAGTGATCTTGCTTGTAATCTGATAAAAAACTCTATTTTTATTTTTAAATATCACAGCCTTCCCTTGTTTGCTCGAAAATCCACTACTGTTTCTAAAATTGTCATTTTTCCGATTATAATAAAGTGGCTGTTTCCACTGTACTACACCATCTTCTTCTTTTAACAAACGAACAGAGCTGTCTCTTAACAATCTTTGTCTGTTTAATCGTTTCAAAACACTTACAAACGTCTGGTTTTGATAAGTATCATCCATCTCATCAATTTCTTTTAACATTCTTAAGATCATCTCATAAGAACCTCTTGCTGATTTCTTTTCCTGTTTTATGGAAGCTTCATAAGAATACTGAATTAAAAGCATTCCTCCAAATCCAAAAGAAAATGATACGATCAGCATTGTCACGATCATTAATTTCCAACGAAATTTCACTTTGCTACCTCCAGACGATATCCCATCTTTGGAACAGATATCAAATAGTTTTCCCATCCAACTTTTTTACGCACTCTCTGTACATGAAGATCAACGGTTCTGCTTCCAGGGATATAATCTCCACCCCATACACGATCATAAATCATTTCTCTAAACAAAACACTTCCTGGATTTCTTGCAAATAACAGCAAAATATCATATTCCTTTTTTGTCAGATTAATATAAACACCATCTTTTAATACAGTTCTTGAATCTGTATCGATTTCCAATCCTAAAATTCGAATCATGCGATCTAGCTTTTTATATCGTCTTAATACGACTTCAATTCTTGCTAATAACTCCATAATCTCAAATGGTTTTACAATATAATCTTCTGCACCAAGTCTTAATCCATTTACTTTATCAGACAATTCTCCTTTCGCTGTGAGAAAGATCACTGGTATATCTAATGGTTTTACATATTCTAAAATTTCAAATCCATCAGCTCCGGGCAGCATAATATCAAGTAAGATCAAATCTGGATATTTCTTTTCAATCATATCGATCGCAGAAAGTCCATCATATGCACATTCACAATGATAACCGACCTTTTTTAAACTTAATGCGATCAGATTTGAAATTGGTTTTTCATCTTCAACGATCATGATGTTTACCATATTTACTCTCTCCTTATTGTTATATTTCCTTATTGTTTTCTATCTTTGCTGCCCAAAACCGTTTTTTATCTTAACACTTTTATGCATCAAATTTGCATCAATTCATCTCTTACGTAAAATTTTCATAAATGAAAAAAGGAACAAAAACAGGCACAATTCCTGCTTCTGCTCCTTATTCTTACTCTGACCAATAATTATACATACTGAATATTGGCTACGCTTGTACTAAACGCATAACTTACCATATTTAATATACTTTTTACAACTGTCGTACAAGCATGCACGATATATCTAATATCTTCTTCCACTGTATGTGCAAGTTTCATATATGAATTATGAATGCTTCGGATATAAGATGTCAATTCTTCTACGGAATCATACGCTACAACTTGTTCTTTAATCTTTAAAGCTTCTTCTGTCTTAAGAAAAGCTTTCATTCCATATTTTAAATCACGCTCATAATAGCAGTGATCTTTTACATTCCCTGGATAGTGGTTGTTATGCGGAAATGTAAAATAGTCCGCAATATAATGAACGATCACACCAAGACGTGCACAGCGTCTCATATTCATTCCTTGTTCTTTATTGTAATTCGCAATAAATTTTGAAATCTTATGTTCAATATCATCAAATGTAATATCAAACTTATGAGGTGTCGTCACAAAAGATGGTCTGCAGTCTGGCCAGATACTTCCTACATAAAATGGCAATCTATAATCAAATACATTATCAAGTTCCATAGAATCCATGATCTGTCCTGCAAGTGAAATATGTGATTTCTTTCTCATATAAATGATACTCCTTATATAGGGACAATATCTGAACTTATCTTCCCTTCCAGATATCGTCATCAACAGTTTTGTTACACCCTTTGATTCAGATTATATATCCTTGTCTGTTAATATGCAACAAAATGGGGAATTCTTTATATTTTTTTAAGATTTCTACTCTATTTTATTTAATCTTCACAATATTTCCGTAATAAATCTATTATCTTTACACTGTTAAACCCTTTTCTCGCAAAATACCCATAATATTTCTGAAAATTTTCCTTTGTAACTGATCCTTTCTGTCGGATTCTCTTCTGTACTTGCTCCTCCAGAACGTCATCTTCTTCGTATTCATACTCATCAAAGATTCGTTCTAAAATCTCTGTGCCAATTCCCTTCTTTCTAAGATCCATCTTGATCTGAATCCTACTCTTAGTCCCTGCCTTATATTCCATATAACGACGTACATATTCTTCATCATTGATATAGCCAAATGATTCTACATATGCAATCGCGCCTTCTGTGATAAATTCTGGAAATTCTGCTCGCATAAGACGATCTTTTAGTTCTTTTCTTGTACGATCCTGATATTTTAACAATGACATAGCTTTCAACTTAGCTCGGTGTAGTAACAGCTTATTCAATTCTTCAAACTCTTGCTGCCCAACCTCGTCTTTTTCATGAAATCCTAATCGTCTTACTTCATTATAATAAAGCAGGCAGTACTTTTCTTCATCGAAGAAAAGCCTAACCTGCTTTGTTCCCACTTTATCTAGTTTAGTGATGATCATTATTCTTCTTCAGAAATCTGAGTCTCTGCCTTCGGATCGTTATTGGCATTCTCAGTGTCTTCATCTAATAATCCATAATGAACACGGATTGCATGTTCTACTGTTTCTGCAATATCTGGATGTTCTTCTAAATACTTCTTGCTATTCTCTCTTCCCTGTCCGATCTTCTCTCCATTGTATGCATACCACGCTCCACTTTTATGAATGATATCTGCATCTGCTGCCAAATCTAAGATATCTCCATACTTAGAGATTCCTTTTCCAAACATAATATCAAATTCTGCCTGTTTAAATGGAGGCGCTACTTTATTCTTAACAACCTTAATTCTTGTTCTGTTACCGATCATCTCTCCTGCCTGTTTTAATGTCTCTGTTCTTCTAACATCTAATCGGATAGAGGAATAGAACTTCAGCGCACGTCCACCAGTTGTAGTCTCTGGATTACCAAACATCACTCCAACCTTCTCACGTAACTGATTGATAAAGATAACCGTACAATTAAATTTACTTACAACACCTGTTAACTTACGAAGTGCCTGTGACATCAATCTTGCCTGAAGACCCACATGAGAATCTCCCATGTCTCCATCAATCTCTGCCTTAGGTACTAATGCAGCTACAGAATCGACGATAATGATGTCGATTGCCCCAGATCTTACCATTGTCTCTGTGATTTCAAGTCCCTGTTCTCCTGTATCTGGCTGTGAAATATAAAGGTTATCAATATCAACTCCTATATTCTTCGCGTAAACAGGATCTAATGCATGTTCTGCATCAATAAAGCCTGCAATTCCGCCTCTCTTCTGAACTTCTGCTACCATATGAAGAGCTACGGTTGTCTTACCACTTGATTCTGGTCCATAAATCTCAATGATACGTCCTCTTGGCACTCCTCCAACTCCTAATGCAATATCAAGACTGATCGATCCTGTTGGTGTAACTTCAATTGTACGATCTGCCTGATAATCTCCAAGCTTCATAACAGATCCCTTACCGTAATCTTTCTCAATCTTAACTAATGCTGCATCTAATGCTTTTAATTTCTCTTCTTGTTTCATAATATATGTTATTCTCCTTTAATTTCAAATATTTATCTACATTCTTCTATGCTTTGATTCCTGTCTAGAGTATAGCATATCTCCATACTAAAAAACAAGTGTTCGAACGAATATTTGTTCGATTTTTATTTCTTCCAATCCTTTTCAAAAAATTCTTCTACTAATGCATGTCTTACCATCATTAATGCACGACATACCGCCATTTGTCTGACTTTCTGTCTGTTCCCATTAAACTGATATTTGCTGACTTTTGTCTTTCCATTGACACTGACACCAATATAAACAAGCCCTGCTTTCTTCTCTGGTGTCTCTCCTCCAGGTCCTGCAAGTCCTGTAATTCCAACTCCGACATTTGATCCTGCCCGTTTTGCAACACCTTCTGCCATCTGTTTTGCAGTCTCTTCTGAAACTGCTCCAACTGTATTTAATGTTTCTTCTTTGACTCCCAGATATTTCATCTTAGCTTCATTTGCATATGTGATAAAACTTTCATTTAAGACGTCGGAAGCCCCTGCGACATTGACTAATCTTGCGGTAAACATGCCAGCTGTACAAGATTCTGCTGCAGCGATCGTATAGTGATGTTTACTCAACATATTGACTACAACATCTTCTAATGTTTCATCTTCTTTTGTTGTAAAGATCTTATGTCCAAATCTTCTGTATAATTCTTCTGTTACTGGTGCTACAAATTTCTTTGCCTCTTCTTCACTTGTCGCTTTTGCTGTCACTCGAAGATGGACTTCTCCCAATTTGGCATATGGGGCAACTGTAGGATTTGTCTGTTTTTCAATTAAATCTTCAATCTCTTCAGCAACCTGGCTTTCTCCCATACAGTCAATTTTCACAACATCAGAATACAGCACTTCTGAACTTAATTCTTTTAAAATTGGCTCTACCTGATCGTGGAACATTGGAATCAATTCACTTGGAGGTCCTGGGAGTAGAACTACTTTCTTTTCTCCTTTTGCATGAATGATCATTCCAGGTGCTGTTCCATTTTCATTGTATAAAACATCACAATCTTCTGATATCAGTGCTTGTTTTAGATTATTCTCTGTCATGCTTCGATGGCTGCTTGCAAAATATTCTTTTAATCGTCTTAGTGCTTCTTCATCTTCTACAAGCTTCTGCCCACATACTTTCGTTGCAACTTCTTTTGTAAGATCATCTTTCGTTGGTCCCAATCCACCAGATAAGATCAAAATATCAGATCTTTCAAATCCTTGTCTGATCACATCTTCTAATCTTTCTTCGTTGTCACCTACTGTTGTTTCAAAAAAAACGCTTATCCCCAATGAGGCTAAGCGTTCTGATAAGTAGGCAGCATTGGTATTCACGATGTTTCCTAATAAAATCTCTGTTCCTACGCAAATAATTTCTGCTGTCATAAATATTGTTCCTTTCTGGATTTAGTTCCCTTCAGATAAGACCTGTTTATTCTTCACTAAATAATCAACTAAAGAAATAATTGTTAAAGCTGTCGCAATCACGATCAATACATTCTCGATCATAACAGCTGTGCTTGTTCCAAGGTCAATGATCAGCATGATGATCATAAACATCTGGAAGTTTGTCTTAAATTTTCCCCAGTAGCTGGCTGCAATAACGATTCCATTGTCAGAGGCAATCAAACGAAATCCACTGATAATAAATTCTCTTGCAATAATGATGATTGCTACAATGGATGATAAACGATGCATTCCAACTAATGCGATCATAGCTGAACTAACTAATAATTTGTCCGCCAATGGATCCATAAATTTTCCAAAGTTTGTTACCAGATTATATTTTCTGGCAATATGTCCATCTAAAAAATCTGTAAGACTTGCTAGAATAAATACAATAACTGCGATCCATTTGCTACAATTCCCTGCATAATCTGTAAGCAAGAAAAATAAGAATACCGGAATCATAAGTGTTCTTAAAATTGTTAACCTATTTGGTAAATTCATAATCTACTTCTCCTATCACATCATATTCTCTACCCTGGGTAATTTTAACATAAACAAAGTCTCCTGTCATCAGTTCTTCTGGAGAATTTATAAAAACGCATCCATCTACCTTTGGTGCATCCATATAAGAACGTCCAACATAGATGTCATCTTCAAATAAATATCCCTCAACCATAACTTTGATCGTTTTACCAACTAATTGCTGAGTGTGTTCATAGGAGATTTCCTGCTGAAGGCTCATCAGTTCATCTCTTCGTGCTTCTTTAACTTCTTCATCAATCTGATCCTCAAATGTCGCTGCCAGTGTGTCTTCTTCTGGTGAATAAGTAAAGACTCCTAAACGGTCAAATTTACATTCTTCCACAAAATTCATTAATCCTTCATGATCTTCTTCGCTCTCTCCCGGGAATCCTGTGATCAATGTTGTACGGATCGTGATATCAGGAATTTCTTGACGAAGTTTCTTGATCACTGCGACCAGATCTTCTCTTGATGTTCTTCTTCCCATTCTCTGTAAGATACGGTTCTCGCTATGCTGAATCGGCATATCAATATAATTGCAGACTTTTTCTTCTGTCTTGATTGCCTCGATCAACTCATCTGTGATTTCTTCCGGATAACAGTATAACAGACGAATCCATTCGATTCCTTCAATCTTGCAAAGTTCATGAAGTAATAATGGAAGCTGTTTTTCTCCTGTTAGGTCTTTTCCATAAAGTGTTGTTTCCTGAGCTACCAGAACTAATTCTTTCACTCCTTCGGATGCAAGGCGTTTTGCTTCATTTAATAATTCTTCCATTGGAACACTTCTGAAATGTCCACGAATCTTTGGAATGATACAATAGCTGCAACGTTTATCACATCCTTCAGCAATCTTTAAATATGCCATATGATTTCCTGTTGTTACAACACGTTCTACTTCTGAGTTGTCTGGAAGGTAATCAATACTTTCGTAATGTTCAAAATGTTCTCCAGCATTCTCTGCCAGTGCCATATTAACTGCTTCCACAATAGAATCATAACTTGTTGTTCCAAGAACAGCATCAATCTCTGGAATCTCTTTTAAAATCTCATCTTTGTAACGTTCTGCAAGACATCCTGTCACAACTAACGCTTTTAAGTTCTGTTCTTTATATTGTGCCATCTCTAAGATCGTATTGATACTTTCTTCTTTAGCATCATGGATGAAACAGCAAGTATTGATTACAATTACATCTGCCTGTGTTTCATCATCTGTTAAAGTGTAGCCATTCTTGGTCAAAAGTCCAAGCATCACTTCACTATCTACTAAGTTTTTATCACATCCAAGCGAAATAAATAATATTTTCATTTCTCTTACTCTCCAAACAGTTTCTTAGATTCTACGCAGTTTTTCATTAACATTGCAATCGTCATTGGCCCAACTCCACCTGGAACTGGTGTGATCGCTGTTGTCTTTGGTGCAACTTTATCATAATCTACATCACCACAAAGTTTGTTATTTTCATTTCTGTGGATTCCAACATCGATAACAACTGCCCCGTCTTTTACATAAGAATCATCAATAAATTTCGGTTTACCAATTGCTACAACTAAGATATCTGCGCGTTTGCAGACCTCTTTTAAATCTTTCGTATGAGAATGGCAGATTGTGACCGTTCCGTTCTCACGTAATAATAACATTGCCATAGGCTTTCCTACGATGTTACTTCTTCCGACTACCACACATTCTTTTCCATCAATTTCAACACCAGATCGTTTTAATAACTGAATTACTCCGGCTGGTGTACATGGTAAGAATCCTTTTTCTCCGATCACCATATTTCCAACACTGACTGGGTGGAATCCATCAACGTCTTTCTTAGGATCGATTGCTAACAACACTTCATCTTCATCTAAATGTTTTGGAAGTGGAAGTTGTACTAAAATTCCATTGATCTTAGGATCTTTGTTGCATTTGTCAACGATCGCCATTAATTCTTCCTGTGTTGTCTCTTCTGGAAGTTCATAGCTTACAGATTCGATTCCTACATATTCGCAGGCACGTTTTTTGTTACGTACATAAACGCTTGATGCAGGATCTGCTCCTACCTGGATTACGGCAAGAGCAATATCTTTTCCTTCTGCTTTTAGCTGTGCTACTTCTTCTTTTACTTCATCTTTGATTTCCTGAGAAATCTTCTTTCCATCAATAATCTGCATTGTATTTCCTCGTCATTTCTTTTAAGCTTTTAAGTATTGTGTTTTATATATTTTTTCTCTTATGGTTTTAGAATAATCCTGTGATAACTCCATCGTCATTCACATCAATTCCTTCTGCTGCTGGTTTCTTTGGAAGTCCTGGCATTGTCATGACATCTCCTGTTAAGGCTACTAAGAATCCTGCACCCGCATTGACATAAATCTCACGGATCGTGATATCAAATCCTTCTGGACGTCCAAGTTTCTTAGGATCATCAGATAAAGAATACTGGTTCTTTGCCATACAGATTGGAAGATGTCCATATCCAAGTTCAGTAAGTCTCTTCTTCTGACGTGCTGCAGCTGCTGTGTATACAACTTTGTCTGCACCATAGATCTTTGTTGCGATTGTCTCAATCTTTTCTTCAATTGTTGTATCTTCGTATGTATATAATGGTTTGTAGTGGCTTTCTTTATTCTCTAATGTACGGAGAATTGCTTTCGCAAGTTCGATTCCACCTTCTCCACCTTTTTCCCATACCTGAGATAACGCAAAATCACAATCTCTTTCTTCGCAGAAATTCTTGATAAATGTAAGTTCTGCTTCTGTATCTGTTGCAAACTGGTTTAATGTTACAACAACAGGGACTCCAAATAATTTTAAGTTCTCAATATGTTTCTCAAGGTTTACGATACCTTTGCTTAATGCGTCAATATTCTCCTCTGCAAGGTTATCTTTTGCAACTCCACCATTGTATTTTAAAGCACGTACAGTTGCTACTAATACGACTGCATCTGGATGAAGATCTGCCATCTGACATTTGATATCCATGAATTTTTCTGCTCCAAGGTCAGCTCCAAATCCTGCTTCTGTGATCGTGATATCAGATAATTTTAATGCTAATTTTGTAGCCTGTACACTGTTACATCCATGTGCGATATTCGCAAATGGCCCACCATGTACAAAAGCTGGTGTATGTTCTAATGTCTGGATCATATTTGGTTTTAAGGCATCTTTTAACAATGCTGCCATTGCTCCAACTGCATTTAAATCTTTGGCTGTGACTGGTTCACAATCCATATTGTATGCAACAATGATCTTTCCTAAACGTTCTTTTAAATCTGCCATGTCATTTGCAAGACAAAGAATTGCCATGATCTCAGATGCTACTGTGATCACAAAATGATCTTCACGAACAACTCCATCTACACGGCGTCCAAGTCCGATGACTGTATTTCTTAATGCACGGTCGTTCATATCGATACATCTCTTCCATACAACATCTCTTGTATCGATATTTAACTTGTTCCCCTGCTGGATATGGTTATCAAGCATTGCTGCTAATAAGTTGTTCGCAGATGTGATCGCATGGAAATCTCCTGTAAAATGAAGGTTTAAATCTTCCATTGGTACAACCTGGGCATATCCACCACCTGCTGCTCCACCTTTGATACCAAAACAAGGTCCAAGAGATGGCTCACGAAGGGCACAGATTGTTTTCTTTCCAAGTTTATTTAATGCCTGAGATACCCCAACACTTGTTGTTGTCTTTCCTTCTCCTGCTGGAGTTGGGTTGATTGCTGTTACAAGAACAAGTTTTCCATCTTCATTATCCTTTACTTCATCCATAAAATGAGAATCAAATTTAGCCTTGTATTTGCCATATAATTCAAGGTCATCTTCTTTGATCCCAATATTTGCTGCAACTTCTTTGATTGGTAATAATGTAGCTTCCTGTGCGATTTCAATGTCTGTTTTCATAATGGTTTCCTTTCTATAGATAATCTTCTTTGTATTGTTCAAATTGTTCTTCACTCATAAGAACTTTCCTTGGCTTGGTTCCTTCTTCTTCTCCGACGATTCCCGCTTCGCATAACTGATCCATCAGTCTTGCTGCCCGGTTAAAGCCGATCTTGAAAACTCTTTGAAGGCTTGCGATCGAAGCCTTGTCTTTATCAATAATAAATTTGGCTGCATCCTCAAAATATTCATCCCTCTCCTGCGATGTCGCTGCTTTCACTGCAGCTGTCTGAATCTTTTCCTGAATATCTGCACCATAGTTGTCTTCTACGTTGTTCTCTTCTTTTAAAAATTCTACAACCTTGCCGACTTCTTCATCACTGATAAATGCACCTTGCACACGGATTGGTTTCTGATATCCGGATGGGTAAAATAACATATCACCCTTTCCTAATAACTTTTCAGCACCATTCATATCAATGATAGTTCTTGAATCAACTCCCGATGATACCGAAAATGCGATTCTTGAAGGTACATTTGCCTTAATAAGTCCTGTGATAACGTTAACAGAAGGTCTCTGTGTTGCAATGACCAGATGGATTCCTGCGGCTCTGGCAAGCTGTGACAAACGCACGATTGCATCTTCTACTTCCCCTGGTGCAACCATCATAAGGTCTGCAAGCTCGTCTACGATAATTACGATCTGTGGAAGTTTCTTAAAATCTTCGCCTTCCATACCATTCTTAATCGATTCCTCTACCTTCTCATTGTAACCTGTTAAGTTTCTTACATTAACTTCTGCAAACTTCTTATATCTCTCTCCCATCTCCATCACAGCCCAGTTTAATGCACTCGATGCTTGCTTTGGATCAGTAACGACTGGAATCAATAAATGTGGAATTCCTTGATATGCACTTAATTCTACAACCTTTGGATCGATCATAATCAGTTTCACTTCTTCTGGAGTTGCTTTGTATAAAATACTCATGATCAAAGTATTGATACAAACCGACTTACCAGAACCTGTCGCTCCCGCGATCAATAAATGAGGCATCTTAGCAATATCTGACACGATTACCTGCCCTGCAAGGTTCTTTCCTACCGCAAATGCTATCTTTGATCTTGCCTGTGCAAATTCCTGATTCTCGATCAGGTCTCTGAACATGACCATCTGGTTTGTCTTATTCGGAACCTCGATTCCGATTGCCGACTTTCCAGGAATCGGTGCTTCAATTCTTATATCAGCTGCTGCAAGGTTTAATTTGATATCATCTGCAAGATTAACGATCTTGCTCACTTTCACACCCTGTTCCGGATGTAATTCAAACTGTGTAACCGATGGTCCACAGCTAATATTGGTAATTGTAACATGAACTCCGAAATCTTCCAATGTTTTTTGTAGTTTTTGTGCTGTCTGCCGTAGTTCTTCTTTATTATTATTCGATGTTTTCTTCCCTTTTTCTAATAGAGATACTGGTGGAAACTTATAATCTCCTTCTCTCGTCCGAACTTGCGGAAGAATCTCTACTGGCTTGATCCTTGTTTCTTTGTCTTTATTCACCAATGATCTCTTTGATGCTTTTGGCTGTACTGGTTCCATTGGTTCTATTGATCGTTCTTCAACTTCTGGAGCTGGTTGTACGATCAAATCATCAAAATCTTTTTGCATCTGAACTGACGCTCTTGGTTCTTCCTCCATCACAGGCATCGGTGAAGCTTCTGATGGTTTGGGTCTTCCTAATCTAAGATCTGGAATATTCAAAGAACGTTTCTTCTTCAGTTCTGATCCTTTCGATTCTTTTTTCCCCTTGACTCGTTGTTTTTTCACTGCTGTTCTTTCTTCATCTTCTTCGATCATAAAGAAATCCACGGCCTTTTTAAGAAAACTAAGGAGTGAGCGTTCCGTTACAAGGATCACTGAAATGATAGATACCAACATTACGACTAAAACACTTCCTGCTCCACCAAGTTCCTTATAAAGAAATGAACCGATCAATGCTCCTATAAATCCTCCACCACGATGCGTTCTTCCACTAAATAAAAATGCCGAATAGGCATCTTTTACTTCAAATACCATTTGAAAAATTGTAGAAATCATGCACAATAGTAAAATCGTAAAGCAAACTTTCTTTATCGCAAGGCTACTATAATCATTTGAAATTAGAAGGATCACTAATAAAAACGCTACAATCGGAACAATATAATATGTTGTTCCAAATGCCCCGAAGAAAAATGTACTAATACTATTTCCTATATATCCACATATCCCAAAATTGCTTAAAAATAAAAAAATGAAAAGAGCAAAAACAACTAATACTGCAATCTCTTTGTAAAATGGTGCAAAATCTTTTTGTCTTTTGCGTGTTCGTTTCTTTGCTGCAGAGGACGTCTTTCTCTTTCTCGTTTTCTTTGCTGCCATAGAAATTGTTACCTCTCTTGCTGTATACACTTTGTATACATAATCTGCGTATTTTCTTATTTTACAATTAAATATCAAAATACGCAAGTCCAACCATAGAAAAAGGAAAATGTATTCCTCTTCCATACATTTTCCTTTTTCTTTTCACATTTAATATTGTGCTGTTTCTGGTGGGACAAAGCTTTCCGCTTCTTTCACAAATTTCTTCACTTGAATTCCTGCTTTTACAACTGGAATATTTGTACCTGCTCCTGCTACACATCCACCCGGACATCCCATTCCTTCGATCAAATAGCCATTTTTCTTTCCTGCCTTTGCTTGTAAAAGCATTTTTTTGCATTCTGCAAGTCCTTCTACATGATCAATCTTTACTTCTGTTCCAGGATAATATTCATCAATACATGCTTTGATCGCTCCGGCAACTCCACTTGCAACTGCATATCCACGTCCTGCTCCAAATGCATCATTTAATTCTTCTTCTTTATCATACGTATTAAAATCAATTTCTTTAGCATCAAACATTCCTGCCAACTCTTCAAATGTGATTACAAAGTCAACCTCACTTCGAACAGTTCGTCT
Source organism: Anaerostipes amylophilus (assembly GCF_025567365.1). Lineage (NCBI taxonomy): Bacteria > Bacillati > Bacillota > Clostridia > Lachnospirales > Lachnospiraceae > Anaerostipes > Anaerostipes amylophilus. Next base: position 257,197 of record NZ_JAOQJG010000004.1, on the reverse strand, counting down.
TGATGCTTCGAGTTTCTTTGCAACACATGGTCCTACGAAAACAATTTTAGCATTCGGTGATGCGATTCTTGCCGCTCTTGCTGTTGCAACCATCGGAGTTAATGCATTTGAAATCTCATCGATCACCTCTGGGAAATACTTCTTTCCGAGCATAGACCATGATGGACAACACGATGTCAATAAGAATGGTAATTTCCCTGTTACCACACTATGAACATAATGTTTCGCCTCTTCCAATGCTCCTGCATCCGCACCAACCGCAACTTCCCATACATCTGCAAATCCAATATCAAGAAGTGCTGCTTTAATTTTATTTGGCGTCGCTTTTGGGCCAAATTGCCCGACAAATGCTGGAGCTAAGATTGCAATTACTTCCGAACCTTCATTCATTGCCTTGATCAACTGATAAATCTGAGATTTATCTGCAATTGCCCCAAACGGACAATTTACCATACACATTCCACAGGAAACACATTTATCCGGATTAATCTTAGCCCTTCCTGCATAATCTGTTTCAATTGCTCCAACTCCACATGCATTTGCACAAGGACGTCTTCTTTCATAAATCGCACCATATGGACAAACTTTCTTGCATTGCCCACATTTAATGCATTTTTCCTGATCAATATAAGAGTATCCTTCTTTAAAACTAATAGCTTTCTTCGGACAGACTTCCATACATGGATGTGCCATACATCCCTGACACTGTTCACCTACAATAAATGCTTTTTCTTTACATTCGTTACAAGCAGATGGAATGACCTGAAGAAGTGGCGGTTCATAATATTTTTCTGAAATATTACTTTCATCAATTCCTTTGGTGATTCTTGTTGGCTTATCCGCTGGATTTAAAGACATTCCCATTGCAAGCCTCAATCTTTCTCCTACGATCGCTCGTTCTCGATATATACTGTCTCGATATTTTGCAACTTCCCCTGGTACGATCTCATATGGAAGATCTTCAAGATCCTGTAAATTTTTTTGTTCATAACCAAATTTTGCAATCTCTTTGAAAATTCTTCTTCTGACATTCCGAACCGGTGTCTCTATTCCTCTCATGATGTTTCCTCCTTTTATGATGTTTCGACATGGTTTGTGTTTTTTTTAACATACTTGTTATTCTTATCATACACCAAAACAGGAATATCATAAAGCTATTATCTGTTTTTTATTCAAATTTTCTATTTATTTTTAGATTGATTTATTTTTTCAATCAATTTGTCTGTCGCTTCTTTCATCCCACCCATTTCATCGATCAGACCTTCCTGCACTGCTTTTTCTCCTGAAAGGATCGTACCAACGTCTTTTACCTGCTGTCCGATGTGAAGCATCAATTCTTCCACTCTTTCCTTTCTCATCTTACAATGATCACTAATAAATGTAGTAATGCGATCCTGAATCTTTTCAATATTACGATAACTTTGAATCACTCCGATAAACGTCCCAGAACTTCTCACTGGATGAATCATCATTGTTGCACTTTTTACAATAAATGAATGATCTGCAGCTACAGCAAGTGGTACTCCAATCGAATGGCTTCCTCCAAGAACAAGCGATACGGTTGGTTTCCCAAGCGATGCAATAAGCTCTGCGATCGCAAGTCCACATTCTACATCTCCGCCAATCGTATTGATCAAGATCAAAATTCCTTTAATACTTTGATCCTGCTCTGCCTTTGCAAGAAGTGGAATCATATGTTCATATTTCGTTGTTTTTGCATTCTGTGCAGATAGCTGATGACCTTCAATTTCACCAACGATCGTCATGATCAAAATTCCATTTTCCTGTAACTGTCCAAATTGTTCTATTTCTTTTGTTTCATTATCTTTCATACTAAATTTTACCTTTCCATATTATATTTCTATATAAAAAAAGAAGGAAGTGTCTTCTTACTTCCTTCTTTAGTATGAAATCTAATTTAATTTCTATTCATCAATCTCAAAAGAAATTAACAGATCTTCTTGATTTACCTGTTCTCCTTCTTTGACATAGATCTTATCAACCTTACCATTAACTGTAGAAACAACTGTTGTCTCCATCTTCATGGCTTCGACTGTCATCAGTGGCATGTTCACTGTAACTTCATCACCTTCATTGACAAGAACTTTACCAACTGTTCCTGGAATTGTTGATCCAAGATGTGCTGGATTTGATTTATCTGCCTTGACTCTTCCGTCTGTCTTAACCTCCAAGTTCTTATCAAGGACTTTGATCTCACGGATAGATCCATTAACTTCAAAATCTAACAGACGATATCCATCTTTATCTGGCTCTGTCATATCAATAAATTTGATGATCAGATCTTTTCCTTCATCTAATCTTAGGGTTGTTTCTTCACCTTTTCTTAATCCATAGAAGTATACATGACTTTCAAGTCCTGTTACATCGTTATAAGCCTCAAAATGTCTGCAATAATCTTCATATACTTTTGGATATAATGCATAACTTAATACTTTCTGGCTTAAAACATCTGGATCTTCCATATTATCCATATAAAAGTTTTCTTTTAATCCCTTTGCAATATAATCAAAATCTTCATCTGGTAATAAGCTTCCTGGACGTACACTGATCGGTTTCTTATCTTTCAATACGATCTTCTGTAATTCTTCTGGGAATCCACCTTCTGGCTGTCCGATCATACCTTCAAAATATTCTACTACAGAATCTGGATAAGATAAATCTTTACCAGCTTCTAGGATATTATCTTTTGTTAATCCATTCTTGAACATAAAGATTGCAAAGTCTCCAACCACTTTAGATGATGGTGTTACTTTGACGATATTTCCAAGTAAATGGTTTGCATCTCTATATAATCCTTTGATCTCTTCAAAGTCATCTGCTGCACCCATTTCTTTCACCTGAGCTAACAAGTTAGAATACTGTCCACCTGGAATCTCATATTTGTAGATCTCTGTGTTTGGTGCATCCATTCCGCTCTCAAACTGTTTGTAGATTGGACGGATTCTTGCATAGTACTGGCTTAATTCTGTTAATTCATCTGTATCAAGTCCTGTATCACGCTCTGTTCCTTTTAATGCTTCTACTAAAGAGTTCATACATGGATTACTTGTCATAGAACTCATAGAACCGATCGCACAATCAGCGATATCAAGTCCTGCTTCAGATGCCATCAGTAATGTACTGACACCATTTCCTGTAGAATCATGCGTATGCAGGTTGACTGGAATGTTTAATTCTTCTTTTAACGCACTTACCAGTTTCTTCGCTGCATATGGTTTTACAAGACCTGCCATATCCTTGATCGTAAAGATATGTACACCTAAACTTTCTAATTCTTTGGCTTTCTTTACATAATAGTCTAATGTATATTTTGTCTCGTTAGGATCTGTGATATCTCCTGTGTAACAGATCGTTCCTTCTACAATCTTACCTGTCTTTAATGCAGTTTCAATCGGCATTTTCATATTCTCAACCCAGTTTAAGCTGTCAAAGATACGGAATACATCAACACCTTTTTGAGATGCTTCATTGATGAATTTCTTAACAACATTATCTGGATAGTTACTATATCCCACAGCATTGGATGCACGAAGTAACATCTGGATCAGTGTATTTGGCATATGCTGTCTTAATAATTTTAATCTCTTCCATGGAGATTCTTTTAAGAAACGATAAGCTGTATCATAAGTAGCTCCACCCCAAGCCTCTACAGAGAATGCATTCTCCATAAATGCGTTTGTCGCATCAGAGGCTCCAACTAAGTCTTTTGTTCTCATACGTGTAGCCATTAAAGACTGCTGTGCATCACGCATGGTTGTATCTGTGATCAATAATCTCTTCTCATTTAACAGACTCTGTGTGAAGTCTTTTGCTCCCATCTCTAAGAACTTATCTCTGGAACCATATATCTTCTTCTCTGTGTCATATTTTGGAAGAGTTCTTGCCTCAAAATCTGGTTTATCAAGAACTGCTTTCTGTACATTAACCATTTTATTTCCTAAGAATTCAAGGATCTTTGTTGCTCTGTCCTGGCTCTCTGGAAGTAAGAATAATTCTGGTGTATCTTCAATAAATGTTGTATAGCATTTTCCTTCACGGAATGTCTCATGGTTTAATACGTTGATCAGGAATGGAATGTTTGTCTTAACTCCACGGATACGAATCTCTTTTAATACACGGATAGATTTATCAACTGCTCTTCCAAATGTACGATCATGAGAAATAGCTTTTACTAATAAGCTGTCATAGTATGGTGTGATCTCAGCTCCTGCATATGCGTTACCACCATCTAATCGAATTCCGTTACCAGCCCCAGAACGATATACTGTGATCTTACCTGTATCTGGCAGGAAATTATTCATTGGATCTTCAGTTGTGATACGTGTCTGAATAGAATATCCATTACATTTAACATCTTCCTGAGAACCAATTCCGATTTCTTCAGAATCTAAAGTATATCCTTCTGCCACAAGAATCTGTGTCTGTACGATATCAACACCTGTTACCATCTCTGTGATCGTATGCTCTACCTGTACACGAGGATTCATTTCAATAAAGTATGCATTATTATTTGCATCTACTAAGAACTCTAATGTTCCGGCATTAGAATATCCTACATGCTTTGCAAGACGAACAGAAGCTTCAAAAATCTGTTTTCTTACTTCATCTGGTACACTAAATGCTGGAGCATATTCTACAACCTTCTGGTGTCTTCTCTGTACAGAGCAATCACGGTCAAATAAATGAACCACATGTCCATACTGGTCACCAATGATCTGAACCTCGATATGTTTTGGACTCTCTAAGTATTTTTCAACGAAAATCTGATCGTCTCCAAATGCCTTCTTGGATTCATCCCTTGCTTCTGCATATTCTTTTGGCATCTCTTCTGCTGAGTGAACGATACGCATTCCACGCCCTCCACCACCATTAGAGGCCTTTAACATCACAGGATATCCAACCTGGTTCGCAATCTCAGTCACTTCTTCTAGTCCGTGAACCGCATGGTCTACACCAGGAATGATTGGCACATCAGCTTCAATTGCCATCTGTTTAGATGAAATCTTATCTCCCATTCTACGCATTAAGCTTGAAGATGGCCCGATAAATGTGATTCCATTCTTCTCACAGGCATCTACAAAATCTGGATTCTCTGATAAAAATCCATAACCTGGATGAATTGCATCTACGTTCTTTTCTTTTGCAATACGAATGATCGTATTGATATCAAGATATGCATCGATTGGTCCTTTGTCCGGATTTAGCTGATAAGATTCATCAGCTTTGGAACGGAATAAGGCATAACGATCTTCTTTTGAATAGATACCAACCGTTGTAATTCCAAGTTCATTCAAAGCTCGGAAAACTCGGATCGCAATCTCACCACGGTTTGCAACCAATACTTTTTTAAACTTCTTTAATTCCATGGTCATAACTCCTTTTCGAGGTTTATCTTTTTAAAAAAATGTATTTTTAAGAATGATTATATCGCAAAACGTCTTTTTTTACAATACTTGTATGAAAAAAGAATCCTGATTTATAAAAATCAGGATTCCTTGATAAAAATCTTATTCTTCTGTTTTTTCTTCTTCGTTAGCTAATGCTTTCATGCTTAAGCTGATCTTCTTATCATCTTTCTTGAAGTCAACTACTTTAGCTTCGATTTCCTGTCCAACGCTTAATACGTCAGATGGTTTGTCGATATGTTCTTTTGCAATCTGAGAAACGTGAAGAAGTGCATCGATTCCTGATTCTAATTCAACGAATGCTCCGAAATCTGTCATACGTGCAACTTTACCAGTTACAACACTTCCTACTTTGTATTTCTCTTCTGCTTTTAACCATGGATTTTCTTCTGGGAATTTTAAGCTTAATGCAATCTTTTCTCCCTGAATATCCTTGATCAGAACTGTTACTTTATCTCCAATATTGAAGACCTTCTTAGGGTTTTCAACACGTCCCCAAGACATTTCAGAAATATGAAGAAGTCCGTCTGCTCCACCTAAATCGATGAATGCACCGAAGTCTGTTACGTTCTTAACTACTCCTTCTACTTTCATTCCTGGTTCGATCTTCTCGAATAATTCTTTCTGTTTTTCTTTCTTAGCAGCTACTAATAACTGTTTACGATCTCCGATGACTCTTCTCTTACGAGGGTTGAACTCACTGATAACGAATTCGATTTCCTGTCCTTCGTATTTCTTTAAGTCTCTTTCGTAAGAATCAGAAACTAAGCTTGCTGGGATGAATACACGAGCTTCGTCGATCAGTACGCTTAATCCACCATCTAATACCTGAGCTACAGGTGCTTTTAAGACTTCTTTGTTCTCGTAAGCTTCTTCTAAACGTTTGTTTCCTTTTTCAGCTGCTAATCTCTTATAAGTAAGAAGAACCTGTCCTTCTCCATCATTCACTTTTAATACCTTAGTCTCCATAGTATCACCAACTTTAGCAACAGTTGTTAAATCTACGTTGGCTGAATCATTAGAGTATTCACTTCTTGTTAAGATACCATCTGCTTTGTATCCGATGTTTAAGATGATCTCATCTGGTTTCACATCGATAACTGTACCTTTCACTACCTCTCCGTTGTGAATTGTCACAAAACTTTCCTCTAATAATTCTTCAAAACTCTTTTCTGTCATGCTAGCATGAACCTCCTTGATAATTTTCTGTGGGGTTGAGGCCCCCGCTGTAATACCTACCTTACCAGTCGATTCAAAAAGTTTCAAATCCAGGTCTCTAAGTGTCTGCACAAAAAAGGTGTTCTCACACTCTTTCTTACTAATCTCATATAACTTCTGGCTGTTGGAGCTTTGCTTATCTCCGATCACAACCATTGCATCTACACCCTTAGCGATAGACTTTGCTTCCAGTTGACGCTCTTCCGTGGCATTACATATTGTATTACATACTCCTATATCATAACCCTTTTTATTCAGAATTTCAACTAAATCTTGAAATTTCTTGTAATTAAATGTCGTTTGTGATACAAGAGTGGTTGGCTTATTAAGATCAATTCCATCAAGCTGACTTGCTTCTGAGATGATATGTACTTCTCCAGTACACCATCCTTTAATTCCCTGAACTTCCGGATGCTGCTCACTTCCAACAATGATCACCTGATTGCCATCGTTGCCTGCTTTCTCTACAATCTTATGGATTTTTCTTACAAATGGACATGTCGCATCAACTAATTCTAATCCTTTTTTATAGATCAGATCATAGATCTCTCTTGCAACTCCATGAGAACGGATGATCACAGTTCCTTCTTCCAAAGCTTCTAATTCTTCTCTGGAATTGATCACTTCCACACCCTTTTTCTTCAGGTCATTGACAACCTCTGAATTGTGAATGATCGGTCCGTATGTGTATACATTTTTCTTCCCTGCTTCTTTGTAAACCGTATCAACCGCACGCTTCACCCCGAAACAAAATCCTGCTGTTTTGGCTAAAATAACTTCCATCTTTACCCTCACTGTTTGTAAATGAATCTTTGCAAACGCAATTATTTTACTTTCTCAAATTCCGCAACGATCGCATCGACAACTTCTTCGATCGTCATATCAGAAGAATCAACAAGCACTGCATCGTCTGCCTGTTTTAGGGGTGCGATCTCTCGTTCCATATCCTGACGGTCACGGATGATGATATCTTCTTCAATCTTATTAAAATCCGCTTTCACGCCTTTTTCTACTAACTCTTTGTAGCGACGCTCAGCTCTTACTTTGGATGATGCTGTTAAATAAATTTTCAAGTCTGCATCTGGCAGTACATTGGTTCCGATATCTCTCCCGTCCATTAAGATATTGGCTGTCTTGGCAAGATCTCTCTGAAGATCCAGAAGTGTTGCGCGAACCGTCTTATAAGCAGATGTTTTAGAAGCCATATTTCCAACTTCTTCGGTGCGTATCAGACCATTTACATTCTCCCCATTTAATAATACTTGCTGCACCCCATCTTCATAATTGATACTTACATGAATATCTGGGCACGCTTTATTGATTGCTTCTTCATTTTTTGGATCGATCTCGTGTCTGATAAAATAAAGTGCCATAGCACGATACATCGCCCCTGTGTCTACATAAATAAATTCTAGTTTCTTTGCAATTGTTTTTGCAATCGTGCTTTTCCCTGCTCCCGCTGGTCCGTCAATCGCAATACTGTACATTACCTTTTCCTCCTGATCTGCTTCTTGATATACTAATTCATTCCTGCAAGATAGCCTGTTGACCATGCGATCTGTAGATTAAATCCACCTGTAACCGCATCAAGATCTAAGACTTCTCCTGCAAAATATAATCCTTTGACTTTCTTTGATTCCATCGTTCCAGGATCTATTTCTTTCACATTAACTCCACCCTGTGTGATGATCGCTTCTTTAAATCCTCTGACTCCAGTGATCGTAAGTTCAAGACACTTTAATAAAGAAACCAAAGTTTCTCTTTCTTTCTTCGTGATCTCATTAACTTTCTTATGTTCTGGAATTCCTGATAATTCTACGATAACAGGAATCAGCTTTTTCGGCAAAAGATTATCCAAAGAATTTACAAAATCTTTATTAAGTGCCTTGTTGAAATCTTTTAATACTCTGTGATCTAATTGGTCTTTATTAAGTGCCGGTTTCAGGTCAATCATAAATTTTAATTCTTTTCCTTGATATTTTCCGATATAACTGCTGGCACTTAAAACAACCGGTCCACTAATTCCAAAATGCGTAAAAAGCATTTCTCCAAAATCTTCATAAATCTTTTTGCCATCTGCTGTCATCTTCACTGCGACATTTCTTAAGGACAATCCCATTAGCTGTTTGCAGAAATCTTCTTTAATCTCAAATGGCACAAGTGCCGGGGTAAGTTTTGTCACTTTATGCCCTGCTTTTCTTGCAAAATCATACCCATCACCCGTAGATCCTGTTGTCTGATAGGACATACCTCCTGTTGCAACAATGACTTTATCAGCCTTCACCGTGTCTCCAGATGCCAATCTAACTCCTGTTACAGTTCCGTCTTCACTCAGAATCTTTTTAACTGTTGTATTTAAATAAATATCAACATTCTCTTTTCTAAGCCCTCTCTGCAATGCTGCAATAACATCCGAAGAATGATCGGATACTGGAAATACTCGGTTTCCTCTTTCTACTTTGAGCGGGCATCCAAGCTCTTCTAACAATTCCATCATTGCATTATTCGTAAATGAATAGAAACCACTGTACAAAAACTCTTTATTCGTTACGACATGATCTAACAATTCTTCGACCTCACAGGCATTTGTCACATTACAGCGGCCTTTTCCTGTGATAAATATCTTCTTTCCTAATTTTTCATTTTTTTCGTATAAAGAAACATCGTTTCCACATTTTGCTGCCTGATATGCAGCCAGCATGCCAGCAGCACCGCCACCGATAATGATTACTTTCATAGGTTACTTCCTTCTATAATATTAAAACTCGATTCCAGCTTTCTTTCTTGCCGTCTCAAGTACTTTCACAACCGCAACAGTCTCATCCAAGAATTCCTTCGCTGTTTCATAATCTTTTTCATCGATCATTCTTGCAAAGTCCGTAAATTCCTGTGTCATACGGTGATGATGCTCTGGTGCTTTATATTCTTCTGTAATTGTTGCACGAACCATCGCTCCTGCTGCGTCTTTTACTTTCTCTTTAACATTTTCATCGACATAGATTGTCTTCAGTTCAGAAGCAATATTCGGTTTAGAATCTATCTTCATAAATCCTTTTTCGCCCTGAATGCTGACATATCCCGGACTGTCTGAATCCTTACTTCCAGTACAGACTGCGCTAAATCCATCATATTCCATCACAAGTGTTCCTGATGTATCGATTCCATTTGGTCCAACATTCGGATAATAAGTTGCATTCTTTGGTTCCCCGAACAATCCCACACAATAATGAACATTATATACATTGATATCATATAATGAACCGCCATAATACGCTGGATCAAAAGAGTGTGTGATATCTCCTTCTAAATATGCATCATAACGGCTTGAATACTGAGAATAATTGCACAGTGCCATACGAATATTTCCTAGTTTATTTAAGTTTTTCTTCATCTCATAGAACACTTCATTGTGAAGTACTGTAATTGCTTCAAAAATAAATAATTTCTTTTCATTTGCGATCTGTGCCAGTTCTTTGGTTTCCTCATAAAACCCAGTAAATGGTTTTTCAAGAATTACATTTTTTCCTGCTAATAATGCCTGTTTCGCATATGGATAATGGGCACTGTTGACCAAGCCAATGTAAACAGTATCAGCTTCTGTCTTTTTCAATAACTCTTCATAGTCTGTGTAGACTTCTTTGATCGCATACTGTTTTGCAAGTTTTTCTGCCTTATCCCTGCTGTGAGGTCTTGCAAAAACTGCCGTTCTCTCAATTGTTTTCACTGGTTCCATTGCAAATAATGCATCTTCGATGATCTTTCCTGTTCCAATCAGTGCGAGTTTCATAAAGGTTCCTCCATTTCGTATCTTTAAAATAATACCTCAATACATTTTATCATAAATTCTTCTTATGGATGAATAAACATAGCATCCCCAAATGAGAAGAATCTGTATCTTTCTTTAACTGCGATATTATAAGCATTTAAAATATGTTCTCTTCCAGCAAGAGCAGAAACTAACATTAATAATGTAGATTCTGGCAGATGAAAGTTTGTGATCAGTCCATCAATTACTTTAAATTTATATCCTGGATAGATAAAGATGTCTGTCCATCCGCTCTTAGCATGGAGTGTCCCATCTTCTTCTGCAACAGATTCCAATGTTCTTGTACTTGTTGTTCCGACAGAAATAACTCTTCCACCATTTTTCTTTGTCTCATTGATGAGTTTCGCATCATCTTCTTCGATTCTGTAAAATTCAGAATGCATATGATGATCTAAGACATCATCTACTTTGACAGGACGAAACGTACCAAGTCCTACATGAAGTGTCACATATGCGATATTGACTCCCATGTCTTTGATCTGCTGCAATAATTCTTTTGTAAAATGCAATCCCGCTGTTGGTGCTGCTGCTGAACCATCATATTTGGCATAAACTGTCTGGTAGCGATTCTTATCTTTTAACTGATGAGTAATATATGGTGGTAATGGCATCTGCCCAAGTTCATCTAACACTTCTTCAAAAATTCCCTCATATTCAAACTTCACCAAACGGTTTCCTTCATCAACAACATCAATAACTTCACCAACTAATTTCCCATCTCCAAAAGAGATTCTTGCTCCTGGACGTGCTTTCTTTCCTGGTTTTACAAGTGTTTCCCATACATTGTCCTGTTTTCTCTTAAGAAGCAGAACCTCAACTTTTCCACCTGTTTCTTCTTTAGCCCCGATCAGTCTTGCTGGAATTACTTTTGTATTATTTAACACAAGACAATCTCCTGGTTTTAAATAATTTACAATGTTATGGAAGATATCATGTCCGATCTCTCCTGTATTCTTATCTAATGTTAATAATCTGGAACTTGATCTGTCCTCAAGCGGATCCTGAGCGATCAGTTCTTCTGGTAAATCAAATGTAAAATCTGATACTTTCATCTTCTCTGTATCCCTTCTATCTATTTCTTCATTTTTCTAATATTCAAATACATTTCAGTATAACACGAACCACCATGATCCGCAACGCACATCAGATAACCTGATGTGCAAGCCACTTTCTATTTCTAAATCGTACTGTATAAATAATTGCACGAATCGTCCAGTCCGTAAACATTCCGATCCACACTGCGATTGGTCCCATATGGAACACTCTTGCAAGTACCATTGCAAGTACAACTCTGCAAAGCCACATACATAACATGGATGTCGTCATCGTAAACTTCACATCTCCTGCAGCTCTGAACCCATATGGTGGAATAAAAGCCATGATCCATACAATTGGTTTTACGATCGTAATGCATGTTACCATGAAGATGCAAAGTTTAGCACTCTCTGGCTCCATTCCTCCAAAATAAGTGATCGGATAAGTAAGTCCAAACATTAATAAACACGTAATGATCAACACTACTTCTGCTGCAATAGAAATCTTCTTTATATAATATACAGCCTCTTCCTTCTCTCCTGCACCAAGGCATTCTCCAACAACTGTCATCAAGCCGATTCCCATTCCAATCGACATGATTCCATTTAAGTTCTCGATGATATTCGTCATTCCCTGTGCTGCGATTGCCGCCGTTCCCATTAAAGATACTGTTGATTGAATTGCAAGTTTTCCAAACTGGAACATTCCATTTTCAATTCCTGATGGTACCCCGATATGTAAAATACGCTTGATTTCTTTCCATTCCGGACGAATCGAAAAATAATCTCTAAGCTGCACTTTCATATTTGGGCTTCTTAATTTATAAAGTACTGCGATCATTGCAAATGCTCTGGCGATCATTGTTGCTGCAGAAGATCCTGCTACTCCAAAATGGAAAATCCATACAAACACTAGATTCAATACGACATTAATTCCATTTGCAATAAATGAAATCTGCATTGGAAGTTTACTGTTCTCCTGTGCTCTTAAAATGCAGGCTCCGTCGTCGTACAATGCAATAAATGGATAGGACATTGCAGAAAAAAAGAAATACTTCTTTGCATTCTCCATGACTGCTGGTTCCACCTGACCAAAGATCACACCAAGAATCTGACTGCTGAATAAATGACATGCAATTGCAATGATCAGTGACATGGCGAATGTAATAAACACTAACTGTCTGGCTGCATTCGTTGCCCTCTCCTTTTTCTCACACCCAAGATAATGTGAACAAACAACCGTACCACCAGAAGCCAATGCAAAAAATGCCTGAACAACCAAAATATTGATGGAGTCCACTAAACTGACCGCTGAAATTGCTGCCGATCCTAAGTTACTGACCACAAGAGTATCTACCGTACCCATAAATGAATTTAAAAGCTGATCTACTGCCAATGGTAACATAAGAGCGATCAGCTTTTTGTTTGTGAAACGTCTTTCTTTCATGCTTTCTTTCTACATCTCTTTTCTGTCTTTATTTTCCTAACCAAAAATATACCTTTTTCATTTTATAAATCTGATGTTCTTCTGTCAATATCAGAACTTTAATTTTTTATTTTCATACCAAATATATCAAAAAAAGAACACAGAAGATCGATCCGACATGAATTGCTCTCCTGCGCTCTTTTCATATACAAACAATATTCGTAGTTCTTTTTCTATCCTATGATACGTCTCGCACAGATTGGTGTTCTGTAATTTACATTTGAAATCTTAATTCCACCTCTTGGATATGGTGCAGAATTACTTGCATGTACCACCTGACCACCACCGATATAAAGTGCCACATGATTGATACTTCCACCATCTCCGTAAAACACTAAATCCCCAGCTCTTAAGTTGCTTGTAGATACTGCTCTTCCATCCCCTGCCTGAGAACTGCTTGTACGGCTGATGCTGTATCCAAATTTTTCCATGATCTGCTGTGTAAATCCAGAGCAGTCAATTCCCCTTGTTAAACTGTTTCCTCCATAACGATATGGATTTCCAATAAACTGCTGGGCATAACTTGCGATTCTGCTTCCTGTTGCTGATGAACCACTGGATGATACTGATACGGAAGCTTTCTTTGCCGCCTGTACAGAACTTGCTTTTGTACTTCCTGATGTTGTGCTGCTGTTTGAAGTATTACTGCTTGATGTTGATGCAGACTCATTTCCGATTGTTGTTTGCGCTGCTTGTTTCTGTGCCTCTTTTGCCGCCTGTTCTGCCTGAATCTGTTTCATGGATTTTGCTTTTCCAAAAGAGTATGTTACTTTTGCATAATCTTTTGAGACATATCCTGTTTTACCATCAACTTTGACTTTTGCCCAATCACCGTTCTGCTTCTTAACTTTTAATTTGTCATCTTCAGATACCAATGTAACAATCTTTGAATCCGTAGATGCTTTCTTACGAACTCTTAATGTTTCCGTCTGAACTTTCGCCACCTTTTTCACATTTTGTTTCGCAAAGTTCTCAATCTCATCGCCAAATACAAGATACTGATTTTTTACGTATCCTGTAACATTTCCTGATCTTACTTTTGACCATTCAGATCCTTTCTTCAGCACAGTTGCAATGTTACCTTTTTTCATTTTTCCTACGATCTTTGCATTTATACTACCCTTTTTTCGGATATTTAATGTTGTTGTAGAATAAATATCTGCAACTGCTTTATTCGCATATTTACTTTCCGTTGCTGTATTTGTTTCTTTTGTTGTATCTTTCTCATCTGCTTTTATATTTCCTGTCGTCAACACACTCGCGGCAATCGTAAGCATCGCCATCGATAGTCTCATTTTCCTCGTTATCATAATGTCCCTCCTTTAAATGTTACAATTTTGTTAACTCGAGTATGTGTGTATTATAGCACTTATATATAGTATGTCAATACTTTTCATTATTATTTCGTAATATTATTGTAATATTTTATTGATTTTTGTAACATTATGTCGATTATATTGATTTAAAATTTTTTATTTCTACTATTTTTCGCATGCAAACAAAAAGAAGGGATGTTATTTATAATCTAATATCGATCATAAATAACATCCCTTCTTTTTAAGTTTAAGAATTGTATCTATATTTAATTTTATAGTTACCTATTTGTAGATAGTTAAAATTTCTTCCCCTACATTACACTCTCCAATATGATTTAATGCAATGCTTGCATATTCTTCATTATTACTTATAACGACTGGAGTTGTCATAACATATCCATCTGCTTTTATATCTTCTAAATCAAACTCACAGATAAGTTCTCCTTTTTTCACTTTCTGTCCAGCTTCTACCTTCATATAAAAACCTTTTCCATTTCGTTTGACGGTATCAAGGCCTAGATGAATGAGAACTTCTGCACCTTCCTTTGACTCCATAGCAAGTGCATGCTTGGTGCGGAATACAGCCGCAATAATGCCATCTACTGGTGCATATAATTTTCCTTCTTCTGGAACAACTGCAAATCCTTCTCCTAACATTCCTCCAGAAAATGCTTCATCTCCAACTTCTTCTAACTCGATCACTTTTCCTTTGATCGGACAGGCAATGCTTTCCTGTTTCGTTTCTTCCTCGGAATGTACATTTTCCTTTAGTAACTGTTTGATTTCTTTCTTTGCACGTCTAGTTCTTAAGTAATCTTCAAATTCTGATTTCAACACTGTTACATGTGGACCATAGATAATCTGAATACTGTTACCTCGTTTCAGAATTCCCCTTGATCCCGTTTCCCTGATCATAGCATCATCTACCAGACTTATATCCTTAAGTCCACACCGAAGTCTTGTAACACAACAGTCAATATCTCCAATATTCTTTTTGCCCCCAAGGCCAGCTGCAATTTTCGCTAATAATTCTTCTGAGAAATCTTCTCTGTATTCATATTCAGACTCCTCTTCGAATTCTATTGTTGTTTCTTCTTCTCTTCCCGGTGTCTTAATATCAAATTTCAGGATCAGAAAATGGAACAAAAAATAATATACGATAAAATAGATAATCCCAAGTGGAATTACCATCATCCAGTTTGTCTTTCCCTGTCCTTGCAAGATTCCAAAAAAGAACAGATCAATAAGGCCTCCTGAAAATGTTAATCCCACTGTAATTTTCAGTACATGCATCATCATATATGCAAATCCCGCAAAAATACAATGAATTGCATATAATCCAGGAGCGATAAACAGAAATGTAAATTCCAATGGTTCTGTAATTCCTGTAAGCATTGATGTTAATGCAGCAGAAATCATAAGCCCACCGACAACTTTTCTTTGTTCAGGTCTTGCACAACGATAAATTGCAAGTGCTGCTCCTGGCAGTCCAAAGATCATTAGTGGAAACTTTCCTGCCATAAATCTTGTCGCTTCTACATTAAAATGTGTGGTTGCAGGATCTGCCAACTGAGCAAAAAAGATATTCTGTGCTCCATCAACCATCTTCCCTGCCACTTCCATCGTTCCACCAAGTGATGTCTGCCAGAACGGAAGATAAAATACATGATGCAGTCCAAATGGAATCAATGCACGTTCCAGCACTCCGTAAATAAAAGTTCCAAAATATCCAGAGGCTTTCACAATTCCTCCGAGCGAATACATTAATCCCTGAATCGGCGGCCAGATAAAGAACATTAAAATTCCTACTCCAACATATACAATGGTACAAATGATCGGTACAGCTCTCGTCCCGCCAAAAAAAGACAAAACTTCTGGAAGTTTTATTTTATAAAGTCGATTATGCAGATATCCAACCCCAAGACCAACAATAATTCCACCAAATACACCTAACTGCAATGATGTAATTCCAAGAATCTGGTCAGTTGCTCCCGTATGCATCGTATAAGTATCACCATATAAAGACAACATGGATGAAATTGCTTCATGCATCACAAAAAAAGACAATACCCCGGATAATGCTGCTACAGCTTTCTCTGCCTTCGCCATTCCTATAGAAACTCCCATTGCAAATATTAGTGCAAGATTGTCAAAAATGATACTTCCACAATCGCCTCCCACTTTAAAAATTCCATACAAAACTGTCCCCGGACCCATGATCTTAATCAGATGGTACGTTCGAAGCATTGTTTCATTCGTAAATGATTGTCCAATTCCAAGTAAAAGTCCTGCGACCGGCAGAATGGCAATTGGAAGCATAAATGCACGTCCAACTCTCTGCAGAACATCAAATATTCTTCCTTCTTTTTTCATAAAAACTTCCTTATTAATATATTCTGTCTATAAGATTACAATGTAGAGATCATTATTTCCATTGTACCATCAAAAATAACTTCTTTCTGATCAGAACAAATAACAAAATGATCTCCTTTTTTCACTTTATTTTCTTCTAATGTTCCAGATCCTTCCGTAATACTTACCATCATAAACGGATTGTCATTTTGAATCACATTTTTACCAGTCAACTCATAACGATCAACTTTAAAAAATTCACTATCAACATATCTTGTTTTTATACCATTCTCAAGAGTTGTCTGAAGAAATTCTTTGTTCTGATCTATGTTGGCAGGTACATTTGTTACATCGATTGACTGCTTTACATGAAGCTGTCTTTCATTTCCATCTGCATCTTTTCTATGGTAATCATAGACACGATATGTGACATCTGAAGACTGCTGCGCTTCATAGATTAAAGATCCACTACAGATCGCATGTAATGTTCCTGATGGAATGTAGAAGAAATCTCCCTCTTTGATCTTAAATGAATTTAATAGATGTTCATAATCATCATTCTCAATTGCTTTTATAAACTCTTCTTTTGTTTTTGCATGATGTCCCATCACCATTTTTGTTCCTTCATCTGCCTGAAGTACAAACCAACATTCTGTTTTTCCAAGAGAATTTTCATGTTCTTTGGCATAAGCATCATCTGGATGCACCTGTACAGATAAATCATTTTTGGCATCAATGATCTTTACAAGTAATGGAAATTGATTTCCTTCGATATTTCCAAATAATTCTCTGTGATTTTCAAACAGCCAAGATAAAGTTTTTCCTTCGTATTCTCCATCCGCAATTGTACAATCTCCGTTTTTATGTGCAGAAATCGCCCAACACTCTCCTGTATGGTCACTTGGAATATCATATCCATAAATATCTTTTAATTTTGTTCCACCCCAGATCATTTCTTTAAAAACCGGATTCATTCTTAAAATATGTCCCATAACAGCCTTCTCCTTTTTCATCTTGTAACCAAAAGTTACTTTTGTTTTTTGATCTTCACACTCTTCTTAGATGGCATAAAATTACGTTTTAACACATCAAAGAAGCTTAAAGAACGTACAAGACGCTCGGATGGTATATATTGGTTGATCGCACGCAACACTTTCTTTGGTTCTTTGGACGCAAAAGAATAAGTTCCATTTTTCTTTGTCTGAATCGCGTAACGTGGAATCTTCTTTCCTTTAAACATCACAGATGCGATCACATAATCAACTTCTCCCCATGGAATCTGAATATAATCATTGACATTTCTTGTATTAAAGAATTCAAATCCTTTATCTCCAACCATGATCTTTCCATAGTTTGTAAGTCCCTGATAAGACGTTGCCTCTACTACAACATCGACTCTTGTATTAATTGATTGTGCCATAAGCCCTCCTTCGTTTCATATGTTCTCTTTGTTTATTTTATACAATTTTCTTTGCTTATACAAGATGACTTTTTGTCTATTTTATTTATATAAACTTTCTTCTTATATAAGCAAAAAGCCCGGACATCCGGGCCTTTTGTATATGTGCTTGATCATTCTTATAATAATCCAATAACGTGTCCAACGATACCAACGATGAATAATGCGATGATAATGATGATTGGAGAAACGTTTTTCTTTAATAACCACATGCATAACAGTGTTAACAGTAATGGTACAAATCCAGGAATCAGGGAGTTTAAGTTGTCCTGAAGAGTTGTAACCTTCGTTGGATCAAGTGCCATACCGGATGCCTGCTGTGCTAATGCAGTTTTGATTCCTTCAGCTCCTGCTGGAAGTTTAGCCCAATCGATATAAGCTCCTTCACTTAATGTAACTTTAGATACAACTGGAGTAAAGTTGATACTTACCCAACGTTCGATCAATGCACCAAGGACGAACATACCAAGGATAGATGCTCCTTTTGTAACTTTCTGAAGTAATCCACCAGATAAGTCTTCTGTGATCTTTGTTCCTACGTTGTAACCAAATTCCTGTGTATACCACATAAATGCCCAACGGATAACGTTCCATAATACGAAGAATAAAACTGGACCAAGGATGCTTCCACCCATTGCAAGAGAAGCTCCTAAAGCTCCAAGGATAGGTCTTGCTGTGAACCAGAATACTGGATCACCAACACCAGCTAAAGGTCCCATCATTCCGACTTTAACACCCTGGATCGCACTGTCTTCTACAGGTGCTCCGTTTGCTTTATCTTCTTCCAGAGCCAGTGTAACACCAATTACTGGAGATGCTACATAAGGATGTGTGTTGAAGAATTCCAGATGACGTTTTAATGCTGCAATCTGATCTTCTTTGTTTGTGTATAATTTCTTGATAGCTGGGATCATTGCGAAACACCAACCACCATTCTGCATACGTTCATAGTTCCAAGAACCCTGAAGGAAAGTAGAACGTAATGCTACAGATAATCTATCTTTTTTTGTTAATTGAACTTTATTTTCTGCCATTTTTCTTACCTCCTTCTTAATCAATAATCATTTAAAATATCGCCTAATGGGTCACCAGTATTGCTTCCACCGTTACCAGATCCTGCATTCTCAGACAGTTTCAGGTAAATCAGTGCCATAGATACAGCGATAACACCTAATGCGATCAGTGTTAAGTCTGAAACAGCAGCCAGACAGAAACCAATTGCGAAGAAAGGCCATACTTCTTTTGTAGCCATCATGTTGATAACCATTGCGTAACCTACGGCTACGACCATACCACCACCGATGGACATACCATCTGTTAACCATGCTGGCATACTATTTAATGCTGCAGCTACGGCAGATGATGGAATTGCAAGTAATGCTGCTGCTGGGATCGCGATACGGATACCCTGTAAACAAACTGCAATGATATGCCATGCTTCTACACCTTTGAAGCTACCTTTTGCAGCAGCTGCATCCATCTGATGAACACAGATAACGGAAAGTGTACGAACGATCATTGTTAAGAATAATCCTGCTACTGCTAATGGGATTGCTACTGCGATGGCAGTATCAACACCAGCTCTTCCCTGTCCACCTTGAACAAGAATGATTGCAGATGCAACGGCTGCTAATGCAGCATCTGGGGCAACGGCTGCACCGATGTTAGCCCATCCTAAAGCGATCATCTGAAGACTACCTCCAAGGATGATGCAAGGAACAAGCTGTCCGGTTACAAGTCCGATTAATGTACAAGCTACTAATGGCTGATGGAACTGGAATTCATCCAGGACACCTTCCATACCAGCCAGGAATGCAACGATAACAACTAATACCATTGAAATAACTGACATGATAATTCCTCCTATATATTTTTATAAATTGATTATTTAAGTTCTGCTTTCGCTTTCTTAAGCATTTCGTCCATGTTTTCTGGAGAATCGCTTGGTACTTTACGTACGTTAAATGTAACACCTTTGTCGATCAGTTTCTCGAAAGTTTCTACATCTTCTTTACCCATTGCAACGGCTTTTGTTACGACAACTTTACCTGTTGAATGAGCTAATGATCCTAAGTTGATCTCTTTGATATCAACTCCACCTTCGATTGCTTTTAATACATCCTGAGGTGTTTCAAACAGAAGCATTGCTTTTGTTTCACCGAATCTTGGATCTTTTGCTACTTCGATCATCTTCCAGATTGGGATAACGTGAGCTTTTACTCCTGGAGGTGCTGCCTCAATGATCATTCTCTTACGAAGATCATCTTTTGCTACGGCATCAGATACAACAATGATACGGTCTGGGTTTACCATCTTTGTCCATGTTGTAGCCACCTGTCCATGTAATAAACGTGTGTCGATACGAGTAAGACCGATCTTAATGTGACCGTCTCCAAGTACTGTTCCTTCTGGGATTGCTCCCTGAGGTGCTGCTGCAGCAGCTGGTGTAGCTTCTTCTTTCTTAGGTTCAAGAGATTCTGGATAGATTCTCACACCTTCTTTTCCGCTTCCGGAAATCTGAGCTGCAACTTCATGTGCTGTGTCCATTGTCATACGAGAAGCGTATGCATCAATCAACATTGGAAGATTTAATCCAGCAACGATTGCCCATTTGTCCTCATGTCCGGCAATTAATCCATTTGCCTGGTTAAATGGAGTTCCACCCCATAAATCAACCATAATCAGCACTTCATCCTGGTTTTCGAATCCGGCAATGGCATCTTCCATCTGTTTCTTGATGTCTTCTGGTCCCATGCTTGGCTGTAATGTACAAGCCGCAACATTCGGCTGGTCACCAAAAATCATGGATCCAGACTGTAAGATACCCTTGGCGAAATCACCATGTGTAGCAAGAATAATTCCTACCATTTTTTTATTCCTCCTTTTCTATATTTTCATAAGCTAATTAATTATATATTTTATAAGAAATTCTTATAAATAAAAAAAACTGATTCAAATCCGCAAATTCCCATCATCCAAATCTCCCCGCAAAAATATATTCACGAAGAAACCCGGACTTTCTGGAAAATCCATGATTCAAATCAAGTTTAGCCTGCATTACCAGTAACAATCCTGATCAACAATATAAACTTTTATCTTGTAGTAACTCGCTTGATATGTACGGTTAAATACATAAGTTCTTCATCTGTAATATCATGATTGCAAGTCTTCTTCACATAGTTCTTAATTTCATCTACGCATTCAATACATTCGTGATACTTATTCCTTATGATCTCTTGGAATTCTGTATCATCACTTCTTACTTCCTTGCCCATATAAACTCTCTGTGCAAAGAACTTTAAATGTGTGATAAATCTCTCATAGAAAACAGATTCCTTATCGATCTGTTCTCCAAAGTGTTTATCCACAATCTTTAAAACATCGTTCACAAGCTTCGTCATCGAAACCATCTCTGTCATATCCAGATCAAGTTCTGCATTCACAATATGTAATGCGATAAACGCTGCTTCATCCTGTGGAAGCGTCACTTTCAATTCTTTCTCGATCATACCGATCGCTACTTTCCCGATCAGGTACTCCTGATAATAAAACTTCTTAATCTCCCATAAAAACGGATTCTGGAACGGCACTCCCATCTCCACTCTCTCAATTGCAAAATTGATATGGTCGGTAAGTGAAATATAAATATTATCATTAATATTCTTCTGTAATGTATCCTTCGCATATTGAATGATCTTATTACAAATCTTCACTCTCTCGATTGGGATATCAGTTAACATCTCCTGAAAACGCTGTGTCATACCATGGTCTTTCATGACGTAAGTCTTCTCAATCTGACTTGTCTTGATCTCATCTCCCTTATGTTTCTGAAAACCAAGGCCCTTACCCATCAGCACGACTTCTTTATGATTCTTGTCTTCTGAAATTACAATATTATTATTTACAATCTTTGTAATCTGCACAACCTTACCTCATACTCTCCAGCGGAAAGACTTTAGTCTTACCAGCTGCACATTTCACAAAAAAATAAACCGTACTTATATGCTTCCACTTTCCCTACTGTGAAATTCAATAAGTTGGTTTAGCCTGCACTACCAGTAACAATCCTCCTCATAATCTCTTGTTAACTTATATTTATATTTTAACAAGGTCTTTTTACTTTGTCAATAGAATAATTTAAGAATTTTTTTATAATTTGTTTATTCTTTTTAAATAATTATAATTTCTTTTTTACTCTGATAGGAACTATACCACATATTTATTCTCTATGCAATATGTCTTTTTGCATATTTATGATATTTCTTAAAATCCAAATCTCAGATCTATAGAATCCAAACCTTGTACAATCGCTTGAATTATGATATTATGAGGTATCAATTACGAGGTATTAAATTATGTTAAAATTAATTTCCATGATTGGATCGATCATAGATAAAGCACAGCGAGATCACGTAACTGCGTTCTCTGCACAGGCCGCTTTCTTTACGATTCTTTCATTTTTTCCGTTTATGATCGTAGTACTAAGTCTTACAAAGTATTTTCCGATCACACCAAATGATATGATAGAACTGGTTCTTACTTATCTGCCACCCAAATACAGTGGAATGCTCGTACCGATCATAAGATCTTTAAACGGAAAACTTACAACAACTTATATGTCGATCACAATCCTTACTTTATTATGGTCTGCATCGAAAGGAATCTTGTCTATGATGACAGGACTTAATACCATTCATGAGATTCCTGAGAAAAGAAATTATTTTGTTTTACGATTTATTTCAAGCATCTATATCGGACTTTTAGCCATTGCCGTATTATTTGGATTAATCCTTTTACTGTTTGGTAATTCTTTATTGCTTCAATTATATCGATTGGAACCTGTGCTTGAAAACAAACATGTTTTTTTCGCAGCTATCCGATTTTTACTTGCATTCTTTACATTTATGATTGTTTTCATCATTATGTATCGTTTTCTGCCAAGTGAAAACTTTAAGACAAAGGAAATTCTTCCTGGAGCATTGTTTAGTTCTGCTGCATGGTTAGTATTATCCTTCTTCTTCTCAATGTATTTTGATAATTTCTCTTTTTTCAGTACCATGTACGGAGGACTTACAAGTATCTTACTGACTTTGTTCTGGTTGTATTTTTGTATGATGATGCTTTTTATCGGAGCCGAGATCAATCATTATTTTATATCCCAATCAACTAAAAGCAAGAAACAATCTCATATTCCTTATGAAATCAGATAACAAAGATCCGAGATGCTGCACAACAAACAGTATCTCGGATCTTATTCATATATCTAACTATAAAATAAAATGCCTTGGCACTCCATTCTCATATGGTATTTGCACTTCTCCCTGAATTAGTGGTTTTAAATATGTAAGCAAATCATCTTTAATGTCATTGCCTTCTTCATTGATCCATTCCATCGGTACTTTTTTCTCAAAGTTTGCGATCTTAGACAAATCTGCTAATTCAATTTCTACCTGATATGGATCATCACAAATTCTCTTTAATGCAGACATTTTTCCGCTTTCCCCACGGATCGCACTAACCGCTGCAAATGCTCCAAGATTTCTTGATTCAATGATATCTGTTTCGCTTAACATATATCCAGCACATCTTTGAAGAATATTTAATTCTACAGATCTTACTTTGCATCCGATCCTATTACCTACTAAACCTTCTAGATATTTTCCGATTCCAGATAGATATTTATGTCCAAACGCATCTTCTTTCCCAGATTTTGTTTCCTCACCAACATAATGTCCTGTGGCATCTTTCACGCCTTCACTGACTGCCACAATAATATTATTCTCTTTCTCAAGTGCTTTGTTAACGTCTTCGATGAATTTTTCTTCATCAAATACTTTCTCGCACAGATAAATGAGTTGTGGAACTCGTCTTTCTTCTGTTCTTGCAAGTGCTGAAGATGCCGTCAGCCATCCGGCATTTCTCCCCATGACTTCTACGATCGTTACAGATGGTACATCGTATACAAAGCAGTCACATGCAATTTCTGTAAATGCTGTTGCAATAAATTTAGCAGCAGAACCGAATCCAGGACAATGATCTGTCTCTCCAAGGTCATTATCAATCGTCTTTGGTGCTCCCATAACTTTAATATCATCTATGTTATTTTCTTTGCAATAAATGGATAACTTATATACAGTATCCATCGAATCATTTCCACCTGTATAGACAAAATATCCTATATTATTCTTTCTTAAAATGCGAATGATCTCCTCGAATTCTTCCGCATTTTCTTTCGGATCTTTTAGTTTCCAGCGGCATGATCCCAACGCTGCTGCTGGTGTTACAGAAAGCAGATCTCTTTTTTCTTTTGTGTCACACACCTCATCTAAATTTACAAAGTTTTCATTCAGTACTCCTTTGATTCCATTCCGTGCTCCATAAACATGTCCCACCTGATCACTTGCAATTCCTGCGTCGATCACACCTGTGATCGTAGCATTAATTGCTGCAGATGGTCCTCCTGACTGGGCAACTAGCATATTCTTCATAGTTTTCTCCTTTATACTTTTATATTTGTTCAAAGTGATTATACATTATCTCATTTGTTCTTTTCAACTTTTTTGAGTGAAATAATGCTCACTCCCCATTTCATTTTTCTTTACGAATTTTTATCAATCTACTATAATTAATATAAACATGCACTACTGATAATTTTTACAGTGCATTAAATATGACAAATGGAGGTATTGATCATGAATACAAATTTTATGAAACTTCGTGATATAATGAGAACTCAAAACGTTACATATTATCTCGTTCCGAGTGAAGATCCTCATCAATCTGAATATGTGGATGATCATTTTAAATGTAGACAATATATTTCAGGTTTTACTGGTTCTGCCGGCACTTTTCTTGCAGGTTCCAATGAAGGATGGCTTTGGACCGACGGACGTTATTTTACGCAAGCCGAACAACAGATTTCTTCTGATATCACTTTAATGAAACAAGGTGTTTACGGTGTCCCTACAACTCTTCAGTTTCTGGAGCAAAATCTTCACCCAAATGATGTTCTTGGAACAAACGGGCTTATGATCTCTGCTTCCTACGGAAAGAAAATTGCGAAACTTTCCAAAAAATGTGGCTTTGATTTTCGTTTTGATCTACATTTTGTAGAGCATCTATGGGCAGAAGATAATCGTCCTGCAATGACAAAAACTGTGGTTTACCGCCACGATATCAAATACAGCGGAGAACATACTGATTCAAAGCTTGAACGTGTGCGAAAGAAAATATCTGCAGCAGGAGCCGATGCCTTTTTTCTTTCCTCACTTCCTGATATAGCATGGTTATTTAATCTGCGCGGTGAAGATATTGCCTGTACTCCTTTATTTTATAGTTACGCATGGATCACAATGGATAAATGTTTTCTATTTTTAAGAAAAGACTGCATTTCCGCTGCTGCTTTCAATCGTTTTAAAGAACATGGAATTCTGGTCCGCGATTACAGTGAGATCGACTCTTTCTTAAAAGACCAGCACACAAATGTTTTGTTAGATCCAGATCTTACTAACTATTTTCATTATAATCTTTTATTTAAATGTAAGATCATAGAAGATAAAAATCCTACCGAACTTATGAAAGCTGTCAAAAATGAAACGCAGATGGAGCATTTAAAGGAATGTCACATCAATGACGGAGTTGCCATGACAAAATTTATGTACTGGCTGAAAAAAAATGTCGGAAAGATTCCTATGACAGAACGATCAATTTCTGACCATCTGGAAGCAGAACGCAAAAAACAGCCTGATTATGTCGGATTAAGTTTTGAAACTATTTGTGCATACAAAGATCATGCTGCTATGATGCATTATCAGTCTACGGAAGAATCTGATATTGCTGTAACTGCTGAAGGAATGCTGCTTATCGACTCTGGCGGTCAATATTATGGCGGTACAACTGACGTTACACGAACCTTTATCCTCGGTCCGATTTCTGATGAAGAGCGAAAATATTTTACATTAGTATTAAAATCTATGCTCACGCTTGCTGATGCTAAATTTCTTTCAGGATGCCGTGGCAGCAATCTTGATATTCTTGCAAGGGAACCTCTCTGGGAAGAAGGTGTTGATTATCGTTGCGGAACCGGCCATGGTGTTGGATATTTTCTAGGGGTTCACGAAGGGCCAAATGCTTTCCGCTGGAGATCAAACCCAGAAAATCTTGATGCCGTATTGCAACCTGGAATGGTCATCACCGACGAACCCGGTGTCTATGTTCCTGGCAAATATGGTATTCGTACAG
Source organism: Anaerostipes amylophilus (assembly GCF_025567365.1). NCBI lineage: Bacteria > Bacillati > Bacillota > Clostridia > Lachnospirales > Lachnospiraceae > Anaerostipes > Anaerostipes amylophilus. The sequence continues at coordinate 230,839 of NZ_JAOQJG010000004.1, read as the reverse complement.
AAAACATGCTTCTTTGCAGGAAATGGCAGCAAAACGAATATGGAGCTTTCCTTCATTTTGAACCTCTGACTCTTGTGCCAATCGATTTAGATGGCGTTGACCTTTCATTATTCAACGATAAAGAGAATCAACTTCTTCGTGATTATCAGCAATTAGTATATGACAACCTTGCTCCTCATCTTGAAGAAGATGAAGTTTCATGGCTTAAAACCTTATTACTTTAAACTCCAAATTTTATTTGTATAAAAGAAAAGACGGACATGATCTTCATTGGTCCGTCTTTTCTATTCTCCTATTCTTTTGTCTTGATCCACTGCTCTTTTATCTTCTGATAACTTCCATCATTATTCAGAACCTGCAGTGCTACATTAAATTGATCCAGATACTTATATCCTTTCGCAAACATAATACCATAATTACTTTCTTCAGAATTAAGCTGTTCATCTAACACCTCAAGATTCGTTGTGTCTTTATGTGTATTCATATATGACTGAATTCCTGATGCATCATAGATCGTCGCTTCAATCTTGTCTGCCTCAAGATTTTCAAACACTTCTTCTGCCGTCTTATATACCTTGATCTTATTGCCATCCTCTGCGAGATATTCTTTCGCATATTCTTCACTGGAAGTTCCCTCAACAACGCCGATCGTCATATTTTTTACATCCTTCCGGTCTGTAATGTCCGCATTCTTATTGACTACGATCTGAAGATATGTCTCATAATATATATCTGTAAACGAATAATCTCTCTGTCTTTCATCTGTAATTGAAATTCCTGCGATTGCAAGATTGATTTCCTTATTCTTTATCTTCTGTTCAATCTGCTTCATACTAAGCGGATAAAGCTTATATTCAAAGCCAAGATAATCGCTGATCTTATCTAACAGATCTATATCAAATCCTACAATCTTCTTTTGCTCTTTATCGTAATATGAAAATGGAGCCATATCATTTGACACACCAACTTTCAATGTCATATCTTTCATGGTTCCCTGTACTTTGTCTGCTTGTATAACTTCTCGTTTCACTTCTTTTTGCGTATCTTTCTTCTGCCATGGCATATTGCATGCACTTAAGCAAAATATAAGACTTCCCATCATGATTGAAGCTAATATCTTCTTCATCTTTACTCTCCTTTGATTGTATTTATCCTCATGATAGCACCGGCAAAATCATAAGTCAATTTTCTCTTCCATTTTTTTCAACGTATAAAATCTGCTGATTCCGTACATCATTTTATTAAACGAATCACTAATGGAGGAACTTATTATGGCACGAAATAAAGTGGAAATCTGCGGTGTTAATACTTCTTCTCTTCCTTTACTTTCCAACGAAGAAAAAGAAGCTTTATTTGAAAAGATCGAGCAGGGTGATAACAACGCCAGAGAACAATATATCAAAGGAAATCTACGTCTTGTTTTAAGTATTATCCAAAGATTTTCTTCCAGCGGGGAAAATGCAGATGATCTCTTTCAAGTTGGCTGTATCGGGCTTATGAAAGCTATTGATAATTTTGACCGTAATCTGAATGTGAAATTTTCTACTTATGCCGTTCCAATGATCATCGGAGAGGTAAAACGTTACTTAAGAGACAATCATAGTCTGCGTGTCAGCCGTTCCCTTCGTGACACTGCTTATAAAGCGATCAGCACAAGGGAATCTCTTACAAAGAAATTAAATCATGAACCAACAATTGATGCCATCGCAAAAGAAATTGATATGAAAAAAGAAGATGTCTTGTTTGCCCTCGATGCCATCGCAACCCCTCTTTCTCTTTATGAACCAGTGTATCAGGATGGCGGCGATACGCTTTATCTGATGGATCAGGTAAAAGACAAAAAAAACAAGGAAGCTGTCTGGGTAGAATCCATTGCATTGAAAGAAGCTATGAACCATCTTCCAGACCGCGAATATGATATTATAAAAATGCGTTTCTTCGAGGGCAAAACTCAAACAGAAGTTGCAGATGAAATTTCTATCTCACAAGCACAAGTCAGCCGTCTTGAAAAAAATGCACTAAAGCAAATGAAGAACCACCTTGCGTGATTCTTCATAATCCATTATAAAATATTCTTCTTTTTCAGGATATATACAGCGATCAGGCATACAATAACTGAAAATATAGAAATTGCAGCAAATCCATAAGTCTTCGTCGCAAATGGCATTCCTGCCACGTTGACATTCATTCCATAAAGTCCGGAGATCATCGTTGGCAATTCTAGTATGATCGTGATCGCTGCAAGGAATTTCATGACCTGATTCAGGTTATTATCAATGATCGATCCAAACAGTGACATTGTACTTCTTAAGATATTATGATAGATATCCGTCATCTCCATCGCCTGCTTATTCTCAATGATAACATCCTCTAACAGTTCCTGATCTTCTTCATAATGTCTTAAGCCAATATGTTTCCTTAATTTCTCTAATACCACTTCATTTGATTTCAATGCGGTTGTAAAATACACAAGACATTTTTCCAGATCATAAAGCTGAATTAAATCTTGATTCTGATATGTCTCATGCAGAAGATCTTCTACCTGATTTGCTCTCTGATCGATCACGCGTAGATAGTACAAAAACAGTGCTGCATTGTTATACAGTATCTGATAGACAAATCTTGTCTTCATATAGGTATAAAAATTCGATACAAGACCATCTACAAACTGCTTTAAAATATTTGTCTGCTTTAGACATACCGTAAATACGATCTTCCTGGTAATAAAAATTCCCAATGGAATCGTCTCGTACCATTTTTTCCCATTTTCTTCTTCCACAACAGGAATATTCACAAGAATCATCGTATAGTCATCTTCATTCTCTAATCGGGAGCGTTCTTCTGTATCCAGTGCCGCTTTCAGGTCATCCATATCGATCTTATAATCAACCGATATACTCGTCAACTCTTCCATTGTCGGATCTGTGACCATTACCCATGATTCCAGTTCAATATGATCTAATTCTTCTAATTCTTTTTTACCTTCATAATTCTTATAAATCTGGATCATCTTATCGCTCCTCTCCGTTTTCATACTTATTAAGTATAACCGATAAGAAAAGCTCCGTCTAGTCAAATCCTTAGTTTTATCTATTCTTTACTCAAACGGATATTTCATTCCCCACTGCGTTTTAACACTTGTTAAAATCTTCATAGTATCTCTTGTGATCTCTGGATTATCATCACTATATTCTCCACCGACTGCAGCTTCCATTGCTTCTACTTCATATTTCAATGCATCTTCTGTCTTTCCTGCTTCAACTATTTCTACTTCTCCAGTCTCTGTATTTGTGATCGTTGCCTTACATGCTCTTGGATATTCATATACTTCAATATATCCTTTATCTCCTGTCACAACTCCTCGTTTTGGCTGTTTGGCACGAAGTGTCAGACACATAACTACCATCTCACCTTTTGTATTCTTCATAATGATTCCTGATTGTTCATCAGCACCTGTCTCTAGATATTCAACTGTTGTAAGGATCGTATTTGGTATTTCACTCAAAAATGTTCTTGCAAATGATGTCGCATAAACCCCAATATCTAATAACGCTCCTCCTGCTGCTTCTAATGCAAAAAATCTATTTGTAGAATCATATCCTTTATTACTTCCAAAATTAACCTGAACCATCTTTGTCTTTCCAATGGCTCCTTCTTTGATTCGTTCTTTTAGTTTCTTATATAATGGCATATGAGAGATCGTCATCGCTTCTCTTACAACAACGTGCTTTTTTTCAGCAAGTTTTAATACTTCTTCTAACTGTGCTGCATTGACAGTAATTGCTTTTTCACATAAGACATGCTTTCCTGCTTTGACTGCTTGCATCATATTTTCATAATGTCTGCTGTGTGGTGTTGCGATATAAATGATATCAATCTTCTCATCAGCAAGCATTTCTTCATATGTCTTAAAGACATGTTTTACTCCATAAGTCTCTGCAAATTTTTCTGCTTTTTCCAAAGTTCGATTGCTGACTCCGTAGATTTCATGCCCCATCTTTATAAACGTTTCTGCCATCTCATTTGCAATTGTTCCGCAACCTAAAATTCCCCATGTACTCATCTTTCTTTTCCTTTTATCTCTCGATGATCTTGATATCATCTGTTCCTGCTACAACTACCTTAGCTGCTATCTGATAAAATAGCGATATCTCAATAACTCCTGTGATCTGTTTTAAGTCTTGATCTAGTTTCTTAAGATCACTGATTCCTTCAAAATACAGTTCCAGCAATTTTTCATTTCTCTCTTTTACTTTTGCTCCAAGTTTTTTTGCTTCCTTTGTAACATAACTTGCTGCCTCTGGCACAATTTCAAGAACAATCGGTACTTTACAGTCGAGTTTCTCTACAACCTTTGTCTCATCCACAAGTAATACATACTCTTGTGCCATCTTTGCAATAATCTTCTCTTTTGTATGAATCCCACCACCACTTTTATATGCATTCAGGTTTTGATCTACTTCATCACATCCATCAAATGCTATAGTCACATCTTGGGCCTCATTAATATCTATTACTGTAATTCCAAGCTGTTTGCATACTTTCTTTGTCTGATCAGATGGTGTTATAGCTTCTATAGCTTTTCCTGCTTCTTTGATATATTCACAAAGATAGCTGATCGTCTCCCCACCTCCAAGTCCGATCGTACCATGATCTGGCACCAGTTCAAGGGCTGCTTTTGCACACAAACGTTTCATCTTGCTTTCCTCCTTGTTTGCAAAATTTTATTTTACAATATCATATTATCACGAAATTTTATTTTGTCAATCCTGGATTGCTTTTTTCTTTGATTCAGTATAAAATAATAGAAAAAAGAAAGGAGTTTTTTCGTTATGAAGAAAACATTCAAAGACCTTTTTAAATTAGCAACTGCACTGGCTACAGTCGCTGGTATCGCATACGTTGCCCGTGATCAGATCAAAGCTATTATCGATAAAGTCAAAGAAGTATCAGGAGATGATATTGATGATGATTTCGATGAAGATTCTTTTGATGATGACTCTTTCGACGAAGAAGAAATCTTCCACGAGCCAACAAAGGATGACCGAGACTATGTTTCCATCAATATCACAGAAAGCAATGATAGTGCAGACGAAGAAGATGAAGCAGGGGAAACTCCATCTACAGAAGACGAAGAGTAATATAATTTAAGTGCAAAATAAAACAGACAGCTGAGTATTGATGACCAACTGTCTGTTTTATTTTATACTTTATCTTTTTGTTTTGATTTTCTTTACATATCCATAACTTCCATATGCTTTTCTTGACAATGTCTTTGTCTTTTTCTTCGAGGTCTTATAGCTGTATTTCACTGTACGATATGGACGAATCTTATAATAATATGTTTTTCCTCTTTTCAATCTCTTATTTGTATAAGAACTTGTTTTGGATGATACCGTCTTGATCTTCTTATAACCAGATGATTTTCTTGTGGAACGATAGATCATATAGCCGCTGACCGGTGTTGAAAGCTTTTTCCATCTTAATTTGATGGTTGTTTTTGTCTTTTTGTAAGATGTTATCTTTACTTTTCCGGCCGGTTTCACTGTCGCATGAAATCCCAGATAAATTGGGTCCATCGCACCGCCGATCACACATCCCTGTCCGTTATCTCCAATCCCATTTTCATAAGTCTTTCCATTGACATTTCGATATTCTACGGAAAGATCATCAAAGATCACGTCTGCCGTTGAAATCTTCTTCTGACAATAAGCTTTTGCCAGTTGTGTTTTTAATGACTTAAGATAAGAGGACTTGCATACTAAAGTGACCGTATTTTTCTGTCCCGGATTGCCATTTTTTGCACCAATCGTGATCTTTCCATTTGTAAATGTGAAACTATTATTGGTTTTTGTCTTGTCATTGTCCATATTCAAAAGGAAATTTTTAAGACCATATGTACCGAGCGCCTTATATGTGTAAGAAACCTTTGGATTCTTTGCGTAAACATCAACGGTTCCTGATACCTTATAATAGTCTTCCAGATCATAGTTGTATTTTGACGTTCCAGACCATGGACTCAATGTATGAAATCTTGGTGCATCATGTTCATCTGTAAGAGCTGGTGTGCTGTACGCAAGCGGAATCTTTTTAAGAATCGTTCCATCTGCACCTTTAACCAGTATCCTTGCATTGAAATTAAGTCCAGTTTTAACTGTCTTGCTTGAAAAATTAGCTTCAATCTCTGCTTTATTCTTTGCCCTACTCTTAATCGTCAGTTTGATGTCTTTCTTTCCAAGTCCGTTATCTGTGGATGTATCCATCTCTGCCGTGATATGACTTAAATCTCCCGTCTCTGTTGTCAATGTAAAACATCTTGGATTCGGCAGATAAAGTGTCTGATCGTAATATCTTGCCAACGCTGACAACGTATATACTGTGATCTCATTTCCATCCTCATCCGTTGATGTATATGGCTCATCCTGATCTGTAAGTTTATTGCATGTTATCTGAATCCCATCATCTTCTGCAGCAGATACTGGTATCGTTGTAAACAACAATGTCATGCTCATTAAAGCCACTAAAATCTTCTTCATTGACATCATCCTCTCCTTCTGAATCTCTGCGATTCCCTTGCGACAATTAATGTGTTGCCTCTTCTAACATTCTCTTTAAGTCGTCAACGCTGTAATGATAATGTGTATTGCAGAAATGACAGTTTACTTCAATCGGCTCTCCATCATCGATCATACTCTGAATCTCATCCTTTCCAACAGAAATCACTGCTTTTTCTACTCTTTCTTTGGAACAGTTACAATGAAACTGTGTTGGAACTTTCTCATAAATCTTCATATCCATATCACCTAAGAGATCTTCCATCATCTTCTCTGGTGTATGCTCATGTTCTAAGGCATAAGTCACAGACTTAAATTCTGCGATCTTCTTCTCTAGCTTACTGATCGTCTCTTCTTCGGCGTACGGCATCATCTGAATGATAAATCCGCCTGCCTGACGAACTGTGTTATCTTTGTTCATTAAAACCCCTAATGCTACAGATGTCGGGATCTGTTCACTTGCTGCAAAATAATAAGTTAAATCTTCTGCAATCTCTCCAGATACTAAATGTGTCTGTCCAGAATATGGCTCTTTTAAACCGATATCTTTAATAACTGTTAAAACACCAAGATCTAAAGCCTTTCCAACATCTAATTTACCTTCTTTGCTTGGTGGAAGCATGACACCTGGATTATTGACATATCCCTTCACATTTGCCTTGGAATCTGCGGTAACCGTCAAGCCGCCGATTGGTCCACTGCACTGAATCTGTAATGTGATCACATCACTATCATTCTTGCACATACTTCCCATCATGGCTCCTGCTGTTAATAATCTTCCAAGTGCTGCTGTCGCTACCGGACTTGTATTGTGTTTCTGTCTTGCTGTTTCTACGACATCTTTTGTGTATGCAGCAAAGAAACGTACCTGATCATTTGCTGCTGTTCCTCTGATAATATAATCGTTCATCTTTTTCCCTTTCAGTTTGCAATAAAATATAATCGTTGTGTATCTTCTTTTACCTCACCCATCGTTTCTGCATCCAGAACTCGAATAGTTGAAAATCCTGCTTCATGAAGAAGTCTCGTAATCTCCCCTTCCTCATAAGCCTTTTGCAAATGTAATTCTTCGTACTTATTATATGTACCTTCCTCATTCTGAATAAACAGACTCAGCTGATATTCATTGATCCTATCTTCTTCATCATAGAAATTATCCCAGATAAAACTTGCATCTTCACGGTCTTCCGCAAATGTATTGCATGCAAGAATTTCTTTGTATTTGTAATGACTGTTCATATCAAATATAAACACACCATCTTCTTTTAAAAATCTCTTAACCCTTCTAAATGCTTCTTTTAGATCATCTTCCTCAAGAATATAATTCATACAGTCACAAATACTTACTGCTGCATCAACCTGTTGTGGAAGTTCTAAAGATACCATATCCTGTAATACATACAAAATATGATCATCTTCTTCACTCGCTGCGATCTCCAGCATATCCATAGAGTTATCAACAGCTGTTACCTGATATCCTTCTCTGGCAAGTCTTCGTGACATTTTTCCTGTTCCGCACCCAAGATCTAATACTTGTGCAGCTTTTTTTATCTTATATTCTTTAAAAACATTTAAAATGTTTAAAAGCCATTCATCATATGGTGTCTGATCCATAAATTCATCATACACCCTTGCAAAATCTTTGTAACTTTCCATCTCATCCTCTTATAATAATGGGGCCAGTAATCTCAACACACTTTGTGCCAATGTCTTTTTTAAACTTCCCTGACACATCTCCTTTGTGATCCTCTGGCTGATCTCAAATGTTTTCTCCATATCATGTTTTACCTGCATCACTGCATCGTTGTTATACATAAAGACGCCATTCTCAAAATGCAGATATAAACTTCGATAGTCCATATTGATCGTTCCAACGGTTGCCACTTTATCATCACTTGCAAAACATTTTGCATGAATAAATCCAGGCGTATATTCATAGATATGAATTCCTGCCTCTACTAATTGTCTGTAATAAGACTGTGTTAACCAGAATACCATTTTCTTGTCTGGAATTCCAGGAGTCACGATCTTTATATCTACTCCTCGTTTCGCTGCCAGACAAAGTGCTGTGATCATCTCATTATCAATGATCAGATATGGCGTATAGATATAAACATATTTGTTCGCTGTATTGATGATATTTAAATACACATTCTCTCCAACGATCTCATGATCTAATGGATTATCTGCATATGGCTGAATAAATCCTTTTCCCTGAAATGCTTCTTCATAATGCTTATGTGGCAAAAATGCACCATAGCCTTCATCTGTCTTACGAATTGCATTCCATACCTGTAAAAACATGACCGTAAAATTCCAGACTGCATCTCCGGTTACCTTAAGTCCTGCATCTTTCCAATATCCAAATCGCTCGATCTTATTAATATATTCATCTGCTAAATTAAGGCCTCCTGTATAGGCTGTGTGTCCATCGATCACAACAACTTTTCGGTGGTCTCTGTTATTCCATGCTGTTGATACAAATGGCTTGATCGGATTAAATGCCATAGCTATGATTCCGAAACGTTCAAGTTCTTTATAATATTTGTAAGGAAGAAGGTCCACACATCCTACGTCATCATACATAAAACGTACTTCAACCCCATCATTGACACGTTCTTTTAAAACTTCTAAGATCGTATCCCACATATAGCCTTTGGAAACAATAAAAAATTCCATAAAAATATAATGTTCTGCCTTCTTAAGGTCTTCAATCAATTCATCGAACATCTCTTCCCCAGACGGATAATACTTTGCATCCGAATTCTCATAAATTGGATACCCACCATACTGATCAATATATTTTGCCTGGCCTGCCACCTGATAATCTTCCTGTTCCAGATGTTCCATAACTCCATAATCCTGCCCTAGCAAAAATTCCGTATCATGAATAGATTTCTCCAGTTTCAAACGTAGTTTCTTCGCTGGCTGTTTATCTCCAAGGACAAGATATAAAAATCCTCCGAAGATCGGAAAAAGCAAAATTGGTATCGTCCATGCAAGTTTATATGCCGGATTATCATCTTTATTTGCAATATAGATCACCACAAAAATGCTGAAAATACGGAAAATCCATTCAATTATTTTGGAATATTCTCCGATCACAATAAACAAATAGGTCATCCAGATAAGCTGTAAAATAATCGCAACTGTAACAAACACCAGTCTGCGTAATAAAAATTTGAGAATTTTTGAAATTGGTTTTGTCAAATACTTTGTTATCTTCATCTTATGTCCTTACCTTCTTCAAAAGCTACTTCTTCTCATCTTAGCATAAATAAATTCCAATTTCAATTTTTTGTTCGATACTGAACAAAATCCTAACACAAAACTATTTCATAAATCCAGACATCATACAGCCACCTGCTGCCCCGCATTCCATGATCTGCTCGATATTTTTTTCATTGATCCCTCCAATTCCATAAACCGGAATATCAACTGCTCCTACAACATCTCTTAAAAAATCAAGTCCTCTTGGTGGCAAACCTTTCTTGCAATCTGTAGCAAACACATGTCCCGCGAACACAAAATCTGCCCCAAGCTCCTGTGCTTTCAATGCTTCCTCTGGTTTATGGATTGATGTACTGACGGATTCAAAATCCGTCAAATTTCCTGCCTCTTTTAAGAATACAGGATATGAAAGATGAATCTTTTTGATTCCAAGTTTTCTTGCAACATTGACAAAATTATGAATTGTAAGCGAAGCACTGTGATTTTCACAAATCTCCTGGCATTTCTTTGCAATCTCATAATAGTCTTCTTCTTTTAAATCTTTCTCTCTTAAAACAATTGTTTTAATGTCTTTTTTTGAGAGATCTTCCATCACATCAAAAAATGGACGTTTACATAAACTTCTGTTTGTTACTGCTATAAAACATGACTTGCTCATTTTAACTTCCCTTCGTATCTTAATTTCATTTCTCTTTCTGGTTTCTTTGTCTTATCTTACGATTCATGACCCCGCCAAGTCTCCCTGTCTCACTTGCTGACAATGACTTCCATCCACTTTTCTTTAGCTTGTCAAACAAACCAAGTTCTACGGCAGTCTCATATTTTAACCGCTCTATTTCATTCATTTCTTCCAATGTCTTTTCAATAAAATCTTTTTCCTTTGGCATCATGTTTCTTCCTTTCTGATTTGTCATTTATTCTTAGCGTATGACAAATCAGAAATTTCATACATGAACTGTGATCGTTTTTTGTAATGTCACAGAATAAATATAGATTTCTTTTACATTTTTCCCTGTGATCTTCTCTAATGCCTGTTTATAAGATTCCATCTGCGCATGGTATCGATTGATCAGAATATGTTCTTCTCCTTCGTTAACTCTGTCTGTCTTGTAATCTACCAGCACAATCCCGTCTGTTTCCTCAAAATACGCATCAATGATACCCTGAACAACAACAAAGTCGTCTGTTTTTGCCTCTTGGTTCATATCTGAAAATGGTATTCCTGTTACAAATTGACGTTCTTTATACAATCTTTTTTTCTGATCTGCTGTTTTCATACGTTTTCCAAGCTGTGAGTTTGTAAGTGCAAGAATTTCTTTTCGATAGATCACTTTATCATATTCTTTTTTTAATTTTCCCTGATCGATCCATTCTTTGATATCTTCATTTAAACTTTTCATCGTGTGATCTTTGGAAAAATTGAGTAGTTCAAGCACCTTATGAATCACGGTACCTTTAGATGTCGCTGAAATCTTTTCATTCTTCTTGATAAATGCAGGAACCCTTTTTTCCTTTTCCTGATGAACGGATGTATACAGCCGTTCTTGCTTATCCGCTGCCTGACTCATACGTTTGATCTCAGATACAGAATATTTTAAACGTCCTTTTGTCTCTGTCTCATTGCGATAATGATAATCAAATTTGTCTTTCATTTCTTTTACTTTATCTTTTGGAATCTGATCCTTCAGACGTTCATAAAAAATCTGTCGGTTCATCTCATGCAGAAGTTCATTTCCTTCCTGCTGCCACAAAAGATCTTCAAGTGTATATATCTTCAATCTGTAGTCTTCTTTAGGAACCTTTGGAAGTGCTTTCTTGATCCAGTCAAAATAGCATCTTCCATTCAAAAGATTAATCGCTGTGACATCTTCTTGGTCATGCCACATAATATCATCTGTCTTTATTCCTGTAAGGATCAGTTTTTCCTTTGCTCTTGTCATCGCAACATAAAGGACTCTTAATTCTTCCCCTAAAGATTCCTGATTCATCTGGTTTCTGATCAGATTTTTTAAGATCGTTTTCTTTTTTGTCCTTCGAATTGGGTCAATATGATCTGCCCCGATAAAATAATCTCCATGGAAGATCATACTTCCATTTGCATCTCTTAAATTAAATTTCTGATGAATCTTTGAGACAAATACGATTGGATATTCCAATCCCTTACTCTTATGAATACTTGAAATACGCACAAGATCCTGATCCTCACTCATGGTATTTGCCTCACCATAATCCATATCATACTCCTTGCACTGTTCCATAAATCGCACAAAATGGAATAATCCTTTGATCTGACTGCTTTCAAACGTTTTTGCCTGTTCAATAAGCATCAAAATATTTCCCTGTCGCTTCTTTCCCTGTGGCATTGCACCTGCATAATAATAATATCCGGTCTTTTCTAGTGCGAGCCAGATCAGCTGTGTTAATGACAGATATGTTTTGGCATCCCTTAAAAGTTCAAGAAGTTGTAATGCTTTCTTAGAACCTTTTATGCTCTCTTTTGTTTCACAAAGACATTCATAAAGTGAATTTTTCCCACCATCAACTTTCAATCGTCCAAGTTCTTCCTCTGACATTCCGATCATTGGCGATCTTAAGACCGCTGCAAGATCAATGTCCAGATAAATATTATCAACGACAGAAAGCAGACTTAGCAGTGTCCGGATCTCCACAGTATCAAAATATCCTTTCTGGCTATTCGCAAATGCAGGAATGCCTGCATCCATCAATTCTTTCTGAATCACTTCAGCATTCCCTTTCATAGATCGAAGCAAGATCACTATATCACTATATCTTGCTTTTCTTAAAATGGTATTGCCTTCTTCATCTTTTCCTGTAACCATCATCGGTTTTTCTCCATTTACCATCTCGTGAATCCTTGATGCGATCATTCTTGCTTCCAAAACAACGGCATCTTCCTCTGAATTCTTTACTTCCTTTGATTCTAAAAGTAAGATCTCTGTTTGGGCATCACATCCTTGTTCAAACTCCATCGTTGGAACAAGAGCAACATTTTTCGTATATTCAATGTTTCCAAGATCTTCATGCATGATCTGGTAAAATACATCATTAACAAAGGTAAGAACTTCACTGCGGCTTCGAAAGTTGTTTCGCAGTTCGATCAATTGATATTCTTCTCCCTTTTGCTGATATCCATGATATTTCTCAAGGAACAACTCCGGCCTTGCCAGGCGGAAACTGTAAATACTCTGTTTGACATCTCCTACCATAAACATGTTATGTCCACCCTCTGCTTCTTTTGAAACACTTCGTAAGATCGCATCCTGAATATAGTTACTGTCCTGATACTCATCAATATAAATCTCTTCGTATCCGTCTGATTTTTCTTTTGCGATCTTGCTTGGTACCGGATTACCTTGCTCATCATAATGATCGATCAAAAGATCCAATGCAAAATGTTCCATATCATCAAAGTCCATGATATTTTCGTTCTTCTTTTTCTCATCATAACGCATCATAAATTCTCTTGTCAGATGTATTAGGCCCCTGATTGGACTTTTGATCCTCTTTAATTCATGAAAAATCTCTGACTCATTCTCATAAAAATATGCAGCCTTTAAATCATCGAGCAGACCATACGCCTGTGCTCTTAACAATTTACACTGTTCCTGCAGCATTTCATCAATCTCATCTGTTTTCTTCTTACGCCCGGAAAGTCTTGGCTTTTCAATCTTTACAAAAACTTCACACAACTTTGAAAATGTCTGTGCCTCACTGATCTTTGTTACGATTTCCAGATCTTTTCGGAATGTTTTCTCATAAAAATATGGTCCTCCCGATGAAAGTGACAATTCTAAAGCTTCTTTTATCAGGTTTAACGCACCATCAATTGAAATCCTTGCATCCCTCAAAATGATCTTCATAAATGGTGCCTGTTCAAATTGTTCTAATGTCTCAACAGATATGTTTTCTTCTGCCTGATCAAGCCATTTAAAAGGCTCTCTATGACTTCGTGCATTTTGATATAATTTTAAGATATATTCGCTGATGATATTATCATTTTTACCCGGAGAATAAGATTCAATAAGATTAATAAAATCTTCTTCTTTCTTCTCATAAGCCTCTTCTAACAAGTCATCCAACACTTCCTGACGGATTGCTGATAATCTTCCTTCATCCCCCGGTGCTGTGCTTGGATCAATGCCAAGCACATAAAAATAATCACGGATTAAATTCATACAAAAACTATGGATCGTTGTAATCTGTGCTTTATGGATCAGAGAAAGCTGTTTCACAAAATGCTGATTCCCCGGAAACTCTCTTACTTTCTCATCAAGTGCTGCCATGATCCTTTCTTTCATCTCTCCTGCTGCCGCTTTTGTAAATGTAACGACTAGCAGATGATCTACATCGATCGGATGCTTGTCATCTGTGATCTTTTGTATGATACGTTCTACCAAGACTGCCGTCTTTCCGGAACCTGCTGCAGCAGATACTAAAATGTCGGCATCTCTTTGATCAATGACTTTCTGCTGTTGTTTCGTCCAAGGCATGTTTTCCCTCCTCTAGTGATATTTTCTTGATCTTCTCCACCTGATCAACACCTTCTTCATAAGCACAGATATTTTTAAATTCACAATACTCGCATGGTTTTCTTCCTTCATATTCATATGGTTTAATGGAAATATCACCATGCATCAATGAATTTCCAAGATCCGTCATCTTCTTCTCTACATATTTCCCAAGATTTAACAACTGCGTTGTATTTAAAATAGAAGATCGCTTATCATATCCTGACTTTGTTGCTCTGACCGGTAATGTCAGATATCCTTCTGGTCCCGTATGTTCCATATGATCGATCAACTGAAAATCTTCATTGACAACACCACTCATCTTAAGATCTTTCAAAATCTTGTCGTTCGCTTCCCTCTCATGCTCCACATTGACAACCGGATCATCCATATGGAAATAAAACATCCCAGCCGGATAGACTCTCTTACCACTTTTCTTCTCATACAATTCCATCATAGCATTCATATAAATGATCAACTGCATCTGTAGTCCATGAAAAATCTTTGCAAAATCAAACTTCTGCTTTCCTGATTTATAATCAATGATCTTTAAATATTTATTTTCTTCATCTTCCACGCTGTCCATGCGGTCAACCACACCGGAAAAAATCATTTTCTCTCCGTCCTCTAATGCAAACGTCATAGAATCCAGATGATTTTCCTCACCAAACGCAATTTCGTACTCTTCTGGTGTAAAATCTCCTCTCTTAATATGCTGTTCCATTGCCCACACAGCTCTTTTAGAGATTCGTTTCATACGTTCCAAGACATATTCATTCCTATGACTACTTTCAAACAATTCTTTCTGAACATCTGTAACTGCCAGTTCTACCATAGCATCTACAAATTCATCTCTTGACTCATCATCTACGAACTTCCAGTCGCTGCGTTTTCCGACCAGCTCCATTGTCTTATGAAAGACTTTTCCCATATCCGTCGGCAGAATTTCATGTACCAGTCGTTTACGAAGTCTAAGTCCATATTGCATAAAATGTGAAAATGCACATCCAGCAAATTTCTCCATTCTTGTTACACTTCCAGAAATCGTATCTCCATAAAGATCATGGATCAATTCTTTGCTAAGCGGAAGTGCCTGATTCGTATAAAATCTTGCATCCACATAATCTGTAACTGGTTTCAAGTCCTTCAGTGCATAATATAATGTCTGCATCCATTTCATTTTATCCGAATCCTCATTCTCCGTAAGATCAAGATCTTGCAGACAAAGGATCATCTGATCTAATGCTTCTTCTTTTGTGTACCCAGTCTTTTGTTCTTCTTCCTCCATTGAAATTTTTAATTTTGGAAAAATTCTTAAGATTCTTTCGATAAAATAAGATGGGCGATTGTTATTTCCTGCTGCTTCCATCATGCGATACGATACATACAAGCGGTCAGTTGGTTTTGACACTGTAAGATATAAATAAAACTGTTCCATATATGCAGACTCTTTTGCTCCCGGTGCAAGACCGATCCCGTAACTTTGAAGAATCTCTCTTTGATAGTCACTGACTACTCCTCCGCCATCATTTGCAGCTGGAATCACACCTTCATTGACACCTAAGAAAAATAGGATCTTTACTTCCTCTGTCCTTGTTCGTTTCATATCCCCGATCACAATCTGATCAAGACTTGGCGGAATCACTCCAATCTGCATTTCTTCCAATCCACTTTCAAGAACACTTAAGAAATCATCATAAGAAAGCTTTTCCTCCCCTAAAATTTCTGCCATCTGTTCTAACAGATCAATGACCTGATCATATACTTTCGCATAAGTTGCTGCCTGAATCAGATTTCCTTCTTCTTCAAACATCTCTTGTTTCTTTGCCATCTTTCCTTCGACATCAAGCATTTCCAGAAATTCATACAAATAAATAAGCTTGCGTTTTACGGTACTTCCCCTGCGCTTTAATCCAGTCTTTAGATCTTTCACTTCTTCCATAAAACGAATTCTTAATTCTTCCGCTCTCTGTCTCTCTTCATCAGAAAAAAGTTTTGAAGCAAACGGTCTGTTCCATCTTGCAAAACCACGAATTCCGCATGCCAGCACGTAATTTTCCAGAAAATCTGCTTCTTCCATCGTAAAATTTGAAAATCCCGATTTTAAATATCGAAATACCATATCATAGGAAAAATCTTTCTGAATCATCTTCAAGACAGAAAGAAGTGTCTCAATACAAGGATTATTTAATAACTTGCGGTTCACATCCACAAAATATGGAATATGCAGATCATCAAAACTCTTTTCCAGTTCATTCTGGTAACTGTCAAGATCCGCGGTCAGTACAACAATATCTTTGTAGCGATATCCTTCTTCTCTTACAAAACGTTCGATCTCATTTGCCACCGCCCTGCTTTCCTGCCTTGGATTCATAAAACAACGGATTTTTATGTCATTTGGTACCTCGTCGTATGTTTCATATGGATATCGTTCGATATTTTGCTCTAAATGTCTTAATTCCTTAGAATCTCTTCCATCCGGCCAGCATATGATATCTGGCATAACAGGCGTTCCTGCCTCCTGTGCAAGCTTGATCAATTCATATTTTTCCTTCTTTGACATGGCAAACAATTCATATTCATGGTATCTGCTTCTTACATAACGCCCATCTAAAGTAAGTCCTACATAGACATTTTTTCCTATCCTTAAAAGTTTCTCAATAACCTTTCTCTGTATCGGTGTAAATCCTGTAAATCCATCTAGATAAAACGTCGCATCCTTAAGCTTTTGTGATCGATCCATCTTTTGTGCCAGCACATCTAAAAGCTGTTCCGAGATCAAATAGCGTTCCTTGATATAATCTTCAAATTTCTCCATCACAAGAAGTATGTCATCCATCTTTGAACGCAGGCCTTCTTCTTTCATTATATCCATCGTCTTCTTTAAATCTTCCATTGAAACATCATACTGATATACTTCTGCAAAAAATGATTTCAATTCATCAATAAATCCCTGTTTCTTCATACTGGATGAAAAAACCTTTAACTCGTCTTTGTGTTGTTCCATGACCTTTCTTATTACCATGGATTTTCCTTCATCTTCCAGCAGATCTTTTGGAATATAGGATAATTCTTCAAATATACGATAAGTCAATCTAAAAAATCCCACCACATCAATATTAAATGTTCCATGGCGTGGATGTCTTTGTACAAGCTGTCTTTGTGCATTGAGTGTTGACTGGTCAGGTACAAGGAAGAAAAACTCCTCATCTTCATGTTCCATGGAATCTTTGATCATCTGCTCATAAATAAAATCTGTCTTCCCAGATCTTGACGATCCTAATATAAACTGTAATGCCATATCTTTTCCTCCATTTTATATTATTTTATTATATCCTATCCTTTATTTCCCGTAAAGATGTTCTAAACACAGCTGCTTATGCATAAATTAGAGATAGAATCTTTTAGGAGGATAACTATGTCATCAAAAACGAAAATCGTCGTATTTAAAGCACGGGAACTTATTTACACCGGAATTTTTATTTTGCTTGGAATCCTTTTGATCCTGCTTCTGGTCTTTATGTTTATACCATCACATAAATCATCAAAAAAATCAAAAGAAACTTCCGGTTACGCACAAGGAGTCTATACCTCTCCATTAAAACTTGGCGAAAATGAATTAGAACTTCAAGTTACAGTGAAGAACGGAAAAGCAAAGCATGTTTCCCTGAAGCATTTAAATAAATCCATAAAAACCATGTATCCTCTGGTCGAACCATCTTTAAATGAAATCAACAAACAGCTTCCAAAAGTAAACAGTATCGATGAAATTAAATTTGATGGCCAGAGCCAGTATACAAATACATTATTAAAACAGGCAGTTAAAAATGCATTAAAAACGGCACAGGAATAATTTCCTGTACCGCTTTCATACTCTGAGTTTGTATTCATATATTTTAATTTCTTATTTAGCCTTTGCCGAAATCTTCTCATAAAAACGTGTGACTGCATAAGCAGCTGTCGGTATCTGCATAAAAATATATGGATATACATACTGCCCCTTTGTCTCCCAGAACAAATGGAACAAGAATCCACCGGTCAAAAAGATCAGTCCAAATGCTGCCTTATCATATTCTTTTAAATACTTTATCACAAAGATCCACACCGCTGCCAAAAGTAAAATTATATATGCTTTCATTCCCGTATAAAGATATGTATCATGTTTTTCTTCATTGAACAGGTGATGCAGCTGTTTTGTTTTCACATACTGCCCTGCCGCTGCCTTAGGCCCCGAAAAAATAGATTCATATAATGGATCTGTCCATGTTGTTGTAAGCTTTTTGCTAAAAAATTCACAAGCCTTCTTAGGATGTCTTTTATACTGTTTAATATATCCAGATACCATCTTTTCTCCTTGCTTCGCTGCTTTTTCTCTGTCGTAATTATTGCTTACATATACATCGATAAATTTTTTATTATACCATCCTCCAGAACGAACATGATTATCAGGATCTGTTCCCATCGCGACCCACAAGATACTTGGGACTCCTTTATTTATCTTTTTCCCAGTCGCTACTTCAAATCCAACCGTCATGATCATCTTACCTGCAACAAATACTATGACAAATAATACCATCATCTTTAAGATATTTTTATCATGTTCTTTTAAATAATGTAAAAAAAGATAACAAAGACACGCTGCCAGTGCAATAATAAAATTCTTCTTCATAAGTACTGCTAGCATAAGAAAAATACTGCTTAGGATCATATCTTTCCATTTCTTTGTCCTGACTGCGGCAAATAGATAAAAAACTCCAACTGTCAGAAGAAAAAATCCCGGAATCAATCCATATGCAAATGTCAGGAAGAAAAACTGTGGCAGAAATAAAAAACTTAAAGTAATTGCTGTCAAATTAACCTTATGCTGGTCATTAAATATTTCTTTTGTAATCTTATATATGAAAAAATTAATTCCAAAAATCGCTGCAAGATTCATTCCAAATAATAGCTTTGCATCATGGCTTATAAATCCCAATATATATTCATAGATCAGAAATCCAATCTGATGTGGGTATCTGTACATATAATGCCCCATATCCATTGTTGTAAATTTTCCATGATGGATTGCAATGGATGCTTTATGAACAGACAATGCATCATATCTTAATACAGAATTTATATTTATGATCATATAAATTCCTGCCACAAGATATATCACAGAAAAAAATAAAAACAGTTTTTTCTCATCGATTCTTTCCGAAAATTTAAATAACAGGTAAAACAAAAGAACCAGCCCGATCATAAAAACTGCTGTCATCCATACATTTGTATTGCGGATGCGGATATGTTCCTTAATATTCATAACATAAGTGGAAAATATTAGATTCTTGATTGTGAGAATTGCGAGTATCACAAAAGAAATCGCATATACCATACCATTTGATATGCGATAAAGTAGTTTCATAGCTTTCATAACTTACTCCTTTTATCCTTATTGTACAAAGCGCTGCATTTGCAGCTGAATCCCTCTTTGAATATTAAACAACAAAAGTATTAAATCTGTCTATCATTTTTTTCTTAAATTTTTCTTACGTTTTTTATACAACAAAAAAGACACAGGATTAAATCTCCCTGTGCCTTTTTCTTTATTTCTTGTATTCTTCTAATTTCTCTGTTTTTGTATTTCGTTTGTAGATCTTTCCATTGTCTTTATCTACATAAAAATCTCCGTATTTCTTCCCAGAATCATCATTTGCATCATAAATCTCAAAATGATATCCACTGGCTCCATCTTTATATTCCTGCTCATCTCTTGTCTCGTTGCGTACTTCATATTTTCCATCCTTATCATCTGTCTGAAGGCGATTTAGTAAATAATCGTGTGCATCATCATAATTATCAAATCCATTTGCTACATCTTCAACGGCATCACCGACTCCGTCTGCCACATCATCAACGGCATCCTCTGCATCATCTACCAAATTATCTTCTGTCGTATTGGATGCATTGTTATTCTCTGTTGTACCTTTTGTTGTAGAATCCTTTCTTCCATTCCCACATCCAGTCAAAACTACAGACACTGCCAAAGTCAATGCAAAAATAAAACTTGCAAGCTTCATCGTCTTTTTCATATTGTATCTCCTTTTCTTCTTAACATCTTGATACTTATATTCTGTCCAGAAGAAAAGAAAATATTTATTTTGATACGAAAATTTCTTATTTTTATTTTAGCTACCCTTATTTTCTTGTAAGTTTCAGTGCAATCTTATCCCCGATCCACTGTCCTACCTGAACAATGATAACCAATGCAACAACGGTAATGATCAGCACCCCTGTCTCATAACGGTTATAACCATACATGATGGCAAGATTACCAATTCCACCACCACCGACAGCTCCTGCCATTGCAGAATATCCAATAACACTTACAAATGTAACAGTTAATGCACGTACCAGCGCAGGTGTTGCTTCTACAAATAAAACTTTGCGGATGATCAGCGGCATACCAGCTCCTGTTGCAACCGCTGCTTCGATCACACCTTTATCAACTTCACTGAAAGCACCTTCTACCAGTCTTGCATAAAATGCGATCGCTGCAATTGCCAGTGACACAGATGCTGCAATTGGTCCAATGCTTGTTCCTACAACCAATCTTGCTAATGGCTGTAATACGATGATCAAAATAATAAATGGCAATGAACGGATCACATTGATGATCGTTCCCGCAATTCCGTTAACAACCTTGTTTTTATAAAAAATCGGATTTGATGCTAAATGTAAGACCAGTCCTAAAATTGTTCCAAAGATTGCTGCTGCGATCATGGAGATCAATACCATCTCAAAGGTCTCAAAGGATGCCTGGGCAAATTCTGACTGAATGATTTCCATTGTTTGATTCATACTATCTTCCTCCTAGCCTCTCTAATTTGTATACATTCTTGCTGATGTATTCTAATGCTTTCTTACGTTCTTCATCTTCCCCGCGTAAGATTACGATCAGCATACCAAATGGTTTATTTCTGATATAATCAACTTTACCATTGATAATATCCATCGTGATATCGTAGTTCTTAGAGGCAACACTGATCACAGGATCGTAAGAATCATCTCCTGTATAGCTTAAACGAACAATTTCTTCATTTGGTTTGGCTGTTAATCCTTCTGGTACTTCTACATTTAAAACTCTCTGTACCAGACTCTTTGCGATATCTGACTTTGGATCTGCAAATGCAGAATAAATATCTGTCACTTCTTTTAACTGTCCGTCTTCCATAAATGCGATACGGTCAAATAATTTCTTTGCCACATCCATCTCATGCGTGATAAATACGATCGTAATATGTGTTTTTTCATTGATCTCTTTTAATAATTCCACAATCTCTTCTGTATTCTCAATATCTAAGGCTGATGTTGCTTCATCACATAACAGAATATCTGGATTATTTGCTAAAGCTCTTGCGATCGCAACTCTTTGTTTCTGCCCACCACTTAAGTTTGCTGGATATGCATCCGCTTTCTCTGGAAGATGTACGATCTCTAAGAGTTCTTTAACTCTGTCTTTGATCTTATTTTTTGGATAATCGTTTGCATATAATGAAAATGCTATATTTTCAGCAATTGTTGATCCGCTGATCAGATTAAAATGCTGGAAGATCATTCCAATATTTAATCTGGTTTTTCTTAATTGTTTTCGATTAAATTTTGTAATGTCTGATCCTTCAATGATCACTTCCCCATTAGTTGGTCTTTGTAACAGATTGATCACACGTACCAGAGTACTCTTTCCTGCACCACTTGGTCCTACGATTCCAAAGATCTCTCCTTTGTTGATCTTTAAGCTTACATTATCAACCGCTTTGAATTCATGACTGCCATTTTTGAAGGTTACATCTATATTTTTTAATTCAATCATGACTTTATCCTTTCTATATTTCTTTCATTATCTTACTATAATTCTCAGATCTTATATAGTTCTCCAAGAATCAGATAAGCTATTATCCATCAGTTTTCTGACAGACAATAGCTTCATCATAACAATTTCAGTTGATTTTTTCAATAATTTCTTGCTTCTTCCATAAATTACTTATAGTTTTTCATCTTCTCCTGTTCTTAGAACAGAGGTACAACGGCTCCATCATATTTGTCATTGATATATTTTTTCACTGTATCGCTCTTTAATGCTTTGATCAGAGCTTTTGTTGCTGCTAATTTTTCATTTCCTTTTTTAACAGCCACGATATTTCCATATGTTTTTGCTCCAACAGAATCAGCATCTTCTGTTGCTAAAGCATCTTTATTTACCTTTAATCCTGCCTGTAATGCATAATTTCCATTTACAACTGCGATATCAACATCTTTTAAAGATCTTGGAATCTGAGCTGCTTCGATTTCTTTGATCGCCAAGTCTTTTTTATTCTCTACGATATCTTTCTTTGTTGCTGTTAATCCGGCACCATCTTTTAATTTGATCAGTCCTTGATCCTGTAATAATAATAATGCTCTTGCTTCGTTCGTTGTATCATTAGGAACTGCAACTGTTGCACCCTTCTTTAAATCTTTCAAAGTCTTTGTTTTTCCTGGAAAGATTCCAAATGGTTCATAATGAATCATTCCAGCAGAAACTAAATGTGTCTTCTTCTTTTTATTGAAATCATCTAAATATGGTTTATGCTGGAAATAGTTTGCATCTAAATCTCCAGATTCAAGTGCTGTATTTGGCTGTACATAATCAGAGTATTCTTTGATCTCTAATTCGTATCCTTCTTTTTTTAATTCTTTCTTTGCTACTTTTAAGATGTCAGCATGTGGAGATGGACTTGCTCCGATGACGATCTTCTTTGTTTCTTCTTTCTTTGTATCACTACTGCTGTCTTTCTTTGCTCCGCATCCTGCGAATGCTCCGATGATAACTGCTCCTGTTAATGCCAATGCTAAGGCTTTTTTTAACTTTTCTTTTCTCATATTTTTCACCTCATAATCTTTCTGTTATTTTTATTTGTGTGTTATTGTTTCAACTGATTGAGTTTAGTATAACAGTGCGTTAGGAATTTGTAAAATATGTATTTCTTTTAGTTTGATATAGTTTTTGGCTATAACGGAGTGTTTAATTTGTGGGAGATACTATTTAGTCTAGTTATTCGTTTTTTTAATATATATATCAAAAAAGAGACATAATCCTAAATTTCTTTAAAATCATATCTCTTCTAGCAAGTGAGCGTGCGGGGATTCGAACCCCGGACAACTTGATTAAAAGTCAAGTGCTCTACCACCTGAGCTACACACCCTTATGTGATTATCTTGTAAAATAAGCAAAATAACAGGGTGGGTAATGGGATTCGAACCCACGGCCTCCAGAGCCACAATCTGGCGCGCTAACCAGCTGCGCTATACCCACCGTAATGTATTGCTTCTATATATAATAATATGTTTAAACATAGAAAAACGAGCCTGAAGGGATTCGAACCCCCGACCCACGGCTTAGAAGGCCGTTGCTCTATCCAACTGAGCTACAGACTCAAACTTTATAGGATTCTATAAAATTAAAAAGCGGGTGATGGGAATCGAACCCACGTGATCAGCTTGGAAGGCTGGAGTTCTACCATTGAACTACACCCGCTTATAGTCGGGGTGACAGGATTCGAACCTGCGACCTCTTGATCCCAAATCAAGCGCTCTAGCCAAGCTGAGCCACACCCCGTAAGTGTTATGTGTTTTTGTCGCTCACAACAAAATATATTTTACTACGTTCTGTTGTAATTGTCAAGAACTTTTTTCATTTTATTTTAATTTTCTTTGCTGAGCAAAAAAAATACTGCGGATGACAGGAGTTGAACCTGCACGTCGTAGACACTAGAACCTAAATCTAGCGCGTCTGCCAATTCCGCCACATCCGCATAATGAGCGTGCGGGGATTCGAACCCCGGACAACTTGATTAAAAGTCAAGTGCTCTACCACCTGAGCTACACACCCTTATATAATTATCAAGAACTGGGCTAGCTGGACTCGAACCAGCGAATGCAGCAGTCAAAGTGCTGTGCCTTACCACTTGGCGATAGCCCATCATTTAAAAATGATCAGGGTGGGTAATGGGATTCGAACCCACGGCCTCCAGAGCCACAATCTGGCGCGCTAACCAGCTGCGCTATACCCACCATAATGTGTTACTTCTATATGAATATATTCAGATATAGAAAAACGAGCCTGAAGGGATTCGAACCCCCGACCCACGGCTTAGAAGGCCGTTGCTCTATCCAACTGAGCTACAGACTCAAACTTTATAGGATTCTATAAAATTAAAAAGCGGGTGATGGGAATCGAACCCACGTGATCAGCTTGGAAGGCTGGAGTTCTACCATTGAACTACACCCGCTTATAGTCGGGGTGACAGGATTCGAACCTGCGACCTCTTGATCCCAAATCAAGCGCTCTAGCCAAGCTGAGCCACACCCCGTAAGTGTTATGCAATTTCACAACTCATAACGAAAATATATTAC